>NZ_CP071632.1:2470833-2771250 GCF_017357385.1 Rhizobium sp. NZLR1 | reverse complement strand
AGATTGATCGGCGCCTTGTTGACTGGGGCTTCGTTGACGTCGAGGACGTTGATCGTGATGTCCTTTTCGACCGTGACCTTACCGTCGGACACCGCCACCTTGATCGTGTACGATTTGGCTGTCTCGTAGTCCAAAGCCTTCGAGGTGACGATGCGATTGCCATTGAGGCGGAAGTGATCGTCGGCGCCGTCGATTAGCTTGTAGGTAAGCGTGTCGCCATCGGCGTCCTTTGCGCTGAGCAGGCCGAGCGTGGTCCAGATCGGGGTATTTTCCAGCAGGGAGGTTTTCGATAACTGGATATTGGTCGGCGCGGCATTATGGTCAGCCGTGAAGGTGCCCTTGGCGAAATCGTAGACACCATCGGCAAAACGAGCGATTTCGATATCACGCAGCGTATCGGTACCCTCTTTGGCGCTCGTCAGGATATGATCAGCATTGTTCATCGCGAAGGTATAATTGGCAAAATTGCCGGAGAAGACCGCCGTGTCGATGCCAGCGCCGCCAAACAGTGCGTCATTGCCGGCGCCACCTTCGAATCGGTCGTTGCCATCGGTCCCGAAGAAATAGTCGTCGCCACCGCCGGTCTTGACGTCGATACCGAAGGCGGTGCCATAGATGTCGACGTGGCGGTTTGCCAGTTCGTCGGAGAGGTCAGCATGGGCGCTGTCTGTCAGCGTCAGTGCGAGGACATCGTTCTCGTAACCCGGCTTGTCGTATTTGACGATCTTGTCGAAGCTTTCGAACTGGGCGGCCGAAGCGAGAACCTCGGCTCCCGCCGTTTCAAGAATTTCAACATTCTTGATCGTCAGGCCGGCAAGCCCGATGGATTCCTGCCCCGGGCCTAAAGTAGGTTTGATGACCTGTAGCGTGTCCGTGCCGGCGCCGCCATCGATTACTCCGGAAAGCGCGGAAGAGTGTGACTGCAAGTTGATGGCATCATTGCCATCGCCGGCATCAATATCGAAGGCCTCAGGGGCGGTCGACATATTATCGCCATCGGTGATTTTATCGTCGCCCGCGCCGCCTTTGATGACGTCATTTCCGACGCCGCCGAAGATCTGATCGTTGCCATCGCCGCCGGTCAATTTGTCGTTGCCGGCATTGCCGTTGATCGTGTCGTTGCCGCCGCTACCATCGAAAGTATCGTTGCCGTCGGTTCCCGTAAATATGTCGTCACCGCCGCCAGTCTTGACGTCAATACCGGAGACCGTGCCAAATATACTAGCCCGACTGTTTCCAAGCTCGTCGGAAAGATCGACATGGGCCTTGTCCGTCAATCTCAAGATGGCGATGGAGGAGCCGAAAGCGTCCTTCGTTCCCGAGATTTTGTCAAAGCTTTCTAACTGCGCGGATGAACCGGTAAAGCCATACTCATTCGTTTCAAGAATTTCGAAATTCTTGATCGTCAGCCCGGCTATCCTGGATACGCGCAGTGTATCAATGCCGGTACCGCCATCGATCGTGCCGGAAAGCCCCTGAGATTGTGTCTGGAGGGTTACGATATCGTTTCCGTCGCCGGCATCGATATTGAAGACTTCTGATGAAAGACTCGAAACATCACCATCGACGATTACGTCGTCGCCCTTGCCACCGATCAACCGGTCATTTCCACCATTGCCGTTGATGTAGTCGTTACCGTCGCCGGCGTCGAAGATGTCGTTGCCGGCAGTTCCGGTGAGAAGGTCGCGAGCGCTCCCGGTCGTGACGTCGATGCCGGAAACGTTAGGGCCGCCAAAGATGTAGTTTAGCTTGCCTGCCAACTCGTCGGAAAGATCGACATGGGCGCCGTCTGTCAAGACCAGCTGCACGGAAGAATCGGAGCCGGTACCGATGATTTTATCGAAGGATTCGAATTGTGCCGTCGATGCGGTCACGCTGGATGTCGCAGGCTGGAGAATCTCGACGTTCTTGATCGTCAGGCCTGTCAGATCATTGGCTTGCAGCGTGTCGGTGCCGGCCCCGCCGTCTATCGTTCCCGATATCTTGGCGAAAGAGCCGGTGAACAAAATCACTTTGTCGTTGCCATCGCCGGCATCGATATTGAAGGTTTCAGCGACATCGGAAAAATAATCTCCGTCGCTAATCGTGTCATTACCCGCGCCGCCCTTGAGGACGTCATTGCCGACGCCGCCGTAAATCTCGTCATTGCCATCGCCGCCATTCAGCGTGTCATTGCCTGCTTCACCATTGAGCAAGTCGTTACCGGCGCCGCCGCTCAGCGTGTCTGCGCCACCACCACTCACTATGGTGTCGTTGCCGGCGCCCGTCGTGATCGTATTGGGGCCGCTCGAGCCCCTGACGCTCGCGGAAACCGAGCCCAACTCGTCGGCGAGGTCTGCCACGCTGGAATCTGAGACGGTGAGGGCGACGGCGGAGAGAGGATTAGCGGCGGAGTAGCGGATAACGTCGTAAGCTTCGAATTCAGCGCCGGTCTTGGTAATTGTAGCGCCGTTGGTGTCCAGAATGTTCAAGGCCATATTCAAACTTTCAAAAAAGAGGTTGGCGACGCATCCCTGAATCTGGGAGCGATCATGTTGAGGTTAGATCAGCGCTTAGTGCAGCAGGCTCGAAAACGATGGCTCGAAGACGTCCTTCACGGCGAACGTGAAGTCGTGGCTGGTGGTGTTTCCAGCCGCGTCATAGGCTTCGGCGGTGAAGGTCAGGCTGTGGTTGCTTTCGAAGTCGATCGCGGCCTTCGTCTGGATCTTGTTGCCGACGAGCTTGAAGATGCCGTCCGCATCATCGGTCAGCCGCCACTTCACCGTGCCGCCTTCCGGATCGACTGCTGAGAGGAGACCGACCGATGTGCCGATCGCGACGTTCTCGGAGACCGAGCTGCGCGAGAACGAGAGCTTGATCGGAGCGTGGTTGATCGGCGTTTCGTTGACGTCGAGCACGTTGATCGTGATGGCCTTTTCGACGGTGACCTTGCCGTCGGAGACGGCAACCTTGATCGTGTGGGATTTGTCCGTCTCGTAGTCGAAGGCCTTCGAGGTAACGATGCGATTGCCATTGAGGCGGAAGTGATCGTCGGCGCCGTCGATGAGCTTGTAAGTAAGCTTGTCGCCGTCTGAGTCTTTGGCGCTCAGCAGGCCGAGCGTTGTCCAGATCGGTGTATCCTCGGAGAGGGAGGTTTTCGAGAGCTGGATATTGGTCGGTGCCGTATTGTTGAGTTTGAATGTTTCCGTGGCGAAATCGTAGACGCCATCGGAAAAACGCGCGAATTCGATGCCTGTCAGCGTATCGGTTCCTTCCTCGGCGCTGGTCAGGATGTGATCGCCATTGTTCAAAGCCAGGGAATAATTGGCGAAATTGCCTGAGAAGATCGCGGTGTCGATGCCTGCGCCGCCGATCAATTTGTCGTCGCCGGCACGGCCATTGAAAAGGTCGTTGCCTCCACTGCCGTCGAAAATATCGTTGCCGTTGGTGCCGACAAACTCGTCGGCGCCGCCGCCGGTCTTGACGTCGATGCCGGAGGTGTAACCGGTAATGAACGCCCCGACATCTCCCAGCTCATCGGAAAGGTCGAGATGGTTGCCATCCGTCACAGCTAATGACGCGCGCGAACTGTCGAACGGATCGGTCAACCAGATGATCTTATCAAAGCTTTCGAACTGCGCGCTCGAACCCTCAACCAGGCCAATCGTTTGAAGGGTTTCGATGTTCTTGATCGTCAGGCCTGTCAGCGTGGAGGCTTGCAAGGTATCAATCCCGGCACCGCCGTCGATTGCTCCGGAAGCCAGTGAATCATATCTTTGAATAGTTATGGCATCGTCGCCCTCGCCCGCATCGATGTCGTAGACCTCAGGGGTAACGTCGAACAGTTCACCATCCGAGATAAAATCGTTGCCGGCGCCGCCTCTGATGACGTCATTCCCGGTGTTGCCCGAGAGCTGGTCATCGCCGTCGCCTCCATTCAGAATGTCATTGCCATCTCCGCCCGTGAGCAAATCACTGCCATCACCGCCGTTCAGAGTGTCGTTGCCATCTCCACCATGGATCCAATCGTTTCCGTCGCCGCCGTTCAACGTATCGGCGCCGTAACCGCCTGCGATTTTATCGCTGCCTGCGCCGGTGGTGATGATCGAATCGCCTCCGCCGAAGTCGGTCACATCTGCGACGGCCGAGCCCAGTTCGTCAGAAAGGTCTACCGTCCCGGAATCTGAAAGGAACAGAATGACGGGGGCGAGAGGATCGGTTGGCGAGTTGCGGATGACATCGTAGGCTTCGAACTCGGCGCCGGTCATGGTCGTTATGAAGCCATACGTATCGAGGATATTCAAAGGCACATTCGGTTGGGTATCATTGCTTGTGAAGGTTTCCGTGCCGAAATCGTAGAGGCCATCGGCAAAGCGGGCGAATTCGACGCCTGTCAGCGTATCCGTCCCTTCCGCAACACTTGTGAGGAAGTGATCGCCATTGTTCAACGCAAAGGAATAATCGACGAAATTGCCTGCGAACAGCGCCGTGTCGATGCCCGCGCCGCCATTAATGGTGTCGTTGCCGGCGCCGCCGGTCAATTTGTCGTCGCCGGCATTGCCATTGAGGATGTCGTTGCCACCGCTGCCGTCGAAAATGTCGTTGCCGTCGGTGCCGGTGAACTCGTCGTTACCGCCGCCGGTCTTGACGTCAATGCCGAAGGCATCGCCGTCGACGAACGCTCCCAGATCTCCCAACTCGTCGGCGAGATCGAGGTGGGCGCTGTCCGTCAGTGTCACTGCGGCGCGAAAGTCGCCAAACGGATCGGTCGACCAGACGATTTTATCGAAGCTTTCCAATTGTGCGCTCGATCCGGCGACCGACCATCCTGCCGTCTCAAGGACTTCGATGTTTTTGATCGTCAAGCCCCGGAGCGAAGCGGCTTGCAGCGTATCGATCCCATCGCCGCCATCAATCGTTCCGGAATTCAGCGGAGCCAATGTTCCTACGCTTATGGAATCGTTGCCGTCGCCCGCATTGATGTCAATGACTTCCGCGCTTAGGCCGAAAAGTTCACCATCGTCAATCGTATCGTTGCCAGCGCCGCCTCTGATCACGTCGTTCCCGACGTCGCCAGAGATGTGGTCATTGCCGTCACCGCCATTCAGCGTGTCATTGCCAACGCCACCATTGAGGCTGTCGTATCCTGCGCCGCCGTTCAGCGTGTCTGCGCCGTCGCCGCCTGCAATATTGTCGTTGCCTGCGCCTGTCGTAATCACATCGTTGCCGCTTGTGCCGATCACATTGGCGGAGCCAGAGCCCAGTTCGTCGGAAAGGTCTACAGTGCCTGAATCCGAGATGACTAGGTTGACCGGGACGAGAGGATTGATTTCGGAGTCGCGGATGACGTCGTAGGCTTCGAACTCAGCGCCGATTTTGGTAATCGTCGCGCCATTCGTGTCCAGAATATTCAGCGGGGTGCCCGGCTCGGTGCTGTTGACCGTGAAGGTTTCCGTCCCGAAGTCGTAGACGCCATCGGCAAAGCGCGCGAATTCAACGTCTGTCAGTCTATCCGTGCCTTCCAGCACGCTCGTCACGACGCGACTGCCATTGTCGACCGCGAAGGAGTAATCAGCGAAATTGCCTGCAAATGCAGCCGTGTCGATGCCCGCGCCGCCATCAATGGTGTCGTTGCCGGCGCCGCCGGTCAGTTTATCATCGCCGTCGTTGCCATTGATGAGGTCGCTACCGCCGCTGCCGTCGAAAATGTCGTTGACGTTGCTGCCGGCAAACTCATCGTCGCCGTCGCCGGTTTTGACGTCAATACCGGAGAAGCCGCGGACAAGAGTGCCAAGATCTCCCAGTTCGTCGGAAAGATCGAGGTGGGCGCTGTCCATCACCACCAGCGAGGGGTCATAACTGAAGACGGGGTCAGTTGACCTTACGATCCTATCAAAGCTCTCGAACTCTGCGCTCGAACCGCTAATCTGAAATGCTGCCGTTTCAAGGTTTTCTACATTGTTGAGCGTCAGGCCGTGGAGCGACCAGGTGCGCAACGCATCGATGCCATCACCGCCGTCAATCGTTCCCGACGTAAACGCAGCGAAGCTGTCTATGGTTATGACGTCGTCGCCGTTGCCTGCGTCGATGTTCAGGATTTCCGGCAGCGGGCCCTCAGGTCCAAAGTTAAAACCGCCATCGGTGATTCGATCGTTGCCATCACCGCCGACCAATTTGTCGTTGCCGGCATTGCCGTAGATTATGTCGTCGCCGGCGCCACCGGTCAGTGTGTCCGCGCCGTCGCCGCCTGAGAGGATGTCGTTGCCGGCACCGGTCGTGATCGTGTTGTCGCCGCTCGAGCCGGTCACATCCGCCGATACCGAGCCCAGTTCGTCAGCTAGGTCCGCGGTGGAGGAGTCGGAGACGGTGAGGGAGACAGGTCCGGAAGGATTGGCTTCAGAGTAGCGGATAACGTCGTAGGCTTCGAACTCGGCGCCGGTGTTGGCCATTGGGGCGCCGTTTGTATCCAGAATATTCAAGGCCATATTTTAATCTTCCCCAAAAGATGCGTTTTACTCTGAAATATGAGAAATCCCCGAAAGAACTGTTTATCGGCTCGGCCGACGACAACCCCACGGGGATCTATGCCAACCATTAATGAAGTTTTCAATGAAAAATTGTGATTTTTTCTTGGTCTTTTAACGAAAAAGTAAGGCTGAAATACTGGGAAAGGACTTTAAATTTGCAAACCAAAAGGCGTATTTTAGTCTTTTAATTTATACCCCTCCTATTCGGACATAAGCTCGCGGTATAAGCGTGAAAAACTGTATTCGTTTGGCGCGCTTTGGCATTGCGCGTCGGCGCCTGACCGTCGGCGTCGCTATTCCGCCTGATGACGGGCTTGGCGCCTGCCGTTTGAGGGCGGCCTGTTGAGACCTCTCATGCGAGCTTGATGAGGCCCGCCGCGGTGGGGGAAAATCCGCAGCCGCGGTAGAAGCCGGTCAGGTGCGGTTCGAAATCGACATGCAGCCACTCAGCGCCGCGCTCCTGCGCAACTCTCGTCGCTTCCCTGACCAGCCGCGTCGCAATCCCCTGCCGGCGCGTGTCGGGATGCACTGAGGTGTCGAGAATGAAGGCATGAATGCCGCCATCCCAGGCGACGTTGACGAAGCCGACGAGTGTGTCGTCGTGATAGGCGCCGATATGGGCGAGGCTGCGGGGCAGGATGCGAGAGAAATCCGGTGCTTTCGGCGTGCTCCAGGCGGCTGACCAGAGGGCGTTGAGTTCGGCGGGCGAGGGGAAGGGGTCGATGCGGAGTTCGGGCATGGGTGGTTTCCGATTCGTAGTCGCGCCGCTTGCCGGACGTGTTTTCTCCGCCAATTCCGCTTGCTTCGCAATAGACCGATGGCTGGGGCAGGCCTCCTCTCAGCCTTGAGGTCAGGGCGCCCACTTCTCATCCTTCATTTCTGTGTCCTCATGGCCGCGAAGGGGCATTCCTGAATGGACACAACTGACGCTTCGTTGACGACGTCTCTGTCGAGAACATAATCGGAACATCTAATACTCCATCGACAGAGAGCGCAATGTGCGGACGCATCTTCGTTAAAACTTCGCTTGAAGAATTGATCAGCAATTTCGCCTTTGCGGTGAAGGGCGGGGATATCGACGGGCTGGGAAATCGCTTTCCCCGATGGAATGGAGCGCCGTCGCAAGATTATCCTATTATTATCAGGGATATCGTGCGCGAACCCGATACGTTAGGCCCCATATTCGTGACCGCGCGCTGGGGTCTGATGCCTTCCTGGGCGAAGCCCGGCGGCAGGCCGCCGCCGGTCAACGTCCGCTGCGAGGGGATCAGCTCCAACGGCATGTTCCGCTCTGCCTACCGGTTGCGTCGCTGCCTCGTTCCGATCAATGGCTTCTTCGAATGGAAGGACATTCACGGGACCGGCAAGAACAAGCAGCCCTATGCCATCGCCATGACGGACGGCTCGCCTTTTGCGCTCGCCGGCATCTGGGAAGCATGGACGGATGAGAAGGGCGCGTCCATCCGCAACTTCGCCGTCGTCACCTGTGAGCCGAACGAGATGATGGCGACGATTCATGACCGCATGCCCGTCATCCTGCATCGCGAGGATTACGAGAGATGGCTGTCGCCTGAGCCGGACCCGAACCATCTCTTGAAACCCTTCCCGGCGGAGCTGATGACGATGTGGAAGATCGGCCGAGATGTCGGCTCTCCGAAGAACGACAGGCCGGAGATCATCGAAGAAGTCGAGGACGATCCGGAACCGACGCTGATCTGACTTTACCGGCTCGGGCGGAGCCATTCACGAAACCATGCGGCAGAGACATCCTCATGAGGAGAGGAAACGCATGCAAGACGATATCGGAACGCTCCTAAGGTCGTTCCTCAATAATGCCCTTCGCAAACAGCCTCAGCGTCGTATTCGGGATTTTGGCGGCTATGAGGTTGGCAAGCGCCGAAAGCTCGATGTCATCGAGCCGATCGCGCGAGATACGGCAGATTTTCTCTGCACCTATCTCCACATCAGGCTGCACGGCGAACCGGCGAGCAGGGAAGGCGTCGCCTCTGCCGTCGCCGCAGCCTTGAAGAATGTCTCCGATGAGTTCGCCTACAAGCTGACCTGGCACAATGACGAGGCATGGAGCACCGTTTGCAACTCGGTCGCGGAGTTTTTGGAAAGGTGCCTGCAGATCGAGCCGAAACCCTATGATGGCTCGCTGACGGCGCAATCGGACTATAACGGGTGGAAGAGCTGGGAGATGGTCATCAGCGGCGAGACGCCGAGGGGAAGATGGCGGCACTCCTGGAAGGAGAAGGCCGGCGACGATTTCATCGGGTTCCATGGCGATGTCTGCATGGGGCGGATCTTCAAGATCGATCTGACGGGGTCAGACGAGCGCTGGTACTGGCTGATCGCGGCCGACGGCAGCCCTCGACGCGGATGGCCGGCGGCGGGGTTTGAGGCGAGCGCCAGGAGTGCTGCCTGTCGGGTGGAGCGGATTTATTTTGCGCTGGTGGCGGGGACGGGGAGGACGGGGTGTGGGTGAAGGGAGGTGGTGTTCGCCGTGTTCGTAAATTTGCGGAGTGGGCACGGTCACTCGGCGCTGCGCTTGCCTCACCGCCCCGGCCGCCCAGTCTTCCCCTTCGTCCGTCCCTTGCGCTTCTGCTCGCCCGGATCCTCATAGCTCCCCACACCCGTCTTCCCGCGTACGACCGGACGCACGTCATCGCGCTCCGGCTGCCCCTCAAGCAACGGTGAAAACCGCTTCGTGGCCTTGGCGGCATCCGGCTTTTCCGGCACATGCCCGATGACTGGCTTTTCCGTTCGGCCGACAGTCATTTCGTCGAGGTCGTTCTTGCGGAACAGGCCCTTCTTGGCGGGTTCGGCGATGTCGCGGCCCATGTCGTCGAGGGCGGGTTTGCGGAAGAGCGGAGTGGCGGTGTCAGTGCCTGGGCCCATGTCGTCGATCGAGGGTTTGGCGAAGTAGGAGGTTCCACGCCCGCCCTCGTGGTTCGAGACGGCCCCCTGGGCCTCCTCACCATGAGGGCTGTTACTCGAGCGCGCTGCTTTGTTCTTACCATTGGGGCGGCCGCTTTTGCCCTCCATCGCCTTCGCTTCCTCGCGGGCCATCGGGTCGTCCATGGCGGCGAGTTCCACTGCCTTGAGGCGTTTAATTTCGTCGCGCAGGCGGGCGGCCTTTTCGAAGTCGAGGTCGGCGGCGGCGTCGCGCATGCTCTTTTCGAGGGCGTTGAGATGGGTCTGCAGGTTGTTGCCGACGAGGTTGCCGCCATCGGCGAAGCCCTTGCCGGAGACGCCTGATATATCGGCGCGGACGTGGTCGCGTTCGTAGACGCTGTCGAGGATGTCGGAGATCCTGGCCTTGACCGATTCCGGGGTGATGCCGTGCTCCTGGTTATAGATCATCTGCTTTTCGCGACGGCGGCTGGTTTCCTCCATCGCCCGCTTCATCGAGCCGGTGACCTGGTCGGCATAGAGAATGACCTTGCCGTCGACGTTACGCGCGGCACGACCAATGGTCTGGATCAGCGAGGTCTCGGAGCGCAGAAAACCTTCCTTGTCGGCGTCGAGGATGGCGACGAAGCCGCATTCGGGAATGTCGAGGCCTTCGCGCAAAAGGTTGATGCCGACCAGCACGTCGAAGGCACCGAGGCGCAGATCGCGGAGGATTTCGATGCGTTCAAGCGTGTCGATGTCGGAGTGCATGTAGCGGACGCGCACGCCCTGCTCATGCAGATATTCGGTCAGGTCCTCGGCCATGCGCTTGGTCAGCACGGTGCAGAGGGTGCGGTAACCCTTGGCGGATGTTTCGCGGATTTCGCCGAGTACGTCGTCGACCTGGCTGCGGGCCGCGCGGACCTCGACCGGCGGGTCGATCAGGCCGGTCGGGCGGATCACCTGTTCGGCGAAGACGCCGCCTGATTGCTCCATCTCCCAGCCGCCCGGTGTCGCCGAGACGGCGATGGTGTCGGGGCGCATGGCGTCCCATTCCTCGAAACGCAGCGGCCGGTTGTCCATGCAGGAGGGCAGGCGGAAGCCGTATTCGGCCAGCGTCGCCTTACGGCGGAAGTCGCCTCGGTACATGCCGCCGATCTGCGGCACGGTGACATGGCTTTCGTCGATGAAGACGAGGGCATTGTCGGGGATGTATTCGAACAGCGTCGGCGGCGGATCGCCGGGGTCGCGGCCGGTGAGATAACGGGAATAATTCTCGATGCCCTGGCAGGAGCCTGTGGCTTCGAGCATTTCGATATCGTAGCGGGTGCGCTGCTCCAGGCGCTGCGCCTCCAGCAGGCGGCCGGCCTTCTCCAGCTCGGTCAGGCGAAGCCTGAGCTCCTCCTTGATCGACTTGATGGCGCCGTTCAGCGTCGGGCGCGGAGTGACATAGTGCGAATTGGCGTAGATCTTCACCGATTTCAGGTCGCCGACCTTCTGGCCGGTCAGCGGGTCGAACTCGGTGATGGCGTCGATCTCGTCGCCGAACATCGAGATGCGCCAGGCGGCATCCTCCAAGTGGGCGGGGAAAATCTCGATCGTATCGCCGCGCACCCGAAAGCTACCACGGGTGAAATCCATGTCGCGGCGCTTATATTGCTGGGCGACGAGGTCGGCCAGCAGCTGGCGTTGGTCCAGCCGGTCGCCGACCGACATCTGGAAGGTCATCGCCGTATAGGTCTCGACCGAGCCGATACCGTAGATGCAGGAAACAGAGGCGACGATGATGCAGTCGTCGCGCTCGAGCAGCGAGCGCGTCGCCGAGTGGCGCATGCGGTCGATCTGCTCGTTGATCGAGCTTTCCTTCTCGATATAGGTGTCGGAGCGCGGCACGTAGGCTTCCGGCTGGTAATAATCGTAGTAGGAAACGAAATATTCCACCGCATTGTCGGGGAAGAAGTTCTTGAATTCGGAATAGAGCTGGGCGGCCAGCGTCTTGTTCGGCGCCAGGATGACGGCCGGGCGCTGCGTCGCCTCGATCACCTTGGCCATGGTGAAGGTCTTGCCCGAGCCGGTGACGCCGAGCAGCACCTGGCTGCGGTCGCCGTTCTCCAGCCCCTCGACGAGATCGCGGATGGCGGTCGGCTGGTCGCCGGCCGGCTCGTAATCCGACTGCATGCGGATCGTAATGCCGCCTTCGGATTTGTCGGGCCGGGCAGGGCGGTGCGGCGTCCAGATCTTGCCGTTCTTGTGCAGCGGATTGCCGCTCTCGATCAGCGCCGACAGCGCCTCGACGGTGGCGGTGACGGCGGTGCCGGCCTGCAACGACGAGGCTTCCTCCAGCGTCGTATCCATGCCGGAGACGGGGTTGAGGCCGGCGGCGGCGCGCGTCTTCGGGTCGGTGGAACCGCCCATCGAAGTTCCACGGGCGCTTTTTGAAGCGGCAATCTCCACCTTCTTGTTGACGCCGACGGCCTCCGAATGCTTGCGCGCCTCATTTTCCACCTTCTTGCGGTGCTTGCCCGCCTTTGAGGCGATTTCGCGCTGCGACTCGACGCCGGAGCTTTCGGCATCTGCCTCCAGCTGCTTTACCCAATCGGCGACGGAACCCGACAGCGGAGCGCCCTCGAAGGACGATTGCGGGGCTTCCTCGAAGCCATTCGGGGCGGGGGATTTCTTCGGAGATTTGGCCATGGCGGGAATATGGAGAGAGTTAGCGCGAAAGGGAAGAGGGAAAGAGTACAAAAGGGAAACGAATGAATCGTTCAGATTGGCGAATAATGTTGGGCGCGGAATGTTGGCAAAGAGGCTGCAATGAGGTTTTCCCGAGTACATAAATAAAAAGTCTGTGGTTGAAAAGCGGATCACCTCCCGCGCTGAGGGCGGCAATGTTACAGCTATTGCGGGAATCGGGGACCATTCATGAAAAAGATCATTATCGCATTCGCGGCGACCGCTGCACTGGCCAGTTGCGCCAAACGTCCTGACGCCATCGTGCAGGTCGATATTCCGATGGCGGCTTATACGAACCTTGGCTGCGAAGCTCTCGCTGTCGAACTGAAAAAGGAGAGAGCTAAGCTGGACGACTTGTCGAAGCAGCAGATCAGTGCGGCGAACGGCGATGCCTTCGGCGTCTTTCTCGTCGGCGTCCCAATCGGCAGCGTTGCGGGGGGAGACAAGGAAGGCGAGATTGCCGCGTCGAAAGGCAAGGTTTCCGCCATGCAGTCCGCTGGTATGAGCAAGGGCTGCAAGTTGCCCGCCTGACAACGGGCGGCCGCGGCTTCGTTGCCAGGGCACCTAGGGACGTGGCGCCGCTAAGCCGGCGCACCCGCATCGTCCTTCGGGGCCCCTGCGGGCCACCTCAGGATAAGGCTCTCTTGGGCGCCGGCGGTTATCTCAAGATCTCTCTTGAGCGCTGGCGCGGCATCCTCCAACGCTCCTCTTCCTGAGGTGCGCAGTCCATCGGACGGAGCCTCGAAGGACGCGCCGCAACGCTGCTTCTTGCATCCTTCCGATGTCGGCGTACCCGGCCTTTCAATAGTGATACCATCCGGGCGCACACTGGAACCGAGATCGGTCTTCCGCAGTTATTCCTGGTCAATTCAGCTTCAGGTGTTATTGCCATTAGCGACCATCCGTCCTTCTGGGGAAAACCGATTTCCATCGATCTTGAAATCGGCGAACGGCTGGTTCTCCGCTCGCCGCAGGATGCGCTTTATGCCCTCGTCTCGGACTGGCCGATCCATGGCGGCGTCCATCAGCAGAGAACGATTGATTTCTGCCGCGCCTGGCTTGCCGGGCGCATGCCGGCCGAGACGGTGAGGCAGGCCTTTATCCTTGCGGCGCTGGAAGCCGGCGTGCCGATCGATGATCATGAGGACGATGCCGGTCATGCGGTCGACAGCCGGTGACGCCAACGATATTTCTTGCCATGTATTGCAAATATTATTCCCGCTGTGTTTGTGGGAATAGGCAGCGTACATGCGCTCCGATTCTTTGGAGACTTTAAGAAATGAGAATAAAAGTCTTTGTTTGCGCTGCTCTGCTGGCGCTCGCCGGCTGCAACGCCCCGGTGTCGCAATCCGTGGCAGAGTCCCAGCGTCCGCCCTCAAATGAAGTCCGGCAGAACTTCATCAATATTGTGTTCAAGAGAAGCTATAGACACGAAGCAGGAGAAGTCGTCTGGGCGCGCATATCCAGCGTCGTTCTGCTCGATCCCGAAAAACAGATCTATGCTTACTGTGTCCGGGTGGTGCCGAAGCACAGCTGGGGAGACTGGGCCTATCTCGGGGTCTCGTTCACAGAGGGCAAAGTGCTGGGCGCAACGGCGAATGACGATCGATGCCGCGACAAGCGGCTGCGTTACTACCCGTTTCCTGAGATGAACGGCATGAAGACCTGACGAAAGAGACGAGGGCTCGGGCCGCGTCGCCGTTCCAGGCCTTGTTGACCGGCGGCGCGGCATGCCTCCAGCGTCGTGGTAGCGCCGCCATCCGGAAAGCTCGATCTATCGATTTTAATAGAGGAAGATCCAACTGAATGAAAAACAAATTCCTTGTCTGCGCCGCTCTGCTGGCGCTGACCGGCTGCCAAACGCCAGCGCCGCAGTCCGTTACAGATTCCCAGCGGCCGCCTTCCAGCGCAGTTCGACGCGAGTACATCGACGCTCTGCGGGGAACCATTAAACCGGGGAACTTCGTAAAGGCGGAGATTTCCAGCGTGGTTCTGCTGAATCCGGAAAAGCAGATATACGCTTATTGCACGCGCACGACGGAACGCAGCAATCCGAACTGGTCCTATATCGGCCTGGGCTTGCAACACAACATGATATTGTACCTGAAAAAGAACGACTATCGCTGCCATGATAAGCTGCTGCGTTATTATGATTTTCCGGAATTACGCAACATGAAGTACTGAGGAAGCGGCGGGGCGCTTGGCAGCCTCGCCGAGCACCTTTCGGGCGTCGTCAGAACCAGAGATCCCTTCGCTTGTTCCTGAGTTAACCCGCTTACAGTCGGTTCCCCCAGCAATCAAAGCGTGAAAAAAGAGGTGCGGTACTTCAGCCCTTCACCAGCACGCTTGCTTGCACCGGCTGTTCGATGCCCTTCAGCGCAAGCATGCGCGTTTCGGCGCCTGCTGCGAGGTCGGGAGCCTTCGTCGCCGTTTCCGCAGAGATCAGAATCTCGCCCGCCGCGGCTTGGGATTCAAGCCTGGCCGCCTGGTTGACGATGCCGCCGATCGCGGTGAAATCACTGCGGAAGCTCGAGAATTCGCCGATCTGCACCTCGCCGGAATGGATGCCGACGCCGACGCCGAGGGTGCGGCCGGGCAATGTGTCGAGCACCAGGCCGTTCAGCGCCGCGGCGCAGTTTCGCTGGATCTCCTGCGCGGCCCGGATCGCGGCGACGGCGTGATCGTTGCGGACGATCGGGAAATTGAAGATCGCCATCAGGCCGTCGCCCATCTGCTTGTTGACGATGCCGTCATGCGCCCAGATCGCCTGGGCGCAGCGATCCTGGAACAGGCTGACGATCTCGCTCAGTTGCACAGCCTCGATGCGCTCCGACAGATCCGTGAAGCCCCTGATATCGGCAAACAGGATGGTCGCGTCGACGGTGATCTGGCGCTGCTTCTTGACGTACTGAAAGGAACGTTCGCAGATCGTGCAGATATCGGGGTTCATCTTGCTGCGGGTGATGCCCAAGGCGCGGAACGGCAAGGCGAGCGGGCCGCCGATCGGGATCGGCATATGCATCTGGTCCCAGCAGCCGCGGCAGATCCTGGCGCTGCCGTGGCTGGTCTGCCGACTGGAAGAGGCTGTGGTCATATCGAACAATCCGTCGCCTTATAGCCAAAAAACAAGCTTCCGATACTCGCCTGCTTTTGGCAACTCTGCTGATAGTCGAAGGCTGCGATGGCTTGAAGTATTTCGTCTGGCGCCATTCTTATCGGACCGCTCGCCGCCAATTCGACTATTGCGCGGGTGCGACGATAGCATCGCGATGGGACCTACTATAGGATGTTGTTAACAATACCTTCGCTCTCCAGGAAAGACCGGGGATGGAGCGCCGTCTTGCAGCTATCCTAATCGCCGATGTCGTCGGTTACAGTCGATTGAGCCAGATCGACGAAGAGGTCACGCGTGCGCGTTTTCAGGCGGACCAGAATGATGTCTTCGAGCCGGCGATCGAGCGTCACCATGGCCGGCTGGTCAAAACCATGGGCGATGGTTCGCTGGTCGAATTCCAGAGCGTCGTCGATGCCTTGCGTTGCGCGGTGGAGGTCCAGCAGCGGAAAGCCACGCACAACGCCGTGGCCCTTCCGGAGCACGGGCTCGAGTTCCGGATCGGCATCCATCTCGGCGATATCATCGTCGAGGGCGAAGACATCCAGGGCGACGGCGTCATTGACGCGCTCCATCCAGCACCTGTTCACGCATCATCCGGACCGGCGCTGCGGCTGCGATCGGGGCAATGGGAATACGGTCACACTTGTTACTCCCACTGTTCGATTTCCGATGCGAGACTATGTCCGAACAACGCGCGATGAGCCGGGCTTCGAGGCGCGGGAATTCGCCCCAACGAGGAGATTGAGCCATGACTGCTTCAGCCGAAAATGGAAAGAGAGGACAGAGCATGCAGAGACCGGCGGTCGTGGCGCTGGAGGCTTGGGAGGCGGCGCGCGAGCAGATGCTGGTAAAGGAAAAGGCGCAGACCCGTGCGCGCGATGCGCTGGCCGCCGAGCGCCGGCGCATGCCGTGGATGGCGGTCGAAAAGGCCTATGCGTTCGAGGGACCCCAGGGCAAGGTCAGCCTGCCCGAACTGTTTGAGGGCCGTCGCCAGCTGATCGTCTACCGCGCCTTCTACGAGCCAGGCGTCTTCGGCTGGCCCGAGCATGCCTGCCGCGGCTGCTCGATGGTGGCCGATCAAGTGGCTCACGTCGCCCATCTCAACGCCCGCGATACGACGCTGGTATTTGCCTCACGCGCGCCGCAGGCCGACATCGCCCGGCTGAAAGCGCGGATGGGCTGGACGATACCATGGGTGACGATCACCGACAGTTTCGACAAGGATTTCGGCGTCGACGAGTGGCACGGCACCAACGTGTTCTACCGCGACGGCGAGCGCATCTTCCGCACCTATTTCATCAACAACCGCGGCGATGAGCAGATGGGCGGCACCTGGAACTACCTCGATATCACGCCACTCGGCCGCCAGGAAGTCTGGGAGGATTCGCCCGAGGGCTATCCTCAGACCCCGACCTACAAATGGTGGAACTGGAACGACGCTTATGTGCCAGACGCCGAGCCGGACAAGAAGTGGGTCGATGTCTCCGACGCCGGCGAGGCGGCGTTCCGGGCCGAAAGTGCAAATACGAAACCGTGAGCGAGGTCGAGTTGCGGCGGACCGGAGGCCAAGGGCTTCGGTCCGCCGCAAGGCGCTGTCAAATCATTGGATCTCCCGCCATGGGACGTTGCCTTGCCGGTCACGGTGGCGGGCAGGTGGGCCGCCGACTCGGCACAAATCCGCTTTCCGCCAGCATTCAGCAGCGCCACCATAAAAACACCTGACAGAAGAGCGCTCACTGCCGTATCGAGCCCGGTGCGGCTGGAACTTTTGCGCCTTCGTCCTCTGTGATGTGTTCCGGGCTGTCTCCTACGGCGAAGCGCCGTTGGACGGCATTCTGCTGCTGCAGTGGAGGATTAGCCAGCGGCGGCGTCTGATGTCCGAAAGAAATTCAATGCAGAGTGGAAACATTTTGGGTCGACGGCGTTGTACCCGTTACCGGCAGTGTGCCCGAGCACCCGGCTTTGGTGAGGAGGCTTAGCCATGAAGGTCATGATCGTTGAAGATGAGAATACTATTGCGTTGGAGCTCGAACGCATTGCGCAAGAGGCCGGGCACCAGACAATCGGGCCGGTTTCGACGGTTGAGCAAGCTCTCGCCTATGCTCAGAAAAGCGATGTGGCGCTGGTCGATCTCAACCTCTCCGACGGGCTGAGCGGCGCTCAGCTTGCCCGTCGGCTGATCGACCGCTTCGGCGTGGACGTTATTTTCGTGACCGGCAGTCCTGAGAGTGTCGGCAACGGTATCGCTGGAGCGTTCGATGTGATCTCCAAGCCTTTCTCCGAGGAAAGGATTGTCAGCGCGCTCTCGCGGGCAGAGGCGGCCCGACGCAAAGATTTCGACCGCAGCAGGGCAGCGATCTGATAAGAAGGAGATTGACGTCGTGCACGTCGCTGGACCTTCCAGGGAGATGATCCGGATGAAGCACACACTCGTTGCCATTCTCTTCACCCTCACGGCCTGCGCCAGCGCGCAAGACCCGCAGCCTCTTTCGGGTAGCCTCACCTATCGGGGAAAGGTCATTCATTCACCCTATCGTCCGGGAACTGTGGTCAAACATACCTTTCTCGGTCAATTCGGTTACCGTGTTTTCGAAAGCTATGTGGTTCAGCCGGACGGCACACTCAAGCTTACGTCCCAGAGCACAGGCCCGGACTTTCTCTGGCAGTGAGGGTGGCTTCGGCTCCAGTCGCGCCATCGCGCAGGAGGACCTTCGCGGCGAGTTTTCATCGCCCCGTCCGGCACGATCGCAAGCGGCGCATCAATTTCGCTCGCAGCTTTCGCTTTCATCCCTGCGAAATTGAATGTTGCGCTGCAGCAAAAATCTCGTCTATACCACGGACATTCACCACGGACCCGGTGAGACCCCGGGTGGCTCTTCTGGCCGCCGATCCGCCAGATAACGCAAAACCTGCATGTCGCGACACGACCGCTCGATAGAGCGAGCCCGGCCATGCTTTGCGAGACTCTATCCATGCTGCTTTCCTCCATCCGTCGTGATTGGTCCGCCAATCCCACGCGCGAAATGCTTGCCGGTGCGGTTGCGACTTTCGCCCTGATCCCCGAGGTCATCGCCTTTTCATTCGTGGCGGGGGTCGATCCCGAGGTCGGCCTGTTTGCCTCTTTCGTCATCGGCATCGTCATTGCGTTCACCGGCGGACGCCCGGCGATGATTTCGGCGGCGGCCGGGTCGGTCGCACTGGTCGCGGCACCGCTGGTGCATGCCCACGGCTTGCCCTATCTCTTCGCGGCCGGGCTGCTGGCGGGGCTGATGCAGATCGTGTTCGGCCTGCTGCGGCTCGGCGTGCTGATGCGCTTCGTGTCGAAATCCGTGCGCACCGGCTTTGTCAATGCGCTTGCCATCCTGATCTTTGCTGCGCAGATGCCGCACATCATCGGCGCCGGCTGGACGGAATATGCCGTGCTGAGTGCCGGGCTTGCGATCATCTATCTGACGCCGCGGATCACGACGGCGATCCCGTCGCCGTTGATCTGCGTTCTGATCCTGACCGTCGCCTCGATCGGGTTCGGACTTCCCGTTCTGACCGTCGCCGACCTCGGCAAACTGCCGGATTCGCTTCCGGTGTTCGGCTGGCCGGCGGTGCCGCTGACGCTGGAAACCCTCCGGATCATCGCCGGACCCGCACTTGCCATCGCCATGGTCGGGCTGCTGGAATCGATGATGACCGCGAGCGTCGTCGACGAGATCACGGATACGCCGAGTTCGAAGAACCGCGAATGCACCGGTCTTGGCCTTGCCAATGCAGCCGCGAGCCTATTCGGCGGCATTGCCGGCTGCGGCATGATCGGCCAGACGGTGAGCAACGTGAAATATGGCGGGCGCGGCCGGCTCTCGACGCTGTTTGCCGGGGCGTTTCTGCTGATCCTGATGGTGCTGCTGAAGCCGTGGGTCTCCGAGGTTCCGGTCGCCGCGCTGGTGGCGATCATGGTCATGGTATCGATCGACACTTTCGACTGGTCGTCGCTCAGAGCGGTCGTCGTTCATCCCCGGATGTCGAGCGCCGTCATGGTGGCGACCGTCGTCGTCACCGTCTTCACTGCCAACCTGGCGCTTGGGGTGACGGTCGGGGTGCTGCTCAGCGGCGTGTTCTTCACCTTCAAGGTCGCCCGCCTGCTGCGCATCGAGGTGGCGCCTGATCAAGCCGTCGGGCAACGCATCTACCGTGTGTCCGGCCAGGTGTTCTTTGCCTCCGCCGACGTCTTCGTCGAGGCCTTCGACGTTCAGGACGCGATCGGCAAGACCGTGCTGATCGACGTCTCCGAGGCGCATTTCTGGGACATCACCGCCGTTGCCGCACTCGACAAGGTCGTGCAGCGCTTCCGGGCGCATGGCATCGCTGTGGAGGTTGCCGGCCTCAACCAGGCCAGTTCGATGCTGATCGAAAGCCTCGATGGCAAGGTGGTGCTGGAGGGGGTGTGACGGGGCTACCGCTATATGATGGCGAAGTCGTCGCTGCCATCGGCTCCCGCGTTCAACCGTCTGGCGGCGAGTTCGATAAAGGTCTTGACCAGAGGCGGCAGGTGCCGGCTGCTCGGATAGACGACGTGCAGGCCGCCGACCGGGGTCGTGTAACCGTCGAGAACGCGGCACAGCCGCCCATCCCTGATGCAGGCATTGGCGACCCCATGGGGCAGTCGGGCGATGCCATAACCGGCGATCGCTGCGGCCATGACCGCCTGCATTTCATTGGCGGCAAAGCGCCCCGAGACCGAGACCGTTTCCTGTCCGTGCGGGCCTTCAAGCAGCCATTGCGCATGGGTGGATTGGCCGGCGATGACGCAGTGGTGGCGGGCGAGATCCGCCGGGCGATCGGGCGCGCCGCAGCGGGCGAGATAGTCGGGGCTCGCGCAGAGCAAGCGATGCGTCGAGCCGAGCTTGCGGGCGATCAGCGTCGAATCCTCCAGGATGCCGGTCCGGAAGGCGAGGTCTATGCCGTTTTCGACGAGATTCAGCCTGTCGTCGGTCAGCCGCAACTCGACCCTCGACTTCGGGTAGGTCGCCAGAAGATCGAAGATCGCATCCTGCAGGAAGTGGCCACCGAAGCCGACCGGCGCCGATATGCGGATCGTGCCGGCAGGCTCGGTTCTTGCTTCCGCAAGACGCAGGTTGGCGCCTTCGATCGTGCGGAGCGCCTGGCTGCTTTCCTCGTAATAGAGGCGGCCGGCATCCGTCGGGCTGAGGCTGCGGGTCGTGCGCTGCAGCAAGCGCACGCCGAGTTCGCGCTCGAGAGCGGCAATGCGTCGGCTGACGGTTGTCTTCGGCATGCCGAGCAGCCGCGCCGCGGCGGTGAAGCTGCCGGCCTCGATGACGCGGGCGAAGATCACGATATCGTTGAGGTCGAGCATTGTATCCTGATGTGGTACGATGTTTCTCAACTATAAGCCATTATGGTTCAATGCGACAGGCCCTAACTTTGCTCCGTCAGTCACAAACAAGGAGCAGACAGATGAGCAACATTAGAAGCGTTCTGGTCACCGGCGCCACCGGCCAGCAAGGCGGCGCGGTCGTGCGTGCGCTTATCGCGCGGGGACACCGCGTCAAGGCGATCTCGCGCAAGCCGGACGGCGACGGCGCAAAGCAGTTGGCTGCGGCAGGGGTCGAGGTCGTCGCCGGCGATCTGAATGACGGCGCATCCGTGGCGAAGGCTGCAAACGGCGTCGACACGATGTTCCTGATGGGCAACAGCTACGAGGCCGGGACGGAAGCGGAAACGCGCCAGGGCATCACCGTCGCCAATGCGGCGAAGGCCGCCGGAATCGGGCACCTGATCTATTCCTCCGTTGGCGATGCCGACAAGAAGACCGGCATTCCGCATTTCGACAGCAAGTACCTCGTCGAAAAGCATATCGCAGGCCTCGGCATTCCCTATACGATCAGCGCGCCCGTCGCCTTCATGGAAAATACCGTGGCGCCCTGGGCGATCGACGGGCTGCGCCAACGCGTCTATGCCGCGGCCCTGCCGCCAACCCGGCTGCTGCAGCAGGTCACCATCGACGACATCGGCGCTTTCGTCGCAGCACTGGCCGAGCGGCGCGAACAGGTATTCGGCAAGCGTTTCGATATTGCCGGCGACGAATTGTCCGGCGAGCAGCAGGCGAAGATCCTATCCGAGGCGCTCGATCGGCCGATTGCTTACCGCGAACTGCCGATCGCCGCGATGCGGCAGCAGAGCGAGGACGCGGCGCTGATGTTCGAATGGTTCAACCGCACCGGCTACGATGTCGACATCGCTGCCCTGCGCCGCGATTTCCCCGATGTCGGCTGGCACAGCTATGCCGATTGGGCGCGCGGCTTCGACTGGAGCGTTCTCGGCAAGGCATCCGCCTGATACACTCTCCGTCGTTCCCGGCTTGAACCGGGGACGACGGAGAGCCCGACGCGCCTTGTGCGAGGCGACGGATCGCTCGGCTCTACGGCGATAGACCATCGTTCTTGAAGAGGGAGGCTTCGATGCCGTCGAGTTTCAATGTCGAAAGTGCGGATGGTTATGAGCGGCTGATGGGGCGCTGGAGCAAGAGGCTGGCGCCGCTGCTGATCGATTTCGCCGGATTGGCGGATGGGGATCGAGTGCTCGATGTCGGCTGCGGCACCGGCAGTCTGGCTTTTACGCTGGCGGAAAGACCAGGCTTGAAGGAGATCGCCGCCATCGATTATTCGCCGGTTTTCGTCGAGGCGGCGACGCGGCGCAATACCGATCCGCGGATCGCGATCCGACAGGCAGATGCCTGCGCGCTGCCGTTCGAGGATAACCGCTTCGACCGGGCGATGTCGCTGCTCGTGCTGCATTTCGTGCCGGAGGCGGGAAAGGCGGTGTCCGAAATGCGCCGTGTCGTTCGCCCGGGCGGCATGGTCGCCGCCGCCGTCTGGGACCACTATGGCGGGATGTCCGGCATGCGGATGATGTGGGACACTGTTGTCATGCTCGATGAGCAGGCGTTGCCGCTGCGCCGCCGATATTGTTTTCAGCCGATGATGCGACCGGGAGAAATGAAGGAAAGTTTCGTCAGCCAGGGCCTTGTCGACGTCGAGGAGACATCGCTGCTGATCCGGATGGAATACCTCTCCTTCGACGATTACTGGGAACCGATTGCCGCCGGTGAGGGGCCGCTCGGCAAGTATGTCGCTGGGCTGGATCCGGCGAAGCGAACGGCTGTGGATGGCGCGGTCAGGGCGGCATATGAGGCCGGCGAGCCCGACGGGCCGCGGTCCTTCGCGTCGGTGGCGTGGGCGTGTCGGGGCAGGGTGCCGGATGGCGGTTAGGTGTCGGTTGTGACGGCTGCCGAGATAGCGAGCATGCGTGGGCGCCCCAGAGAGCCTCATCCTGAGGTGCCCCGCAGGGCCTCGAAGGACGAGGCGGGCGTGCCGGCACCGAATGAAAGCAAGAAGTAATGTTGGCGTGTGCTTCGAGGCTCCGCCCTCTCGGGCTGCGCGCCTCAGCATGAGGGGCGTCGGGGATGCCGCGGCCCCCAGAGCCGTGGTGCAATACCCCGATCACCGATCCACATCGTCGCGCCGGCGTGAGACGATTGGTCTGAGCCTTGGGGCTTGCCGTCGAATGGTGGCGTGCTAGGTAAGGCCTGCCGGTATCTGGCCGGATTACCTATGCCCGCTCCACAGCCCCGAGTTATTCCATGTCGTTTTCTCCCGCCGCCCTCTGGCCCGTCGTCATGCTGTTTGCGTCCAACATCTTCATGACCTTTGCCTGGTACGGGCATCTCAAGCACAAGGGCAGTGCCATCTTCCTTGCCATCCTGGTCAGCTGGGGAATCGCCTTTTTCGAATATTGCCTGGCGGTGCCGGCCAACCGTATCGGCTCGGCGGTCTATACGACGGCCCAGTTGAAGACGATGCAGGAGGTGATCACGCTGCTGGTCTTTGCCGGCTTCTCGATCTTTTGGCTCGGCGAGAACCTGACGTGGAATCATGCGATCGGCTTCGCGCTCATCGCGATCGGGGCATCCTTTATCTTCCGGGCATAAACTTTAATTTTTTCAACAGATTACAAATCGTCCATGTCCGGAAATCGCCACATTTCCTACAGATTGGCGTCGCAATCGGCTGGCAGCTTGTCACTACCACGTGATCAGGAGTTGACCGGCCATGAGCCTCTCTTTCCCGACGATGGCGGCGATCCGGTTCGGCTATGGTTTCCGTCCGGGTGAGGCGCCGCCGCAAAGCAAGGACGACCTGATCGGTCAGCTCAGCAAGGGGGCGGCGGCAACGCCGGACTTTCCGCTTGGCGGACCCGAGACCCGCCACCGCGCGATCCTCAGCCTGCAGGAGCAACTGAAGCAGATCCGCCAGGACGCCAAGTCGGTGACCGACGATACGACGCAGCGCGAGATGCGGAAGGGCGTGCAGCGGCAAGCGCAGCAGCAGTTCCAGCACGATGTAAATCTGCGCCTGATGCAGGCGGTGCTGTCGCCGTACGGCTTCTACGAGCGGCTGGCGACCTTCTGGACCAATCATTTCTCCACCAGCGCCAATAAAAGCCTGCCGATGCGCCTTATCGTACCGCTCTACGAGGCCGAGGCGATCCGGCCGTTCATGTCGGGCGGGTTCGGTGATCTGCTGCGCAGCGCCACGGCCCATCCGGCCATGCTGATCTATCTCGACCAGGCGGATTCGCTCGGGCCGGATTCAGCCGGCGGCATCAAGCGCAACAAGGGACTGAATGAAAATCTGGGTCGCGAACTGCTGGAACTGCACACGCTCGGCGCCGGCAGCGGCTACAGCCAGGCAGATGTCACGGCGGCGGCCATGGTGCTGACGGGGCTCACCATCGACCGCAAGGAGATGGACATCGCCTTCCGGCCGAGTATCTCAGAGCCCGGCACGCATGAGGTGCTCGGCGTCAGCTATGGCGGGCGCAAGCGCTCACGCGACGACTATCTCGACATGCTCGACGATCTCGCCATCCACCCGAAGACGGCGGCGCATATCAGCCGCAAGCTTGCAGTGCACTTTATCTCCGACCAGCCCGACGAGGGGATGGTGTCCGACATGGCCATGGCCTGGAAGAAGACGGATGGTGATCTCACAGCCGTCTACACCGCCATGCTCGACCATCCTGCCGCCTGGCGTGACGAAGGCGCCAAGGCGCGCCAGCCTTTCGATTATGTCATTGCGGGTCTGAGGGCGCTGAATGCGGGGCCGGTCAACGGCGTCGTCGGCAGTTTCCTGGCGGCAAACCAGCAAGGCACCGATGAGGGCGACATGGCGGCGAATACGCCTGGAATGGCAGGGTCGCCTGTAGCGACGGGTCCTGCCGGCGAGGCGAGGGACACGCGGCTCAAGGCCTTCCGGACGGCGCGGGCGTTGGGGCAGGGGGCGCTGAAGCGCATGGGCCAGCCGACCTGGCTGCCGCCGAGCCCGGCCGGCTTCGAGGAAGGCTTCTCCACCTGGATTACCGGCAGCCAGCTTGCCGAGCGGTTGGCCTGGGCAAGGCGGGCTTCTGCACAGTTCGGGCGCGACGAGGATCCGCGCGAATTTCTGAAATCGACGCTTGCCGATGCGGCGCGCGATGAGACGATCCGCGTCGTGTCGCAGGCGCCGAACAAGATCAGCGGACTGACGCTGGTGCTGGCATCGCCCGAATTCAACCGCCGATAGGAGGCTCGTCATGACGCTGTCCATGAACCGGATCTCGCTTTCCCGCCGTGGCTTTCTGACGTCGGCCTGCTGTCTGGCCGCTGCCCCCGTCTTCACGCCGGTCACCTTTGCGGCGATGCCGGGAGACAATCGTTTCGTCACCATCGTATTGCGCGGCGCGATGGACGGGCTGGACCTAGTGCAGCCCTATGGCGATGCCGGTTTTGCCGCGCTCCGGCCGACGCTGGCGCTGACGCCAGATACAGGGCTTCTCGATCTCGACGGGCATTTCGGCCTCAATCCCGCCGCTGCCGACCTGATGCCGCTGTGGAAGAGCCGGGAGCTTGCCTTCGTGCACGCGGTGTCGACGCCCTATCGCGACCAGCGCAGCCATTTCGATGGGCAGGACATGCTGGAATCCGGCGGCGAACATGTCGCCGAGGAAAAGACTGGCTGGCTGAACCGAGCGCTCGCCGCCATTCCGCGCTCGGATGCGCGCAAGGCGATCGACGTCAACCCCTCGACGGAGCTTATTCTCTCCGGCCCGAACGACGTCGACGTCTGGGCGTCGGATTCCAATCTGGCGCCGGCACGCGACGAGATGCAATTCCTGATGCGGCTTTATGCCGGCGATCCGCCGTTTGCTGCTGCACTTGCCGAGGCAACGCGGGCCGACACCGCCTCGATGATGGTCGAGCCGGATGGCCAGCGCGGCGAAAAGACCGCCGATGTGGCAGCGCTTGCGGCCAACATGCTGAAGGGCGACTACCGCATCGCCAGCTTCTCGATCACAGGCTGGGACACGCATATCGGCCAGGCCGGCCAGTTCAAGCGGCCGGTGCGGGATCTGGCGCAGGCGATCAACACGCTGAAGACGACGCTTGGGGCCGAGATCTGGGCAAAGACGGTGGTGCTCGCCATGACCGAATTCGGCCGCACCGCCCGCCAGAACGGCTCCGCCGGCACCGACCACGGCACCGGCGGCTGCGCCCTGCTTGCCGGCGGCGCCATCAACGGCGGCCGCATCCTCGGTCGCTGGCCGGGCATCGGCGACGGTCAGCTGCTCGACGACCGCGACCTGATGCCGACCGCCGACGTGCGCGAACTCGCCGCGGCGATGTTGTATCGGCAGTTCGATGTCGGCGTGGATGATCTGACGGGGAAGATCTTTCCCGGGTTGGGGTTTGACAAGGGGTCGCAGTTTTTGCGTGGGTGAGGAGAAATCCCGCTCTCCCCGTCATTCGCTTGTACCCAAGAAGTTCAGTGCTCGGAGCGTAGGCGAAGAGCAAGGATGCCGGCCCGCCCTCTCCAGCCTTATCCTGAGGTGCGTAGCCCACAGGGCGAAGCCTCGAAGGACGGGGCTGGCCACCGGCCTCGGCAAATGGACGCTGCTCGACGGCGTCAACCGCCGCCCTGGTCTTCGAGGCCCCTAACGGGGCACCGGCTGATCGTTGCTGGTGCCGCCTGCGAGCTGATAACCATGCCCATCACCACCTTGATGTGAAGGAAGACCTCCGGCGAGCCGACCATTTCCATGCTCTCGACCCCTGGTCCGTCACGCCTCGGGAACTTGTTTCGGTTTGCCGTCTTCGTCGAGCGCCACCATGATGAAGGTGCCGGCTGTGACCTTTTCCATCTTGGCGTAACGTGCACGGTTCGCCCAGGCTTCAACGATCAGCGTGATCGAGGTGCGGCCGACGCGATCGATATCGGTATAGACCGACAGCGTGTCGCCGATCTTGACCGGCAGCTCGAAGGCCATTTCCTTGACGGCGGCGGTGACGACGCGGCCTCTGGCGCGCTCGGTGGCGCGGATGCCTGAGGCAAGGTCCATTTGCGCCATGACCCAGCCGCCGAAGATATCGCCGGCCGGATTTGCATCGCCGGGCATGGCAAGCGTCCTGAGCGTCAATTCGCCTCTCGGTTTGGCGGCATCGGTCATCAAGGGTCTCCATCTGGTGTGGGCCGTAGGCCGGCGATTCACTGGACGATAGCCTAGTGCAAAGGCTGTGGGCTGTAAAAGACGGCATGGCCCGGCGCTGCAGCTAAGCGCGGCGAAAAATATTGCAGCCGTTGCCTATCGAAATTCCATTCGATTTCAAACGGTTGACTTTAAGTGCTTCGGCCTTCCCTCACGGTATTTAATCATTCTCTAAATAAGCTTTACGCTCCAGTAATTCCGGCAATTCAAGATGGGTCTACATCATTTACGAGAATCGCCGGGAACCCCATGCGCAACGTCAAGATTTCCACCCGCCTTTACTGCCTCGTAGGCTTCACCCTTGCCGTGCTGGCGGCGACGATGGTGTTCTTTTTGAACTATTCCTATTCCGAACTGGAAGCGGAGCGGAAGGCGGGGCTGGCGCAGATGGATGCGACGGCGCTCGGCATATTCGACAAATATTACAGGATGGAGCAGGCGGGCACGATGACCCGCGAACAGGCGCAGGCGGCCGCCAAGGACGTGATCGGTGCGATGCGCTACGGCGCCGACGGTTATTTCTGGATCAACGACATGCATCCCACCATGGTGATGCACCCGATCAAGCCGGCGCTTAATGGCACTGATATCTCGCAGATGAAGGATCCGAACGGCAAATTCCTGTTCGTCGAATTCGTCAACAAGGTGAAGAAGGATGGCAAGGGTTTCGTCGACTATTACTGGCCGAAGCCGGGCGCCGATCAGCCGGTGCTGAAATATTCCTATGTCGCCGGTTTTGAGCCCTGGGGTTGGATCGTCGGCACCGGGGTCTATGCCGATGATCTTGCCGCGCTCTATCGTCAGAACGCGATCTGGGCGGCGGTGCTCTGCCTGCTCGGGGCCGCCGCCACGATTGCCATCGCTTACGCCATCGTGCGCAGCGTCACGGCGCCGATCGCCCGGCTAAAGGCGGCGATGAATGCGATCGCCGCCGAAGAGGCGTCAGTGGAAATCGCCGGCAGCGACCGGCGCGACGAGATCGGCCAGATGGCCAAGGCATTGCTGGTGCTGCGCGACTCCGTCGACGAACGCAGCGCGCTGCGCGGACGGGAAGATGAAAGGCAGCGGCAGATCGAGGATGAGCGACGCGGCAACGAGGCAAGCCTGCGCTCGGCCTCCGACCGGCAAAACCGGGCAATGCAGGCGCTCGGCGTTGGCCTGGAAAAGCTCGCAGGCGGCGATCTGACAGTTGCGATCGACGATATCGGCGAGGATTACGCCAAGCTTAGAAGCGATTTCAACACCGCCGTCGATGCGTTGAACGGCGTTATCCAGGCGATCGCCGAATCGAGCCGCGTGGTCAACGAGAGCGCCAACGACATCAGCGAAGCGACCGGCAATCTGTCGAAGCGCACCGAACAGCAGGCGGCAGCCCTCGAAGAGACGGCAGCGGCACTCGACGAGATCACCGCGACGGTCAAGACGGCATCCGAGCGGGCGAACGAGGCGCGCGAGATGGTGGCCGAGACCAAAGTCAGCGCCGGGCGCTCCGGCGACATCGTCCGCAATGCGGTGACGGCGATGGGCCGCATCGAGGAATCCTCGAGCCGCATCAACCAGATCATCTCCGTGATCGACGAGATCGCCTTCCAGACGAACCTTCTGGCGCTGAACGCCGGCGTCGAGGCCGCGCGCGCCGGCGAGGCGGGCCGTGGCTTTGCCGTCGTCGCCCAGGAGGTGCGCGAACTCGCGCAGCGTTCGGCCAATGCGGCCAAGGAGATCAAGACGCTGATCAGCCGGTCGGCGGCGGAAGTCGAGGGCGGAGTGGCGCTGGTGCGCTCGACGGGCGAGGCGCTGGTGGAGATCGAAGGGCTGGTCAACCGCGTCAACGACCACGTGGCATCGATTGCGACGGCAGCCCGCGAGCAGTCGACCGGGCTCAACGAGATCAACGGCTCCGTCAATCATATGGACCAGATGACGCAGCAGAACGCGGCAATGGTCGAGGAGACGACGGCGGCAAGCCGCACGCTTGCCGACGAGAGCACCCAGCTGAAGACGCTGCTTGCGAATTTCCGCCTGCGCGCGGAGCAGCGGGCCGAAGCGAGGTATACGCGGGCCGCGTGAGTAGAAGAGCGAAGCAACGCCTCGAAACAGCTTCAGATCGGAACGTCAGGAAAAGAGCCGCTACGACGGCTCTTTTTCGTTGTGGCGGCATCATCGCGGAATCGCGACGCAGCATGATCCGGAGTAGAGAGGATCGTGGACCGGCGGAATTCCAAGAAATTCAGGCTGATATACCCAGGCGATGTGCTTGGTAAAAGGCAGCAGATTCAATCCATAAGCGAATCTCGTTGCAATTTATCCTCCGTTATGCTTCATTCAGGTTGTAGTTGAGGGCAGGGCATTTCGACGATAGCGATTGCTGTCGTTGCGGAAGCCACCATAATTCTCCAATTTCGCAAACTATCCGGGACCACGGCCACGGCGGCCTTGGCATGGCCGTCGTGTGTCTCCCGAATTCGAGGATTCCAGTCCTCCGCATCCGATAACGCTGCCCCTCATCGCATCGCTGCCGCATTCCAGTTCAGTAACCGAGGGAGGCCGAAATGGCTCGCAGCAAGCATGGTTCGCCAGTAAGAGGCATGGATAGCGTCGCGCATTCGAGTGTTCGCGACCAGAGATTCGGGAGGATGTTTCGCAACCTGCCGGCCGCCGCGTTTACCGAGGATGCACTCACCGATCTTGCGAAAACGATGTTCCAGGGGGAGTTCGCCGAGAAGATCGAAGAGGGAAAACCCGTCGATGTCGCGCTTGACGAGCGGGAGCCCGAAGACGAGAACCCGGCAATTCCTGCCGGATTCACCTATTTCGGTCAGTTTCTCGATCATGACATCACATTCGATCCGGTCTCGTCGCTCGACCGCTTCAACGATCCGGATGCTCTGCAGGATTTCCGTACGCCACGCCTCGACCTGGACTCCGTCTATGGTTCGGGGCCGGCCGATCAGCCTTTCCTCTACGAGGACGATGAACTTCATCTGTTGCTCGGGGACGACAAGGATTTCGACAAGACTCGAAACAGCCGCCCCGATCTGCCGAGGAACGCGGCCGAAATCCGGCGCGCGCTGCTCGGCGACAAGCGCAACGACGAAAACGTGATCGTCTCGCAGCTCCACGCCACCTTCCTCCGGTTCCACAACAAGGTCGTCGATACGTCGCGCAGCCGCGATTTCGGGCTCTGTCAGCAGACGGTGCGCTGGCACTACCAGTGGATCGTCCTGCATGATTTCCTGCCCCGTATCATCGGCAAAGAGACCTACGAGCGCGTCATCGTCGGGAGAGGCGAAAAGCCGAATGTCCGCTTCTACAATCCACAGGGCCGCTACGCCTTCATCCCCGTCGAATTCTCGGTGGCGGCATACCGATACGGTCATACAATGGTGAGACCGAGCTATTCGCTGAACCGAACCGTCACGAGGCCCGACCCGATCGAGCAGCGGTTCAACGGGAAAAAGGCAAAGTTCAATCGCATTCCGATTTTCTCTCTGACTGACGTGATCCAGCACCCGCGGGCAAATTTGAACGGTTTTCGCGAGTTACCCGACTTCTGGGCGATCGACTGGGCCTTCTTCTTCGACGGGGTCGCGCCCGAAGGGGCGCCGCCGGCTGGCGCAGTCCTGCCGCAGCCCTCCTACAAGCTCGATACGACGTTGGTCGATCCGCTGACGAGCCTGCCCGATCACCAAAGGGAGCCGATCCATATCCGCAGGGCGCTCGCCGCCTTGAACCTGCTGCGCGGCTGGCGGCTCGGACTGCCTTCCGGCCAGGCGGTGGCGCGCCATATGGAAATGGAGGCGCTGTCGGATGAGCAGCTGTTCGACAGCGAGGATGCCGAGAGGAAGCGGGCGCGCGGCGCGTTGCTGAGCGATCAGTCCGGGATTTTCAAGGATAACGCGCCGTTGTGGTTCTACATCCTGCGCGAGGCGGAGATCTTTGGAAACAGCCAGCATCTCGGGCCGGTCGGCGGCACGATCATCGCCGAGGTCATCGCCGGCCTGATCCGCGAGGATCGGCATTCCTTCCTGGCGCAATGGCCGAAATGGCGGCCGACATTGCCGAGCGCAGGGGCGGGGCATTTCACCATGGCGGATCTGATCAATTTCACCAACAGGTAGCCGATGTCGAGCAAGGCTGCGGGAGTGGCCGGGGAGGACGCCGAGCAAAAGTTGCATCTATCGCCAATCTCAGGGCCGCGAAAGCGGCCTTTTTCATATTCGTCGCGTTCAGATTGTGCCGGTAAGTTTTCATTCACCGTTCTTAATTAAAATTGGAGTGAGTTTTTTCTGTCACTGCCCAGTCGGCCTGCGGAAGCGATAAGAGTATGGCGTTTGTTTCCTTTCCTCGGCGAGCCCTTTTGCCCCTGCTGCTCTCGGCGTCGCTGACCACCTGTTCGATCAGCGAGGGGCTTGTGCCGCCGGCCAATGTCGACAACGGCACCAGAGTGAGCTCGATCTCGCCGGCGGCGCGCATGGCGCCCTCGGTCCGCATGGCGCGTTCGGAGCGCCTTGCGCCCGCGGAAAGCCAGGCCTCCTATCCAGTTTCCAGTGCGCCTGCCGGCAATAGCCAGGGGTCCGTCGACTACCTCGATACGCCGAACCTTGCCGGCGCCGGCCATGCCGCGCCGGCGGCGCGCAGGGGCCGCCTGCCGATGATCGACAGCGACGAGGCGCTGGCGGCGGGCCAGTCGAGCAGCAATTGGGGCGGCACGCAGAACCTTGCGGTCCCGTCCGGCGGCGTCAATATGGATGACGAGCTTGGGGCAGAGCCGGTCGTCGGGTTGGCGCAGGAACAACAGCAGCAGATCGCCGAGGGAAATGCGACGGAGCCGGTCGTTGACGGAATCGGCACCGATAGCCCGAAGCAGGTGAACCAGCCGCTACGCCAGCCCGTACCGCGGGCGATGCCGCAGCCGGCGGCACAAGCGCAAATGAGCCGGGCGCCGGCCTGGAACGACGGCAGCCCTGTGGTGGCGCCGTCACGCGTTCCGGAAGAGGACGAAAGCGAAGAGGTCGCGATGCTGCGACCGAACAATCCGATGATGAGCGAACCGGCGGCACCCGTCGACCCCAGCGTCATGCCGACCTCCGAGCTTGCCTGCCGGCGCGAGCTGAAGCGTATGGGTGTGCTCTTCGACGAAAAGGCGCCGATTTCCAACGGGCCTGCCTGTCAGGTGCCCTATCCGGTGTCGCTGAAGGGGCTTTCCGGCAATATTGGCGTGCAGCCGGCGGTGACGCTGAACTGCCAGGTGACGCTCGCCTTCGCCAAATGGGTGAAGAACGAGTTGGCACCGTCCGCCCGCTACCGCTACTGGAGCGGCATCAAGACGATCCAGCCGCTCGGCGGCTATTCCTGCCGGCGCATGAACAACAGCCGGCAGAAATACAATCCGATGTCGGAACACGCTCGCGGCAACGCGATCGACGTCGGCAAGTTCGTGCTGAAGAACGGCCACGAGATCGACGTACGCAAAAAGGGTCTCTTTTCGCTGCGCGAAGGCCGGCTGCTGAAGGCGGTGCGCAGCGACAGTTGCCGCTATTTCAATACCGTGCTCGGCCCTGGCAGCAACCCCGAACACTGGAACCATTTCCATTTCGATCTGCGGTCCCGCAAGAGCAGCAAGGCCTATTGCGACTGATGCATTTCGCCTTGAACCGTGGCGCGCGGGTGCGGCTTTGTCGCGGCAAAAAAGCCCGCTGGCAGAAAATGGTTCATCCCTGCGGTCCGGCGCGCTATAGATCGGTCAAGCGGATTGCCGTTCGAGAGTTTGATCCATGAGCTATGATTTCCATGTCGGCCAGAAGGTCGTCTGTATTAACGATACCTTCAAGCATGTCAGCATCGACCAACTCATTCGCAAGGGCGAGATCTATACGATCCGCTGGGTCGGCGAATATACCCATTATATCGACGGCACGTTCATCGGGGTGAAGCTCGCGGAAATCAATCGCGGCAATGACGACGGGCCGGAAGGTTACGGCGCGGCCGACATGCCCTATCGCGCGACGCGTTTCCGGCCGCTGGTGAAGGACAAGATTTCATCGCTGCGCAAGCTTCTGGCCCCGACGCCCGATGCACCGGTGGAGCCGAAGGAAAAGATCAAGAAGAAAGAAAAGGTCTGAGCGCCGGTCTGCCTCGGCCGGTCGCGATGGAAGGCCGTGATCCGATCAGGCCGGCTTCCTGCTGAGGAACAGCCCGGTCTCCTTGCTGACATCGAGCGCGCTGCCGCCTTGCCGGAAGGCATCGGCGATGGCCTGGCGGAAGCGGCTGAGCTGAGGCTCGTCGGCGCCTTCGCCGGGCGGATAGGAGGTCAGCGCCAGAAAAGCATCCTCAGGCTCGGTGATCCGCATGCTTGCCGGATACTGCGACATTGCCATGTTTCCGAATTGCGACCGCATCACTTGCTCGGCGGCGTCATGCCCAAAGGCTTCGGCGGCCGGATCGGTCGGGGCGCTGCCGAAGACGGTCGTCAGGCGATAGACCTCGCACATGTTGCCGACGCCGTTGGGTTGAGCGGGCTCTTCTTGCTCTCCAAATAAATCGTATCCGATTAAATCGGAATAGTGTTGACATCGAATTCGGTTCGGCCTATTAACGCGTATCCGATCAAATCGGATGCGCGTAAAAATCAAACCGAAAGGATATGAATCATGACCGAGAAGCTTCTCTTTGCCGGCAAGACCCACATCACCGGCGGCCGCAACGGCTATGCGCGCAGTAGCGATGGCACGCTCGACATCAAACTGCCGCAGCCGCATCCGGCGGCCGAAAACCTGTTCGGCGCCGCCTGGTCGGCCTGCTATATCGGCGCCATCGAGCTCGCTGCCGCGCAGCGGAAGATCACGCTGCCGGCCGGTCCTGAAGTCGATGCCGAGATTACGCTCAACGGCGACAACGGCTCCTACTTCCTGCGTGCACGGCTCAATGTCAGCCTGGCAGACATCGATCGCGAGATCGCGCAGGAGCTGATCGAGGCAGCCCACGGCATCTGCCCCTATTCCAAGGCGGTCCACGGCAACATCGACGTCGAAACCAAGCTTGTCTGAACGGGAAGGGCCGGCCTCGCGCCGACATTCCAAGCGGGGGTCTGCCGATCGGCGGCAGACCCGTTTCTGAGCTGGCAGCAACCCTGCCGATCGGAGGACGTGCCATGATCAACAGCGATGCGCAGCTGCGCCGGGCCTATGACGAGTTTTCGCTTGTGCTCGATCCCGAGGTCTACGAGCCGCTGCCTGACGATTGGCTGATCGGCATCACCGACGTCGTCAGCTCGACTGAGGCGATCCGCTCCGGGCGCTATGAAGACGTCAATTATGCCGGCGCATCGATCATCGCCGCACTCGGCAATGCCTGGGGCTCGTTCGATTTCCCCTTCGTGTTTCGCGGAGACGGAGCGGCCTTCGCCTTGTCGGCGAATGGCATCATGGCCGCGACATCGGCCCTGCGTGATGTGGCGGGCTTTGCCAAATCCGATCTTCATCTCGACCTGCGTGTTGGGCTCGTCACTGTCGGCGAAATCCGCGCGAATGGACGTGATGTCAGGATCGCGCGCTATGCCGCTTCCGAGAGTGCGACCTATGCGATGTTTGCCGGAGGCGGGCTCAAATGGGCGGAGCGACAGATCAAGAATGGGTGCTATCTGGTGAAGCCCGGCCGTTATGCTATGAGGCCTAACCTGACCGGCCTGAGCTGCGACTGGGCGCCGTTCCCAAGCCAGCGGGGTGAGATCCTGTCGCTCTTGGTCGAGCCTCGTGACGATACCAGCCCAGAGGTCTTTGCGGCGCTGGCGAAGCGCGTGCTTGGGGTTTTCGACGCCGCGCCGCGCCGGTCTCATCCACTTCCCGGAAATATGGCTGTCCACAGGGACGGCGGAAAGCGGGTCGATGCTCCGCACTGGTCGGAGGTCGCCTCCAATTCGGATTTCCGCAAGTTCGACGACGGCCTGCGCCTGACGCTCGACTGCGCGCCGGAGCAGATCGACGGCGTCGAGGCCATGCTCATTGCGGCGCGGGCGCGCGGCGAGGTCGATTTCGGACTGCACCGCCAGTCGCATGCGCTGATGACCTGCCTCGTGCCATCCGGCCGCCCGGATTCGCACCTGCATTTCCTCGATGGAATGGACGGCGGTTATGCCAAGGCGGCCGAGATGATGGAGGAGGGCGCCCTTGCCGTGGCATCGCGTCAGCCTGAGAGGCCCATTCGCGGCGGTCGAGACATAGCCTGACAGGGTAATTGACCCCTCCATAGCCCCGGCGCATAGTCCGGGCAGACGCGAATGACCTACTGTTGCAACGAGGTCGGCCAGTCGATCCTCGTCCATTCCTGCAGATCGAACGGAGAGGAAAGCGTCATGTCACCGACATCCCTATCAATGCCCACCCGGCGCGAACTGCTGGCCGCCACCGCGGCAGCCGGGGCCATTAGCATGCTTGGCGGGACCGGGAGCGCCGAGGCGAGCGGCGAGACGATTACCTCCTTCAGCGTCAACTTCCCCGAGGAGGCGCTCGACGATCTGCGCCGGCGCGTCGCGGCGACCCGTTGGCCGGACAAGGAGACCGTTACGGATGATAGCCAGGGCGTACGGTGCGAGACGATCCAGAAGCTCGCGAACCATTGGGCGAGGGATTACGACTGGCGCAAGATGGAGGCCCGGCTCAATGCGCTGCCGCAGTTCGTCACCGAGATCGATGGGCTGGATATCCACTTCATCCACGTCCGCTCCAAGCATGAAAATGCGCTGCCTATCATCGTCACCCATGGGTGGCCTGGCTCGATCATCGAGCAACTGAAGATCATCGAGCCGCTCACCGACCCGACCGCGCATGGCGGCGGCGAAGCGGACGCGTTTCATGTGGTGATCCCATCACTGCCAGGCTATGGCTTCTCCGGCAAGCCAACTGCGCCGGGTTGGAATCCTCCTCGCATTGCTCGTGCCTGGGTGACGCTGATGCAGCGCCTCGGCTACACCAGGTTCGTGGCGCAGGGCGGCGATTGGGGGAATGCGGTCACGGAGCTGATGGCTTTGCAGGAACCGCCGGGATTGCTCGCCATCCACACGAACATGGCGGCCACGGTTCCGGCCGATATCGCCAAGGCGCTCGCCGCCGGCGGGCCGCCGCCCGCAGGCCTCTCGCCCGATGAAAAGCACGCCTGGGATCAGCTCGACGACTTCTACAAGAATGGGCTGGGCTACGCCATCGAGATGAACAACCGGCCGCAAACGCTCTACGGGATCGTCGATTCGCCGGTCGGTCTCGCGGCCTGGATGCTCGACCACGACATACGCAGCTACCAGATGATCGCCCGTGTTTTCGACGGAAAGCCTGAGGGGCTGACGAAGGATGATATCCTCGACAACGTCACGCTCTACTGGCTGACGAATACCGCAATCTCCTCTGCACGCCTCTACTGGGACAATGCGCATTTTCCATCGGGAGGCTTTTTCGACCCCAGGGGCATCAAGATTCCGGTTGCCGTGAGTGCCTTTCCCGACGAAATCTATGCGGCGCCGAAGAGCTGGTCGGAGAAGGCCTATCCGAAACTCATTCACTACAACAGGCTCGACAAAGGCGGCCACTTTGCCGCCTGGGAACAGCCTATGGCTATGGCGGCTGAGCTGAGGACGGCATTTGGATCGCTGCGCCAGTAAGGCAAAAAAGTGCATTGTGCCGAACCGGGTTCGCGCAACGCGCCTTCACTCTTTGCGGCTCTGCTGCGAGACGAGCTTTGCGAGGATTTCACCGAGCTGAGGCGGTGCCAGCTCGGTTTCGCAGTCTATCTCGGCGGCGGCAAACCATCTGAGCGCTGTGTGTTCATCACCGATAAGTCGCGGGGAGCCCTGCCATCGATCGACGTGATAGACGTGGAATGTGGCGGATGCTCCGGGCGGGCTTTCCGAAACGAACATTCCTGCCGATTGCCAGTGCTGCGGCGTCACGCCGATTTCTTCCCACAATTCCCGGCGCATCGCCGTCTCGGCGTCTTCGCCGCTCTCGACATGACCGCCCGGCAAGCTCCACCGATCCGCGTGCGTCTTGCGTTCGGAACTTCGCCTTGCGAGTAGAACGCTCGCATTCACAATCAATGCGCCGATTGCGATCTCGGGCATATCACCAGGTGCCGACATGTGTCGCGATCATGATTTTTCCGGTTTGACCTGTGCCCGTAGCAGGTTGTCGCGCAGCCGCGTCACCGATTTCTGTACGACGGGGAAATCATCGCCGAGGCCGACGGCGTCGATCAGGACGGAGCTGGGATCGGTTTCGAGAAGATCGCGTCCCGCCGGCGTCAGGCTCACCCGCACTTGCCGTTCGTCGGCGGGATCGCGATGGCGGGTGATAAAGCCGACTGACTCCAGCTTCTTGAGAATGGGCGTCAGCGTGTTGGATTCGAGAAACAGTTTTTCCCCCAGCGTGCTGACGGTCTGTTCGTCCTCCTCGGAAAGGGCGACCATGGCGATATACTGGGTATAGGTCAGGCCGATCGCGTCCAGGACCGGCTTGTAGGCGCGGCCGAAGGCGAGATTGGCTGAATAGACCGCAAAGCACAGGAAGTTCGAAAGCTTACGGCCGTCACCATCAGTCTTAGGGGAGTTTGATGCGGGCTGTTTTGCTTTAGATGCGGGCATGGGCCTATCCTGTTTCAATATTTATCAATTATATATATCGCATCCGATTAAATCGCAATGGTAAAGACGGTGTTTTATCCGGCCGTCGCCCCGATTTCCGGAGCGGCGGCCAGTGTCGAGCTCTTCGGCTTAAGCGAACTTTTCCGTCGCATCAGCCTTGCCGAACACCCAATAACCGGACGCTTTGATCCAGCCGAGCGGGTAGCTTCTTTCCGTCAGCAGATAGGCGCGGATATTGCGTGTCACCGAGGCTTCCGCCGCGACCCAGATGAAAGTTTCCGGCAGGATATCGACCGTGGCCAGCAGTTTCAGCAGGGCTGCGGCATCGGTTGCCTTGGAGAGAGGCCGGTGCGCCCAGTGGACGTGCAATTCGGCTGACGTGTCGAAGGTCTGCTCTTCCACCTGGCCGGTGACGGCTGCGACTGTGGTGATGATAGTTCCGGCGGGGCTCTCCTCGATCCGGCGGCCAATCGCCGGGAGCGCCGTTTCGTCGCCGATCAGCAGCCATCGTTTGACGTTCGCGGAAACCACGGCGGAGCCTCTTGGCCCGCCGATTTCGAGCCTGTCGCCGGGGCGGGCGCCGATCGCCCACCGCGTCACCGGGCCTGCCTCGTGCAAGGCGAAATCGATGGTCAATTTCCGCCCGGCATTATCATAGCGGCGCGGCGTGTAGTCACGGCGCTCTTCTCCGCCATCGGCGGCCGGTACGAAAATCTTGATGTGGTCGTCGGGCGCAAGGCTGATGAAATCGGCAAGATCGTCGCCGGTCAACGTGATGCGGCGCATGCCGGGGGTGATATCGACGACGCTTTCGGCCGTCAGCGTGCGCCGTGGCGTGTCGTGGCGCACCCGCTCGATGGCAGGGGCCGGCGACGTCTGGTCTTTGGGTTGATTGTTGTCCATGTGTCCTCAGGAGCTTTGAAACTCGATCCGCAGGACACAGTCGCGCAGATCGAAGCCGCAAAGCCGTTCGATCATACGCGTTGAGTGACGTTAACGCTTACGTGGCCGGGTGACCCGGCCATTGACGGGTTTGATGTAGCCGACGGTGGCGGCGCGTGCAACCGCATGGCGGCTGCGAAATCCGATGATTGCCGAAGTTTAACTTTTCGCAGCCAATTCGGTCGGGCAAAGTCGGCCATCAATCGCAAGGACGGAAGGGCGGGCCCGATGGACAGCAGGATCGAGGAAGTGCTCAGCATCTATCACGCGATGATCGAGACGGAGCACAACAGCCCGCGCGAGCTGCCTCCGGGCGGTCGCGATGGCGGACAGGACCAGCGGCTGCGCGCGGTCGGACCAGAGACCGGACAGTTCATCAATATCATCGCCAGGAGCCTCAGGGCGCCGACCATTCTCGAACTCGGCACCTCCTTCGGCTATTCAGGGATATGGCTGGCAGACGCCGCGCGTGCCTCCGGCGGCCGGCTGATCACCATGGAAATGCACGATTACAAGTCGGCTTATGCGCGCGACATGGCCGTCAAGGCGGGTCTTGCCGACCACGTCGAATTCAAGGTCGGGGACGCAGTCCAGATGATCGGCGCGCTTTCTCAGGGCATCGACTTCGTGCTTGTGGATCTCTGGAAGGATCTCTACCTTCCCTGCCTCGAGGCCTTCTATCCCAAACTCAATCCGGGCGCGATCATCGTCGCTGACAATATGCTGCGTCCGGGAGGCGACGATGTCGGACGCTACGGCGAAGCCATCCGCGCCAAGCCGGGCATATCAAGTGTGCTGCTGCCGGTCGGCAACGGGCTCGAGGTCAGCCATTTCGACTGAGGTTGAGGCGAGGTTGGTTTTAGCGATCAGGCCGGCTGCGTCGAATGCCGGGAGGCGGATGACCTCGCGCCTCAGATGAGCGATCCGACACGGTGTTATCGACTAACCGATTTTCACCGGGTCCGGATCCCCGATCTCGAACCCATGCTCTTGCCCCTTCGACAGTCTCAACATGTGAGGAAACCGGATCATGATGATGAACAGACGGACTTTCTCGGCCGCCCTCGTTGCCGGCGCCGCCGCCACTCTTCTCTCCAGCCGCGGCATGGCCGCGACATCGGCTCCGGTGAAGGCGCGCAATGTCGTGCTGGTGCATGGGCTGTTTGCCGACGGCTCGTGTTGGACCGAGGTGATCGCGCGCCTGCAGGCTGCCGGACTGAACGCCACGGCTGCACAGAACCCGCTGACGACGTTGCCCGACGCCGTCGCCGCCGTAAAGCGGGTGCTCGACCGGCAGGATGGCCCGACGGTTCTGGTCGGGCATTCGTTTTCCGGCATGATGGTCACCGAGGCTGGCGTTCATCCCAACGTTTCGGCGCTCGTCTATGTCGCTGCGCGGGCGCCGGATGCGGGTGAGGATTATACCGCGCTTGCGAAGACCTTCCCGACGCCGCCGGCTTCGGCCGGCATCGTCTTCGACGGCGACGAGGGACGCTTGAACGAAGCGGCCTTCCTTCGCGATTTCGCCGGGGACCTGCCGGAGGCGAGGGCGAAAGTACTTTATGCCGTGCAGCAGCCATTCCAGAAGGCGCTGCTGACCGGCAAGACTACGCAGGCCGCCTGGCGTTCGAAGCCGAGTTGGTATGCCGTCTCGACCGAAGACCGGACGATCAATCCCGATCTCGAACGTTTCATGGCCAAGCGCATGGGGGCAAAGACGGTCGAGGTGAAGGCCAGCCACCTCTCGCTGATTTCCCATCCCGACGAGATCACCCAGCTGATCCTGGAGGCGGCCGGGCAGTAATTTCCGACGCCGGGCGGTGGTGTCTATGGGACGGTTACTCTGTGCATAGCGGATGCACCGTCGTAGTGCACGTCACCCGCCCCCGCCCTTCGAGGCTCCGGCCTTTGGCCTGCGCATGAGCGCTGCTGGCGAGAGCGGGTGGGAAAGTAGCCGTCACATCGTCTTGCGCGACCGGTGCTTTCACGCGACAAAGTCCAGATGAGTATCCCCACAACCCACCCATTCTCCTTCGATCCGACCTACGGCATGCAGCTCGAAGAGCTTCTTGCGGTCAAGCCGCCCAAAGCGCCTGATGGTTTCGACGATTTCTGGGAGGGGCGTTATCGCAAGGCGTTGACGGTCGATCCGCAGCCAGTGCTTTCCCGCAGCGAGATCACCCATCCAGATTGGCATGTGCTCGATCTCGTCTATGTCTCCACGGATGCGTTCCGGATCGGCGGTTGGCTCATCTTGCCGCGTCAGGGGCAGGTGCGGCGCGGCCTTGTCGTCGGGCACGGTTACGGCGGGCGGGATCATCCGGATTTCGACCTACCGGTCAAGGAAACGGCATTGATCTTTCCCTGCTGCCGCGGGCTGTCGCTCAGCGCCCATCCGCCGATTTCCGAAAACCCGTCCTGGCATGTGCTGTACAATATCGACAAGCTGGACTCCTATATCATCGGCGGCTGCGTCGAGGATATCTGGCTAGCCGTCTCGACGCTTGACGCGCTCTATCCCTGGCTCTCGGGGAATATCGGCTACAGCGGCATCAGCTTCGGCGGCGGCGTCGGGGCAATAGCGATCGCCTACGACGAGCGCATCGATCGCGGCCATCTGGCGCTGCCGAGTTTTGGGCACCAGCCGCTGCGCCTCGACCTGCCGAGCGTCGGCAGCGCACAATCGGTGCAGGAATATCAGGCAGAGCATGGAAATGTGCTCGAAACGCTCAGCTTCTACGATGCGGCGACCGCAGCACGGCGGATCGAGGTGCCGATGCTGACGGCAGTGGCGCTTTTCGATCCTTCGGTGGCGCCGCCCTGCCAGTTCGCTGTCGCCAATTCGATACCGAAATTTAATGAAATCTTCATCCTGGACGCCGGGCATTTCGACTACCCTGGAAGTGCTGAGCAAGAGGCGGTTCTCCGCGACAAGATCGGACAGTTCTTCAGGTGCCATGAACCGCGAATACCTGCGCTGGTACAGTCAGCGTCTGCATCGAGACATGGAGATGCTGGTTTTCGGCCATGCCGGCGCCAAGGTGCTGGTGTTTCCGACGCGGGAAGGGACCTTCCTGGAATATGAGCAGCTTGGCCTGGTCGGAAGCCTAGCCGACAAACTGCAGGCCGGCCAACTCCAACTCTATTGCATCGAGGGACTGGCCGCCGAGAGCCTTTATGGCTCTGACCGCCATCCGGCCGAGCGTATCCGCCGACATGTCGCACTGGAGGATTATATCCTCAACGAGGTGCTGCCGCTGATGGCGGCGAAGAACCCGCATGACTGCACCATCGTGCATGGATGCAGCCTCGGCGCCTTCCAGGCGGCGAGCCTCTTCTTTCGCCATCCGCATCTCTTCTGCAAGCTCGTCGCCTTTTCCGGACGCTACGACCTCACGATGAAGGTAGAATCCTTTAGCGACCTGTTCGACGGCTATTACGATGACAGCGTCTATTTCCACACGCCGACGCATTTCCTGCCCGGCCTCGGCTCCGACTGGCGGCTCGACAGGCTACGTGAGCGCGACATCGTTCTCACCATCGGCGATGCCGATCCCTTCCTCGATAACAACCGCTATCTCAGCCGGCTGCTCGGCGAAAAGAATATTCGCCATCAGTTGCATGTCTGGGACGGCCGCGCCCACCGCGCCGGGGCCTGGCGGAAGATGGCGGCGCTTTACATCTGACGTCTGTGGTACACCCTTATGGCCAATGCAGCGCTGCAGTCGCCACCGGCGCGTCCCAGAGCGCGATCTCCTCGTCGGTCAGCAAGGCGAGGGTGATCGATAGTCCCTGCATGTCGAGCGAGGTGACGTAGGTTCCGACCAGTGAGCGCTCGATCGGGATGGCTTTCTCCTCGATGAAACGGCGGGCGCCATTATAGGCGAGGTAGAGTTCGGCAGGCGGCGTGCCGCCGAGGCCATTGACGAACAGCAGTGCTTTGCTGTCCGGCGTCACTGAGATGTCGCCAAAGATGGTCTCGCAGAGATGGCCGATGATGGCGTCGGAGGCAGCGAAGGGCTGCCGGGCATGGCCGGGTTCGCCATGGATGCCGACGCCCATTTCCATCTCGCCGGGTCCGAGCGTAAACGTCGTGCGCTCGGTCTGCGGCACCGTCACGCCGTTCAGCGCCACACCCATCGAGCGGATGCGTGTGTTCATCCCCTCGCCAAGCTGTTTCAACTCGGCGAGCGACATGCCGCGTTCGGCCGCAGCACCAAGGATCTTTTCGACGATGAGCGTGCCGGCAACACCGCGCCGGCCGCGGCCATCACCGGTTCTCGACGTCTCGATGTCGTCGCTGACGACGACCATGTCGAGGTTATGGCGGTCGCCTGCCATCTCGATGGCCATTTCGAAATTCATCAGGTCGCCGTCGTAATTCTTGACCACGAGCAGGCAGCCGGCGCCGGTATCGACCTCTTCGATGGCGGCAATGATCTGGCTCGGCGTCGGCGAGGTGAAGATATGGCCGACACAGGCGGCATCCAGCATGCCGTGGCCGACGAAGCCGATATGCATCGGTTCATGCCCGGCGCCGCCGCCGGAGATCAGCGCCACCTTGCCAGGGGTGAGATGGCGGCGGCGGATGCATCTGCGCTCGGCCCCGAACACCACGAAGGCCTCATGGGCGCGCACGAAGCCTTCGACGCTTTCGGCGACCATGGTTTCCGCAGTGTTCATGAACTTCTTCATCAAGCCCCCAAGGCCAAAAGCATTACGTTACGTCAAGCGGCTCACTCGTCATTCCGCGTCCGATATTGCGACGATCTTCTGCACCAGATCGGAGATCGCCTCTTCAAGAAGACGGTTTTTCCTGTCGTCACCGAAATCAGGCACCATCAGCGACAGGTGCCGCAATTTCTCTGAGTGGCCGACATCCGGCAGCTTTCCGGGATGGGCGGCCTGATAGGCTTCGAGAAAGCGCTCCTGTTCGGTGGCGCTGAAGTGGCAGACGCGGACGATCGTCGCGAGATGGCGCGCCGGCAGCGGCGTCGCATAGGTCGGGCTGGTGATCTGGGTGACGAAGCTGCGATGCTTTCCAAGCGCCGTCGCCAGGCGCTGGCGCGTGCCCGATGGCCTGTTGTCGATGATCTGCGCCAGAATGGACTTGTAGGCGATAATGGCGTCTTCGGTGTCTTCGCGCGCCATTCTATTCTCCGGCTGCCCTTGTGCCATCGGCATTGAGGCCGATGATCGCCGATCTTATCGCGGGACGCCGGGCCGGCGCCACGGAAAAATGCCGGAGGCCGGCAGCGAGCAGTGCAGGCAGATAGCTGGGATCGCCGGCCATGTCGCCGCAGATGCTGACCGGCTTGCCAGCGGCAAGCTTCACCGCCTCGGCAATCAGCCGGAGCACGGCGGGTGCTGCCTTGCCGGCATCGGCGTCGACGTCCTCTCGGGCGGAGGCGGCAAGATATTGGGTGAGATCGTTGGTTCCGAACGAGAAGAATGCCGCAGATCCGAAGGTGTCGAGCATCAATGCCGCCGCCGGCACCTCCACCATCATGCCGATCGGCGGCATGCGGTGGAGCAGGGAACGGCGGCCGAGCTTTTCGGCCTCCTCGCGGAATATCTCGCGCATCCTGTCGATTTCGTCGGGAAAGGTCACCATCGGCAGCATCACCGAAAGCCTACCGAAGACGGCGGCGCGCAGCAGGGCGCGTGCCTGGACGCGGGCGATTTCCGGCTGGGCAAGCAGCAGTCGGATGCCGCGCAAGCCCGAGGCGAGAGCCGGCAGGTCTTCGAGGCCAGCGAGCGGCTTGTCGCCGCCGATATCGAGCATGCGGATCGTCACCGGCCTTTCGCCCGCCTGCTCCAGCACGCGGCGATAGATTGCCAGCTGCCGCTCCTCGTTGGCTGCATCGGCGACCGAGGCAGTTGAAAATTCCGAGCGCATCAGGCCGACGCCCGCCGTTGCCGGATCGAGCGCATCGATCTCGGCGGGCTCGTTGATGTTGATCGAGAGCAGGATCGGCACGCCGTCCGCCGTGCGCAGCTCACCGCCAGCGGTTTGTGTGTCGCCGGCAGGCGCTTGTGCGGGTGCGAGCGGCGGGATCAGCATGCTGCCCGCCTGCAGGACGACCGCACCGGCGTTTCCGTCGACGCTGACAGGATCTCCGTCCACGGCCGAAAAGCGGCCCGTGCCAACCACCATCGGCACCGATTTCGCCCGGGCGAGCAGGGCGACATGGCCGGCGGTGCTGCCTGCAAACAGCGCGATGCCGCCGCCGTTCGACCAGTCATGGGCGAGAAAGCGGCTGGGCTCCATGTCCTTGCCGACAAAGACGGAGCCGGACGGGAAATCGGCGATCGGGGTGCCGGCGAGCGCGCCGAGCACGCGGTTCTTGATGTCGAGAATATCGACGGCACGCGCCCGCATCTGCTCCTCGTCGGCCGCTTCGAGTTCACCGATATAGGCGTCGAGGGTGGCGACCCAGGCAAAGACGACGTTCGCGTCGGTTTCCATGCGGGCGCCGGTCGCTTCCGCGATCGTCGGATCGCGCAGCACCTCGATCTGGAAATCGATGATATCGCGGCTTTCGGCGTCGGCTCCCTCGGCAAGGCGCTCGAGTTCGCCGATCGAGATGTCGATCGCCTTTTCCAGCGCGGCGTATCCGCCGGCGGTCCGAGGCGCGGCGGGAGCGCCTGGCCGCTCGGCCAGAAAGGCCGGGCCGGATGCGATGCCCGGGGATGCGCTCTTCGCTTTCAGTCTAAGCGGTCCGGCCATGTTTCTTTTCCTCATCGAAATTGCGCTCGATGAGTCCCTTCAGGGCGCGGATCGCCTCTTCTGCAAGAATGCCGTCGGCGCGGATCCTGAGGATCGACCCCTTGCGGATTCTCGCGCCCATGATCTTGATGATGCTCTTGCCGTTCAGCCAGACATCGCTGCCGTTGACCGCGACCTCGATCGAGCAAGGGAAGGACTTGGCAAGCCGCGTGAAGGTGACGGAGGGGCGGGCATGCAGCCCGACACCGTGCTTGACTTCGACCTCCGTCTGGCAATTCACCTTAGATGGCTCGGGCAATCGCTCGGGCTCCTGTTTCTCTATGCGCAATCCGCTCGTCATCAGGGCGATAGTTCCTCGGCTGTGGCGACCACCTTGGCCAGTGACGCGCCCCCCGACGCCTCGGCGGCGGCGATGACGGCGCCCTCGACCAGCGGGGCGTTGCAGATGGAGACGAGGGCCGAGCGGGGAAGGCCCAGCATTTCGATCGCCATCTCGCTGTTGGTTTCGGCACCGCCGAGATCGACGAAGACGGCAACCCCGGCATCGGACCAGGCGGCCTCGATCGCTCTGAGGATGCCGCCGGCATCGGTGCCGAGCTCGCCATGGACGTTGCCGCCCGACCAGGAGAGCGGCACGCAGTCGCCGACCATCTGCCGCACCATGTCGGCGATGCCCCGTGCCACAAGCGGCGAATGGGAGACGATCACGATGCCCACATTTGCGGTCTTTCCATTCATTCCGGACGGTGCTCCCCGAGATAACGGCAGATCGCCGTGGTCAATAGTGCGCAGCTCGAGGCGCCGGGATCGACGTGGCCGATCGAACGGTCGCCGAGATAGGCCGCGCGCCCGCGCATCGCCTTCATATCAGCCGTGCGGCTGGCGGAACGTTCGGCCTTGCGGGCGATCGTGCCGAGCGGTGAGCGGCGGGCGAGTGCCGCATGCACGGGATAGAGCACGTCGAGCAATGTCTTGTCGCCGGCATGCGCCCGTCCGCGCCTTGCCACCGCGTCGATCGCCTGCTTCAGCACCAGCGAAAAATCGGCCTTCGCCTCGCTTTTGCGAAGCTCACGGCCGATCTCCATCAGCAGCGTGCCGTAGAGCGGCCCGGCGGCACCGCCGACATTCATCACCAGCGTCAGGCCGATCTTTTCCACTGCGTCGGGGAAGGGCAGGCTGGACAGGCTTTCGCCTTCGGCGCTCACCGCTTCGCAGCCGCGCCGCATATTGGTTCCGTGGTCGCCATCGCCGATGGCCCGATCAAGCGCGCAGAGGTGATCGCTGTTTTCCGCGATTGCCGCGCGGCACACCTCGATCAATCCCGCAACTAGCACCGGTTCCGCCTGCACTGCCATCCTCCCTGTCGCCGCGCCTGCCACGCGGCTCTCAAACTTTACTCCGGTCAGACGAGGCTTGCCACCACCCCGAACGCGCCGGCAACCGCGACGGCGCCGGGATCGGCGACGCCCGCCAGATCCCTTTCGCCGACATAGGTGGCGCGTCCGGCTCTTGCCTTCATCATCGTCTTCGTCGACTCGGCACCGGCTGCCGCAGCCCTCGCTGCGGCGGCGATATCGCCGGATGCAAAGGCCTTCAAGGCGGGTGCCAAGGCATCGACCATCGTCCGGTCGCCGACTCCGGCGCCGCCATAGAACGTCATCCTATCGAGCCCGGCAAGAAGGGCAGCGGCGATGTCGGCTTTGTCAGCCATCGCTTTTGCCGCCGCGGTGAAGAAGATCGACAGCAGCACGCCGCTCGACCCGCCCATGCTGGTGCCGAGGATATCGCCGAGCGAGGCGAGCGTTGCCGCCGGCCGGTCGAGCGGCAGCGTGTCGAGGCGGGCAAGCACGCTGCGGGCGCCTGTCGCCACTGTCGAGCCGGTATCGCCGTCGCCGACGCGGCCGTCCAGCCTGTTGAGTTCGCTTTCCTGCGAGATCAGATGCTCGCAGAGCGCCGTGATCAGGCGACGGTTGCGCGTGTTTTCCCCGGCTGCGGCCGCGCCATTCATGCCGGCCGCCGCCCTCGGTGCGGCGATGACGTTGATCTCGTGGCGTTCGACGGCAGGCATCCAGGCATGCGGTTCGACCGCCACCGTCAGCGCCGCCTCGCGAGCGGCATCCAGCCGGATCAGCGACAGCGAGAAACCGTTCATATTGAGCGCGGTCATCATCGGCGCCGGCCCGATGATCAGCCGGACGCGGCGGCCAAGCGGCGAGGAGAGCACGGCATTGGCAATGACCGCCATTTCGAGCGGCGGCACGGCGCCGAGATTGTTGATGAGGAGGGCGTGGCTTGCTCCTTCGCGCAATGTCGGTGACAGGCGCGCCACCATGGTCGCGACAATATCGGCAACCGGCTGCAGCGTGATGCGCTCGACGCCCGGCTCGCCATGGATGCCGAGGCCGAGTTCGCCCTCGTCGGCACCGAGACGATCCTCATGCGCCTGGCCGGGCACGCTGCAAGTGGAGAGTGACATGCCAAGCGAGACGATGTCGCCCGCTGCTGAGGCGGCATGGGCCGCGACGGTCTTCAGGTCGTCGCCCCTTTCGGCGTGATAGCTTGCGATCTTGTGGACGAACAGCGTGCCGGCGACGCCGCGCGGCTGGTTGATGTCGGGGATGGCGATATCGTCGGCGACGATGACCATCTCGACGTCGAAGCCTTCGGCGCGCGCTTTTTCGGCGGCGAGGCCGAAATTCAGGCGGTCGCCGGTGTAGTTTTTGACGATCAGCAGCGCGCCCTTCGGGCCGGTCACGGCGCGGATCGCCGTCAGCACGGCATCGACGCTCGGCGAGGCGAAGATTTCGCCGGATACGGCCGCCGTCAGCATGCCCTTGCCGACGAAGCCGGCATGGGAGGGCTCATGGCCTGCGCCGCCGCCCGAGATGATCGCCACCTTCGACTTGTCCCAATCCGCGCGCAGAATCACTTTGATGTCGGGAAAGCTGTCGAGGCGGGCGAGACGACCGCTGCCGCTCGTCAGGAGCAGACCGTCCAGAGCTTCGGTAACGATGCTTTCTCTGCGGTTGAAGAAGTGTTTCATCGATCGAGACCCGTCTGTTTGTTTTTCATGCCATCGTCACGTCTGTTTGCCGGTCAGGACAGGCGCTGTCCAGCCGCATCGAAATAAAGCGGATCGCGCAGCGTCAGGCTGATCCGGTCACCCGGCGCAATCGCCAGATATGGATCAGCAAGTGTCACGAGCTTGTGATCCCGCGCGGGCTGCTTGGGATCGGCAACCCTGATGTGCAGATGGTTCTGGTCGCCGAGATGCTCGATCCAGTCGATGGCGGCATTGGCTTCCTTGCCGACGATGATGTCGAGATGTTCGGTGCGGGCGCCGACCGTCTTCGTGCCGGCCGGCGGCTGGCCGCCCGGGAGCAGGTCCGCCGGCAGAAGGTTGATGTGCGGCTGGCCGAGACGGGCGGCGACATGCAGGTTGGCGGGATTGCCGTAGATCTCGCGCGGCGTTCCGACCTGCATCAGCCGCCCCTCGGCGACGATGCCGATGCGGTCGGCCATGGTCATCGCTTCCACCTGGTCGTGGGTGACATAGAGCAGCGTCGAGCCCAGTTCCTTCTGGATGCGCTTCAGCTCCAGGCGCAGTTCGGCGCGCAGTTTGGCGTCGAGAGAGGAGAGCGGCTCGTCCATCAGATAGATCGCCGGCCGGCGGACCAACGCGCGGCCGATCGCGACACGCTGCATCTCGCCGCCGGAAAGCCTGGTCGAGCGGTTCTCCAGCTTGTGGTCGATGCGGACCATACGCGCGACCTCGCGGACGCGACGGTCGATCTCCACCGCACTCAGCTTACGGACCGGCGCCTTCAGCGGGAAGGCAAGGTTCTCGTAAACCGTCATGTGCGGATAGAGCGAATATTGCTGGAAGACGAAGGCGACGTCGCGCTCGGCGGGTGCTTCGGCGGCGACATCGCGGCCTCCGATCTCGATGCGACCGCCATCCGGCCTTTCAAGGCCGGCGATCAGCCGCAGCGTCGTGGTCTTGCCGGCGCCTGTGGGACCGAGCAGCACGACGAACTCGCCGTCGCGGATCGAAAGATCGAGGTCGGCCAAGGCCTGGGTATCGCCGAAGCGTTTGGCGAGGTTCCTGAGGATGACATCAGCCATGCCGGGTCTCCTGATAGAGCGAGGATGCCACCGCACGGCCCGATGTGCAGTCGAAGAGCGCGAGTTTTTCCGGGTTGAATTCGAGGCCGACGGTTTCGCCGATCCGGAAGCTGCGATTGGCGGGAACACGGGCCTTGATCAGGCCGCCCGGGGTTTCCACAGCCACGACCTGATTGGTGCCGAGATATTCGCTGCCGTAGATGGCGCCGCGGAGCGCCGAGGCGTCGCTGAAGCGGATATGTTCCGGCCGCACGCCGAGCGCCAGCTCGCTTTCGGCCATGTCCTCTCGGATCTCGGGAACGGCGACATCGGCGCCGTCGAGCAGGATGGAGCGGTCGCCGCTTTTCAGGCCCGAGGTGAAGCGCATGAAGTTCATCGGCGGCGAACCGATGAAATCGGCGACATACATGGTTGCGGGCTTGGCATAGATCTCCTGCGGCGTGCCGAACTGCTCGATGACGCCATGGTTCATGACGGCGATCTTGTCGGCCATCGCCATCGCCTCGTGCTGGTCGTGGGTGACGTAGACGGTGGTCGCGTGGATTCGGTTGTGCAGTTCACGCAGCTCGTGGACCATGATCTCGCGGAACTCGGCGTCGAGCGTGCCGAGCGGCTCGTCCATCAGGAAGCATTTCGGGCGCCGGACGATGGCACGGCCGAGCGCCACGCGCTGCCGGTCGCCGCCGGCCAGGCCCGATACCGAGCGGTTGAGAATATGATCGATCTGCAGCAGCCGAGCGGTCTCTTCGACACGCTGACGGATTTCGGCCTTGGCCATGCCCTGCGACAGCAAAGGGAAGCCGATATTCCTGCGCACGTTCATATGCGGGTAGAGTGCGAAGAGTTGGAAGACGAAGGCGATGTCGCGGGCGCTGGCGCGGTTGAACGTAACATCCTCGCCGTCGAGATAGATCTTGCCGCTGCTCGGCAGCTCGAGACCGGCGATCATGCGAAGCGTCGTCGTCTTGCCGCAGCCGGAAGGCCCGAGCAGCGCCAGGAACTCGCCGTCATGAACAGTGAAGCTCGAATCCTGCACGGCGACGAAGCTGCCGAACTCCTTGCGGAGATTTTCGATCCGGATGTCCGCCATGGTTCACTCCGGGAATTTTGAGACGATGATGAACATCACCGTGCCTGCAAGCAGGGTGACCAGCGAATAGGTGTAGAGCACCAGTAGGAAGGGTTGGAACAGCATTAGGAAGCCGAGCCCGATCAGAACGGTTGCGATGGTCTCCATCGGGCCGCGGCGCAGGAAGAACGGCCGTTTTGGGCGGGCAGGGGTGCGTGTTTCGATCAGGTGGGTCATTTGCGGACGGCTCCGAAGGTGATGCCGCGCAGCAGCTGCTTGCGCAGGAGAATCGTGAAGACGAGGATCGGGATCAGGAAGATCGTCGTGCCGGCGGCAACAGCCGGCCAGTCCTGCCCGCCTTCGCCGATGATCGTCGGGATGAAGGGCGGCGCGGTCTGCGCCTCGCCCGAGGTCAGAAGGGCGGCGAAGGCATATTCGTTCCAGGCGAAGATCAGGCAGAAGATCGCGGTGGCGGCGATACCGGTTGTGGCCTGCGGCAGCACCACCTTGCGGAAGGCCTGCAGCCTCGTATAGCCGTCGATCATCGCCGCTTCCTCGTATTCGCGCGGGATTTCGTCGATGAAACCCTTGAGCAGCCAGACGGCGAGCGAGACGTTGACGGCGGTGTAGAGCAGGATCATGCCCACGGCCGTGTCCGACAGACCGAGCTCGCGATACATCAGGTAGATCGGGATGGCGACGGCAATCGGCGGCATCATGCGCGTCGACAGGATGAAGAACAGCAGGTCATCGGCAAGCGGCACCTTGAAGCGCGAGAAGCCATAGGCGGCGAGCGTGCCGAGGAAGACCGCGAGGAAGGTGGAGCCGAAGGCGATTACCAGCGAATTGATGAAACGCGGCAGGAAATTCGACGGGCCGGCGATCACCATGTTGCGCTTGCGCGTCACCTCCTCGCAGGTGCCGGCCGGCGCCGGCAGCGAGGCGATATAGTCGGGAGTCTGCCGCGTACGCGTGGTGAACAGGTTGCAATAACCTTCGAGCGACGGCGTGAAGACGATCTTCGGCGGATAACTGATCGAATCCGGCGGCGATTTGATGCTGGTCAGGAAGATCCAGACGAGCGGGATGAGGGTGATCAGCGCATAGAGGATGACGATCGTGCCGGCGATGCGCTTGCTGGAACGGTTCGGTTCGACGACCGAATGGGCTGAGTTGGCGGCGGTCATCGTTGCTTCACCCTGTTCAATGCCTTGACATAGATGTTGGCGAGGCCGAACACCGCGACGAAGAGGACGATGGCGAAAGCCGAGGCCCGGCCGGTCGCCCAGCTTTCGAAGGCGACGCGCTTCAGCGTGATCGAGGCAACCTCGGTGACGGAGCCCGGCCCGCCGCCGGTGAGCAGCGTCACCATGTCGAACATCTTGAAATTCTCGATGCCACGGAAGAGCACGGCGAGCATGATGAAGGGCAGGGCCATCGGCACGGTGATCGACCAGAACTGGCGCCACGGCGAGGCGCGGTCGACCTCGGCCGCTTCGTAGATATAGTCGGGGATCGAGCGCAGGCCGGCGAGGCAGATCAGCATCACATAAGGCGTCCACATCCAGGTATCGACGATGATAATCGCCCAGGGCGCCAGAGTGACATTGCCGAGCATCTGGATATCGGAGGTTGGAATGCCTGATACCAGCGACACCGCATAGGCGAAGAGGCCGATTTGCGGCTCGTAGAGGAAGCGCCAGAAATTGCCGACGACGGCGGGCGACAGCATCATTGGGATCAGGATGATCGTTGTCCAGAAGGCATGGCCGCGAAACTTGCGGTCGATCAGATAGGCAAGGCTGAAGCCGATCACCGTCTGCAGGAGGATGGTCCAGAAGACGAAATGCGCGGTGGTCTGCATCGCCTGCCAGATATCGGGGTCGTTCAGAACGCGCTGGTAATTTCCAAGGCCGACGCCCTGAACCGGCGCATTCGGCCGGTTGGCGCGGTAATTGGTGAAGGAGAGATAGATTGCCCAGATCAGCGGGAAGATGTTGATCGCCAGCAGCAGGATGATCGCCGGAGCGATAAACAGCCAGGCGATCGCCCTGTCGGAGAGGCCGCGGACGCGCCGGGCGACCGAGACCGGCGTTGCCCTTGCTGTCGCATCGACTGCATTCTCGACTATGGAGGAATGGGAAATGGTCAAGTTTTCACCCGATCTTTGGGATGTGGGTCTTTTGGGATATGGGAGATCTGGCGGCCCGGCTCGTCTGCCGATCCGGGCCGCCATCCAGGTAAGGATGGCGCGCAGAGGGGTGCCGCCTGTCCTGTGGTCGGACACTAGATCTTGCCGTCGTCCTTGAAGACTTCTTCCCAGTCCTTCACCAGACCGTCGAGCGCTTCCTTGGCTGTGCCGTTGCCGGCAACGACGTAGTTATGGACGCGTTTCTGCATGTCCTGCAGGAGGGTGGCATAGCTTGGTTCGGCCCAGAAATCCTTGACGATCGCCATGGAGTCCAGGAAGGCCTGGGCGTAGGGCTGGCTCTTGGCAAAGCCTGGCGCATTGACGACGGAATTCAGGCAGGAATAACCGCCGAGTTCCCACCACTTGGCCTGAACGTCAGGCTGGGCGAACCACTTGATGTATTGAAGTGCTGCGTCCTTCTTGTCGGAATAGGAGACGACCGAAATGCCCTGTCCGCCGAGCTGGGCGAAATGCGCCTTTTCAGCCGGATTGGGGAAGAAGCCGATCTTGTCGCCGCCGACCTTCTCGTCCTTGTAAAGACCGGGCCAGGTGAAGGCGAAGTTCATCTGCATGGCAACCTGGCCGGATTTGAAGGCATCGGCGGATTCGACCATGTAGACGTTCGAGCTGCCGGGCGGTGTGCAGCAATCATAAAGGGACTTGTAGAATTCCAGTCCCTTCACCGCATCGGCCGAGTTGACGAAGCCTTCCATGTCGTAGGGCTTCTTCGGGTTCTCGTACTGGAAACCCCAGTCGTAGAGGACGTTGGTAACGCCCATGGTGATGCCTTCAGAGCCGCGCTCTGTATAGATCGAGGCGCCGTAGACGGTCTTGCCGTCGATCTCGCGCTTCTGGAAGAATTCGGCGATCTGCTTCAGCTCATCATAGGTCTTGGGGGCGGCCAGATCCCGGCCATATTTTCCCTTGAACTCCTTCTGCAGTTCCGGTTTCTCGAACCAGTCCTTGCGGTAGGTCCAGCCGACGACATCGCCCATGGCCGGCAGCGCCCAATAGTTCGGCGTGTTCTTCGGCCATTCCGAGTAGCCGACGACCGTCGCCGGCACGAAGTCATCCATCTTGATGCCTTCCTTGTCGAAGAAGTCGTTGAGCTTGACGTAGTGGCCGTTTTCGGCCGAGCCGCCGATCCACTGGCTGTCACCGATGATGAGATCGCAGAGCTTGCCATGGGAATTCAGCTCGTTGAGGAAGCGGTCGGCGTAACTCGTCCAGGGAACGAATTCGAATTTCATCTGCGTGCCAGTCTTGGCGGTGAAATCCTTCGACAGCTCGACGAGCGCGTTGGCGGGATCCCATGCGGCCCAGCAGAGCGTCAGTTCATCGGCTTTGGCGAGATTGGGCAATGCCGACGACATGACGAATGCCGTGGCGAGCCCCAAAAGGGCTTTCGATGTTTTCTGCATAAGTTCCTCCCAGAACCAAGGGCCGGCTCCCCGCCGGCGTCGCATGTTCACCCATTTCAGAGAATGCTCACATGAACTCCTCAATCATCATGTTTAGCAATGTGTTTAGTAATAGCAATTTATATAAACATTGCAAGCGGCAATCGTTGCTGCACTGCACAGGTGGCTCGCCAAGCGGGCGGGGAGTTTGCGGGACCAATCTCAGCGCTTCTTGGAAATTTCGTTCGCGAGCGTACCGATACGGGGAAATCTGACCTCGCGGCGAGATTGGCCGCAGGATATGGACCTCGACGCCGCTCCTGTTTTCCCGGGAGCGGTTCAAACTTGGCCTCGCTCCGGCGGGGCCTTTTTCTTAAGGTCGCGCCGCCCGCCGCGTCGGGAATATTCCCGAGCAGTGCGAGATTTAGCCTTTCCGGCCGTGCGCAACGAGCGTATGCAGCCAGTGCGCGGCGTGTTTCCGCGTTCTCCCGCGCGGCAGATCTCCGATCGGCTTCCTTCCCGTTTTCCTGCCGCGGCATCCAGACTTTTCATTGGCAGATCGATGACCACGGCAGAGACGAGCGAGAATCGGCAAGAGGCGGCAAGCGGCCGCCAGGCGAAGATCGTGGCGCTGGTTGTTGCCGTTTCCTTCTTCATGCAGATCCTCGACGGCACGATCGTCGCCACCTCGCTGCCGCAGATGGCGGCAAGCTTTAATGTACAGCCGGTGTCGATGAGCATCGGCATCACCGTCTACATGCTGACGATGGCAGCCTTCATTCCTTTGTCGGGCTGGCTCGGCGACAGGTTCGGTGCGCGCCGTATCTTCCTGATGTCGATCGCCGTCTTTACCGCCGCCTCGCTGTTCTGCGGGCTGTCCGGCAGCCTGGCGGAATTTGTGCTGTGGCGCGCCGTCCAGGGGGCGGGCAGCGCACTGATGACGCCTGTCGGGCGCATCATCGTGCTGAAAAACGCCCGCAAGTCCGAACTCGTCCAGGCGATCGCGTTGATCACCTGGCCGGCGCTGACGGCGCCGGTGATCGGCCCGGTGCTCGGCGGCTTCATCACCACCTATGCCAGCTGGCACTGGAACTTCCTCATCAACATCCCGATCGGCATTCTCGGCATGGCACTGGTGCTGCGCTTCGTGCCGGAGCAGCGCGAGGCCAATCCCGGCCGGCTGGATTTTGTCGGCTTCATCCTGAGCGCGGCAGGGCTGACTTTTCTTCTCGCCGCCCTGGAGCTTTCGATCAAATGGGAAGGTGGGCTTTTGCCGGTCATATCAATGCTGGCGGCGGGCGTCGTGCTGTCTGTCATGGCGACACGGCATTTCCTCACCGTCGATAATCCGCTGCTCGAGCTTTCGGCCTTCCGCATCCAGACGTTCTCGATGTCGACGCTGTCGGCAGGCACGGCCTGCAGGGTGGCGATCAATGCGACACCGTTCCTGCTGCCTCTGTTGTTCCAGCTCGGTTTCGGGCTGAGTTCGATTGCCGCCGGCGCCTATCTGCTCGTCTATTTCCTCGGCAATCTCGGCATGAAGACGGTGACGACGCCGCTCCTGCGCTTCTTCGGCTTCCGCTTCGTGCTTGTGTTCAACGGGCTGATCGCGGCACTTTCGATCGCCGCCTGCGGTTTCCTCTCGCCGGAAACGCCACAGTTTTTCACCTATGCGCTGCTTTTCCTCGCCGGCCTGTCGCGGTCGATGGAATTCACCGCGCTGAACACGCTCGCCTTCGCCGATATCGGCCCGGCGCAACGAAGTTCGGCCTCGACGCTGTCGAGCATGCTGCAGCAGGTATCGATGCTGCTCGGCGTGGCGGTGGCGGCGGCCGTCCTCAATATCGCCGCGGCTCTGAGAGGCGCCGACAATCCCGTTCTTGCCGATTTCCGCTGGGCTTTCGTCGTGGTTGGCGCGATCGGCATGGTCTCGGTGCTGCGTTTCCTGCAATTGCCGGCGGAGGCGGGAGCTGAAGTATCCGGACACCGGAAATTCCTGAAAAATTAGCCTCCACTGTGAAACAATCGGCCCCAGTCCCGTTCCGCGCCGCCTGCGACAAGAGTGAGGGATAACCGCTGTTTACCTCGGGCGGCCAATGCAATACGACATTGCCATGCGGACGACTCGGACGCTTGCCGGCGGTCGTCGCTGCGAGAAAAAGCCGGGAGACGGAATGAGCAATTCTAGCGGCGATGCGGATGCCCTGATCCACATCCTCTATATCGACGACGACGAGGGGCTCGCCCTCTTGATGCAGAAGAACCTTGGCCAACGCGGCTTTTCGGTCGAATGGGCTGAGAACGGTGCGGCCGGCCTTGCCAGACTCGGCAAAGGCGGCTTCGACGCCGTCGTGCTCGATCATGTCCTGGCTGACGAGACCGGCCTCGACATTCTGCCCTGCATCACGGCGCTGCCGGATCATCCACCGGTCATCTATGCGACGGGCTCGGACGATACCAGCATCGCGGTCGCGGCGCTCAAAGCCGGCGCCGACGATTACATGCTCAAGGGAATCTCGGCCGATTATTTCGACCTGCTCGCCGCTGCCCTCGAACAGGCGCTGGAGCGGGCGCGTTTTCGCCGCGAAACGGCGCAGGCGCAGGAGGTGATCCGTCAGCAGCGCGACCTTGCCGAAATGCTGCTTGCCGAAGTCAATCACCGCATTGCCAACAGCCTCGGCCTCGTCGGTGCGCTGATCCGCATGCAATCCTCGATGACCAAAGACCAGGTGGCGATCGACGCGCTGCACGAAACGCAGATGCGCATCAACGCCATCGCCAGCGTGCACCGCCGGCTCTATACCAACCGGCAGGTCGGATCTGTCCAGGTGGATGAATATCTGAACAGCCTGCTCACCGAACTCGAAGCCTCGATGCGCGACGACAAGCGGCCGCACCGCGTCGTGCTGACCGCTGAGCCGGTCAATCTGGCGACCGACAAGGTGATCACGCTCGGGCTGATCGTCAGCGAACTCGTCACCAATGCCTTCAAATATGCCTATCGGGACGGCGTGCCGGGCGAGATCCGGGTATTTGTCGATCAGACGGACGAGGGGTTGAGGGTTGTCGTCGAGGATGATGGGGCGGGGTTCGATCCGGAGAGCCCGGCGAGGGGAACGGGGCTCGGCGCGCGTATTTTGACGGCCATGGCTGCGAGCTTGAAATCGGATTTCGCCTATGATCCCGGGCATGATGGTACGAAGGCGACGCTGGTGTTTTCGTTGCATGAGGGGAAGTAGGGTTTTGCGCAGCCGCAATTGCGCAATGCGGCCATAGTTCAAGAAGCCTGCCCCTCACCCTAACTGCCGGGGCCGAGCCGCGGGTCTCGACCCGTCCTTCGGACCCCCGTTCTGACGTGGAGAGGGGACGTGCCCTGCGAAATGCTGGTGAGGAACAGAGGGGTTGCCGCTATCCCCCTTCGCCCCGCAGGCGGGGAGAAGGTGCCGGCAGGCGGATGAGGGGCTGCTTGGCACACTGTTCGCCAACTTCTCCAATAACTTACTAAAGCTACATAAGGTGCCTAACGTTAGGGAGAGCGAAGATGACGACGATCCGTACGCCGCGGGAAGTTTACGATTTCTGGTTCGTCCGATGCGGCCGGGAGCTGTGGTTCCGCCCGCCGCCGGAACTCGACGTGGAGATCCGCGAAGGCTTCCGCCATACGCATCTCGCCCTTGCCGCGGGTGTCAGCGACGAATGGCGGGCCGATGCGGAAAGCCGGCTGGCGGCCATTATCGTGCTCGACCAGTTTCCCCGCAACATCTATCGCGGCACGCCGCTGGCCTTCGCGACCGATGGGCTGGCGCTTCGGGAGGCTAAGCTCGCGCTTGCCGCCGGTGGCGATCAGGCGGTCGAGACCGCCTGCCGTACCTTCTTCTATTTGCCGTTCGAACATGCCGAAGACCTTGGCGAGCAGGAACGGTCGGTGGCATTGTTCACCGCTCTCGGCGACGCGGAATATCTGGATTATGCGATCCGCCATCGCGACGTGATCGCCGCCTATGGCCGCTTTCCGCACCGCAATGCCATGTTAGGACGGGAGTCGACGGCCAGGGAACGCGACTATCTTTCGACGCCAGGCGCGGGTTTCTAAGCGCGCCGCGATCTTTCGGATTCACTTGTCGCGCTTTCGTTCTTTGTTCTACGCATGTCGTTATCGCAACCGCTGCGACATGCTTTAACCCTTTCCAGGAGCTTCCGCCTTTCTGTCGCCTTTCTTTGCTATGACAAGCTGGCATTCTATCCCGACGATAATCTTTCCGGAGGCGCTTTTGCGGCTGAGACCGATCCTGCTTCGCACCATTCTTCTGCTGATGCTGGCGGTGGCCGGCGCGCATTTCAAGGGTGCTGCGGCCTTCGCGCAGGAGCCGCAGGCATCGGCAGCCGCGCAGGCGCCGCTTGCCGACACACCGCTCGACCAGGCGACGAAGGAGATCGACAATGCCAAGGTCCAACTGACGGCACTCCAGGACGGCGTCAAGCAGAATGCCGAGGATGACGATGCCCTGGTCGGCCTTGCGACCAAGGCCGACGAACTTAGCCGCGCCGTCATCACCATATCGGTCAATCTCAGGCCGCGTTTCGACCAGATCAAGAACCGGCTTACCGAGATCGGCGATCCGCCGAAGGACGGGCAGCCGCCGGAGGCCGGGATCGTCACCCAGGAGCGTAACGCGCTCGCCGGTGAGCGCGCGCAGATCAACGCGGTGACGGGCGACGCGGAAAACCTGTCGATCACGGTGACGAAGCTCGTCAACGAGATCACCGAGATGCGCCGACGGTTGTTTGCCGATACGCTGCTCAGGCGTACGGAAATTTCGGTCTCGGTGCTCGACGATGCCGTCAGCGCCTTCGTGCATGAGGCCAGCGAGTTCATGCAAGCCCTGTCGAGCTGGGCCACCTTCGTCTGGAAATTCAAGCGTTTTCCACTTTTTGCCGCGATCTTCCTGTCGCTCGCCTCAGCCCTGATCCTGCTCTCCGGCAGCTACCGGCTGTTTGGCTCGTATCTGCGCCGCGACGAAGCTGTCGAAAACCCGTCCTATATCGGTCGGCTGTCGATCGCTTTCTGGTCGACGCTGATCCGGACCCTGGCGCTTTCGGTGCTGCTCGTCACCTCGTTCTTCTTTCTCAATAGTTTCAACGTTCTGCGGCCCGACATCGCACCTGTCATCGGGGCCTTGTTCGGAGCGATCGGGCTGGTTTATTTCGTTGGTCGCTTCGTCAACGCCATCTTCGCGCCGAACGAACCACGCTGGCGGCTCGTTCATCTTTCCAATCTCGGCGCGCGCTCGATCGGCTATTGCCTATTGGCGATGGCCGTCGTCAATGCGCTCGATTATCTGTTCGGGACCGTCGGCGAAACGATGGGCTCGCCGCTGGTGCTAACCGTGGTCAGGAGCCTGATTGCCGCGTTGATCATCGGCCTGATCCTGATCTCGGTCTCGTTCGGCAAGCCGATGCTGGCGAAGAATGGCGATCCGGATGCCCCGGGCCGGCATTGGCCGCGCGGCATGGCGATCATCCTGCGCGTCGTCGGCGGCGGCCTCATCCTCACCGCGCTGAGCGGTTATGTGGGGCTGGCGCGCTTCGTCGCCACGCAGCTCATCGTCACCGGCGCGGTCGTCGTCACCATGTATATCGGCCTGCTCTCAGGCAAGGCGATATCCAGGCAGGAAAGCTTTGGCGACACCTTCTTCGCGCGCTTCCTGACGCGCCGCTTCAAACTGGGCCCGGTGGCAATCGACCAGGCCGGTCTGCTCGTCGGCCTTGCGATCTATGCCGTGGCGCTTCTCGTCGGCATCCCGCTGATCCTGCTGCTCTGGGGTTTCCATGTGCAGGACCTGCAGATCCTTGCCTATAGGCTGTTCACCGAGGTCAGGCTCGGCGGCATCAGCATCTCGCTGCTCGGCATCTGCACCGGCATCCTGCTGTTTGCCGGCGTCTACCTGCTGACGCGCTGGCTGCAGCGCTGGCTCGACGGCAATGTGATGGCGCGAAGCCATGTCGATCTCGGCGTGCGCAATTCGGTCAAAACGGGCATCGGCTATCTGGGCGTCGGTATCGCGGCGATCATCGGCGTTTCCGCCGCCGGCATCGATCTCTCGAGCTTTGCGCTTGTCGCGTCGGCACTTTCGGTCGGCATCGGTTTCGGCCTGCAGAACATCGTTTCCAACTTCGTCTCCGGCCTGATCCTGCTCGTCGAGCGGCCGTTCAAGGTCGGCGATCATGTCGTTTCCGGCACCGCCGAGGGCATCGTCAAACGTATTTCGGTGCGCGCCACCGAGATCGAGACTTTCCGCAAGCAGTCGATCATCGTACCGAATTCGGAGCTGATCAACGGCCTGGTCGGCAACTGGACGCATCGCAACAGGATCGGCCGATCGGAAATTCCGGTTTCCGTCAGCTACAACGCCGATCCGCAGCAGGTGATGGATATCCTGCTCGAGCTGACGGCCAAGATACCGCTCGTCATGCGCAATCCCGAGCCGCATGTCGAATTCCTGCGCTTCGGCCCTTATTCCCTGGATTTCGAGCTGCGCTTCTTCCTCGCCGACATGGGCGACGGCATGACGGTGCGCAACAATCTCAGGATGGAGATCCTCCGGCGCTTCAAGGCCGAGGGCATCGAGATCCCGCTGCCGCAGAGCGATCTCACCATCCATCGCGATGCCGCGCCGGTCCTTGCCAATGCCGTCAAGGAGCAGACGGACGGCCAGGACGATCCAAAGAACAAGCCCATCGAGGACGAGGAGCGGCCGGTGCGGCAGTTGCGCGGGCGGACGGCGGATGGCAGCCTGAAGAGCTGAACGGCTCATTCAGCCATCATTCACAGGTCTATGTGCATGATCTCCACCATCGGGATTGCTGCCGCGGGCAGCACCGATCGTTCGAGGGGAGGGCGCGTCCGCGCCGCCGCACATGATGGCAAGGTTTGCCGCCGTTTTGCTTGTCCCGCTGCTCGCCGCGCCCGCGGCTGAAGCAGCATCCATCACCAACACCGATCCGGCAGCCGTGGTGCTCGTCATCACCGAGAGCGGCCAGCGCGTCGAAGTCGTGGTCGATGCCGGCGCTTCGGAAAACCTCTGCGCTTCCGGCTGCTTCATGACTACGCCCGACGGAGACCGTATCGGGCTCGACGGCGGCGAGACGATCGACATCGTCAAGGGCTCGGCCGTCGTCAAGTAGGTGGGCGGATCAGACGATCCGCTTGCCCCCGGCGTCGAGCACCTTCTCGCCGTCTTCCTTGGCGAGGGCGCCCTTGTGGGTTTCCGGCAGGATTTCCAGAACCAACTCGGAGGGCCGTGACAGGCGCGTGCCGAGCGGTGTCACGACGAACGGCCGGTTGATCAGGATCGGATGCGCGAGCATGGCGTCGAGAAGCTGGTCATCGCTGAGGTCAGGATTATCGAGGCCGAGTTCGGCATAGGGCGTATCCTTCTGGCGAACGGCCTGGCGTACGGTGAGGCCGGAATCGGCGATCATCCGAGACAGTTCCTCCCGCAAGGGCGGAGTCTTGACGTATTCGACGACGGTCGGTTCGATGCCGGCATTGCGGATCATCGCCAGCGTATTGCGCGAGGTGCCGCATGCCGGGTTGTGGTAGATGGTGACGTTCATAGCTTCGCCTCAGAGGATAGGGTTGACGATGTTTCGGCCGGCTGCAGCAGCCAGGTGAAAAGAATGAGCGCAAGGAGCGCGCCGGCGATTTCGGCGAGCCAGAAGCCGGGAAGATCGATCGGGCGGATGCCGGAGAAGGTGTCGGTCAGGGAACGGGCGAGCGCAATGGCCGGATTGGCAAATGAGGTGGAGGCGGTGAACCAGTAGGCGGCGGTGATGTAGAGGCCGACCAGCCATGGCACCGCTTTCTGCTCGAACCGGGTGCCGGCAAGAATGACCGCGACCAGGCCGAAGGTCGCCACACCTTCGGAGAACCATTGCGCGCCGCCGGTGCGGATCTTGCTGGAGAGTTCCACGAGCGGGAGTTCGAACATCAGGTGAGCCGCGATCGTCCCGGCCACGCCGCCGGCAATCTGTGCCAGCACATATCCGGTCAGGTCGCGTTTCGGCAGCGAACGTGACATTGCAAAGACCAGCGAGACGGCGGGATTGAAGTGGGCGCCGGAGATCGGCCCGAGTGTGGTGATCAGCACCACCAGAATGGCGCCGGTCGCGAGCGTATTGCCGAGCAGGGCAAGCCCTGTATCCTGCGTCAGCGACGTCGCCATGATGCCGGAGCCGACGACGGTCGCGACCAGCATGGCGGTGCCGATGGCCTCTGCGACCAGCCGGCGCGGCAGATCGAACGGCGCCATCAATCGGCCGTCACCGGTTTTGCGGTCGTGCCTGTGGTCATTGCAGGTCCTCCTTCATCGCAGGTGCACAACACGCGGCGACGGCAGCAGCCGGCGCACAGATCTCAGGGTTTCCGCCGCAGCAATCTTCCATCAGGAAACGGATCAAGCCGCCAAGCGCCTCGTAATTGGGGGTGTAGATGATTGAGCGGGATTCGCGCTGCTGGGCAATGAGGCCGGCACGTTCCAGCTCCTTCAGATGGAAGGAGACGTTGGACGGCGAGACCTCCGCCTTTTCCGCGATGGCGCCCGCCGCCATGCCGTCCGGACCGGATACAACAAGCATGCGGATGATCTGCAGGCGCGTTTCCTGCGAAAGCGCACTGAAAGCGGCGAGGGCTTGACGTTGATCCATATTTCAATAATCCTTGAATCGTTGAAATGAGGATTAACTGATATGGACACGATCGACAACGGAAAAATCCGAGAGAATGATATCAGTCTCGGCCTCCTGCTGGATATGCTCGCCGACGAAAAGGACGCGCCGCTGGTTTTCTATTCTGACGGTCGGGCGGTGAAATCAGGCTATCATGTCACCGAGGTCAAGGCGGGCCAATTCGCGGGCCTCGATTGCGGCGCCAATCCCGAGGCCTGGACCGAAATCTTCATCCAGCTCTGGGACATCGATGAAGGCGACCGAAAGCACATGCCGGCCGGCAAGTTCTGTTCCATCGTCCGCAAGGTGACGGAGCATGTGCAGCTCGACGGTTCTGCCAAGCTCACCTTCGAAGTCAGCGACGGCGTGCGGCCGATGCAGCTCTATCGCGCAGCGAGGCCGGTTCTCAGTGCTGGTGCCGTCCACGTCATGCTTTTACCGCGGCCGGCAAGCTGCAAGCCGCGCGATCGTTGGCTGGAGGAGGAAAGCAAAACGGACGTCGCCTGCTGCGGCCCCAACACGGTACGGAGCCGCTGCTGCGCCTAGAGAGCTTCACACTTCACCATTGTGCTCGGCAAGGCAGCGGCTCGCCGCGTCAAGCGATTGATGCTTGGGTACCCCACCATCTAAGCACCCGCAGCGCCCGGAGCGTCACCCATCGTGAGGGCCTACCTTGTCCGTCGTCGACTTCGAACCACACACGCCCCGGCGGGCTCCGGTCGAGCGGCCAGCGGCCATCTTCAAGGCGTCGGGTACGAAGGTGGTTGATCGCCTCGCTGAGGCGCGGGTCGGGAGCGGTGTCGGTGAGGATAGCGCTGGCGCGGAAATAGTCGAGCGCACGCAGGATGTCGTAGCGCCAGCGGTTCGGGTGCAGGAACTGCAGGAAATTTTTGTCGGCGGGCTCGCCGGTTCCGAGGCGACGGAAGAGGCTGCGCTCGAGCAGGAATTCCTCGCCCCTTCCGCGCGCTTCGCGGGATCGGGGCGTGCCGCCGGTCGATTTCTCGAATTCCAGCAGCCCTTCCAGGACGTTGATGGTGGTAGCGAAAGACGACCGAACCGAGCCACGGGTTCGCTCGCAGTTCCAGCCGCCGTCGGCGAGGCGCTCGCCGGCCAGCCTGTCGACGATCGGTGAGATGTCGATCCCGAAATAGGCGCCGTCGGCCACGGTGCGGCCGTTGATGCATTCTTCGACTTCGCCTTCCCAATAGGGCTGGCCGCCTTCTTCCCAACGGGCATTGGCGCCGATCAATGCGACGGTGTGCCTGGCCTGCGCGCAGGCGGGATCGAGACCGAATTCCCTGAGTTGCGACAGCGAGAAGGTCGTTGCCATCCATGGCTGGCCGTGCTCATGCCACTCGCGAGGGTCGAAACCGGCGGGCAGGAAGGCGCCGCCCGCCCATTGCCCGTCCTCGTCTCGGCAGGCAAGCAGTCTGGCACCCCAGCCCTCCGTCTCCACCCTGGCCCGCTCGGCCATCCACTTCCGATCCGGGGCGTCGAGCAGATCGCGCATCACCTGCCATCGGATCGACGGGTCGGAATCGAGAAGCCATTCGATCACCGGGTCGGATTGGGTCATGGGCGAACCTCTCGGCGGGTCGGGTTTGATGGCCCGTTTATAATCGCTTCGGCCGGGCGCTGCCAGCCAATGGGCGCGCGGGAGTGGGCGTCTCACCTCTGCGACCAGTCATCCGCCGCCGTCCTTCGAGGCCCCCACAGGGCACCTCGGGATGAGGGCTGTTCGGTGTGCCGTATGGCTGGAGAGTTGATCGGCGTGCCGAGCGACTGTGGCGACGGGAGCCCGTTCGATACCGAGAATGCGGCGCTTCGCGACTACTTTCTTAATCATATTTGCAAGAAAACGGAGGCGGCCCCATCGGGCTGCTTCTTCGTTTTATATCCAGCCGTGCTGATTAAGAATTATTCAAATTAATTGATGTACCAATTTGATCCGGGGACAGAATTTACATCAAAGGTTTGCTATGGCGTTTCTAGGTATTTCGGGGATGCAATATTCCGGGGAAATGTTTGCTGGCGCGCGTATTATTGTCGCGGAAGATTCCAACGTATTCACCTCGATGATCAGCAAACGCCTCAAGGAGCTGTTCGACATCGACGTCGAGATCTGCCGCAGCTTCGAGGAGTTGCAGGTTTCCTATGACAAGTCTTCAGATCCGATCACGCTGGCAATCTCGAACATCAACCTGCCCGGCGCCGAAAACGGCGAAGCGCTCGAATATCTGGTCGATCTTTCCATCCCGACCATCGTGTTTACCGGCACCTTCCATGAAAGCATGCGCGACAAGCTGATGGCCAAGGATATCGTCGACTATATCCTCAAGGACAATATCTTCGCCGTCGACCTTCTGGCGGAATCGATCTGCCGGTTCCTGACCAATCATCGTCACCACGTGCTGATCGTCGACGATAGCGCGACGGCCCGCGCGCTGCTGTCGAGCCGGTTGAAGCGGTATAATTTCCGTGTCAGCGTCGCCGAGAACGGCGGCAAGGCGCTGGAGATCCTGAAGGCCAACCGCGATATCGGCCTGATGATCACCGACTACAATATGCCCGACATTGACGGCTTCGAGCTGACGCGGCGTATCCGCTCCAGTATCGGCTCGCACGAGCTGCGCATCATCGGCGTTTCCTCCTCGTCGAACCGGCTGCTTTCGGCGCGTTTCCTGAAGGCCGGCGGCAATGATTTCATGCTGCGTCCCTTCATCGACGAGGAGTTCTACTGCCGCGTCAACCAGAACCTCGATACGCTGCTGCAAATCCAGTCGATGCGCAGGGAGCGGGCGGTTGCCTGAAGGCCCTTCCAGTATCATCGCCATAGGGGCGGAGATGACGGAAACAGGCCGTCGTCGAATTTCTGCAATTACAAGTAACGCCGCGATTTGCCCCCTTCACGCGCGCAGCCCTCTCGGTTATCGTCCGCCCCGCCGGGGAAAGGGCCGAGTCGAGGCCATCGGACGCATGGGGGAGTAGCGGCTGTGGCTTTTCAAGCGGATTTTCAGCGAGATGGCATCGGGCTGCGCTCCGGCGGGCTCAAAATACTTCTGGTTGAAGATTCCCGGATGTTTTCCGCCGTGCTTTGCCATCGGTTCCAGACCGAGCTTGGCCTTGCGGTCAAATCCTGCCCGTCGCTGAAGGCTCTTCGCAAAGAACTTGCCGAGGACGGTCACGGCTACACCATGGCCGTGGTCGACCTCAACCTGCCGGATTCGCCCTATGGCGAAGCGCTCGACTGTACGATCGAGCACGATATCCCGGCGATCGTCTTCACCGCGACATTCGATGTCAATACGCGCAACAGGATCATGGAGCGCAATGTCATCGATTACGTGCTGAAGGACAATGAATTCGCGCTCGACAATCTCGTTGCCACCGTCCGACGGGCGATCTCCAACCGCAAGACGCGGGTGCTCGTCGTCGATGATGTCGTCTCGGTGCGCCAGGTGTTGGTTGACCTCCTGAAGGCGCAGCAATATCTCGTCGTCGAGGCAAATTCGGGGCTCGAGGCGCTGGCCGCACTTGAGGCCTACAGCGATATCGAACTGGTCGTCACCGACCACCACATGCCCGATATGAGCGGCTACGAGTTGACGCGGCGTATCCGCCATCGCTTCGGTTCGGACAGGCTGCGCGTCATCGGCGTTTCCTCCTCCAACGACCGCATGCTTTCGGCGAGTTTCCTCAAAGCCGGCGCCAGCGATTTCGTCTACCGGCCCTTCGTCGCCGAAGAACTGCAATGCCGCATCGCCAACAATGCCGAAACGCTGGCGCAGATGCGGCAACTCAGGGCGGCGGCGGCCTGCGATTACCTGACCGGCCTCTATAACCGCCGCTATTTCTACGACAATGGCCCGAAGCTGGTGAACGAGTGCCTGCGGCTGAAAGTGCCGAGTTCGGTGGCGATTCTCGATATCGACCATTTCAAACGACTGAACGACACCTATGGCCACGAGATCGGCGACAAGGTGCTGAAGGCTGTCGCAAACAGGTTGTTCACGATCTTCGAAGGCAGCGACAATCTTCTCTCGCGGCTTGGCGGGGAAGAATTCGCCATCCTCTTCCCACAGATGGATTCCCTTGCGGCGACCAAGCTCTGCGACGAGATCCGCTCGGATATTTCTCGGTTGAAGGTCACGGCAGACGACGAGGAACTCGGTGTCACGATTTCGATCGGCATCGCCGAGATCGGCGGCTACGAGACCTTCGAGAATTATCTCAACGCCGCCGACCAATTCCTCTACATGGCCAAACACCGGGGCCGCAACCAGGTCTATTCGGACGCCAAGATGACGGAAGAGGCGGCGCAGTAGAGCCATCCTGGGCGAGCCGCCGCCGTTTCATTTCAGGCGGCAGTCTCTGTTTTTTCAAACTCTCAGGCCGCGACCGGCTGCTGGCGCGCGGTCGCCATGGTCATCTTGCGCTCGGCACGCTCCTGTTGCGGTGAGCGATGGTAGAGTTCGCGATAACACTTGGAGAAATGCGAAGCCGAGACGAAGCCGCAGGCGACGGCAACCTCGACCACAGGCATCGAGGATTGCACCAGCAGGTGGCGGGCGCGGTCGAGGCGGATTTCCAGATAGTAGCGGGCCGGAGAGCGGCCCATCTCCTGGCGGAACAGCCGCTCGATCTGGCGGCGTGAGAGGCCGGCGCCATCGGCGATCTCGATCAGCGATAGCGGCTCGGCCAGATTGCCTTCCATCAGTTCGATGATCGACAGCACCTTGGCGTTCTGCACGCCGAGACGGGCGCGCAGCGGCAGGCGCTGGCGGTCATGCGGATTGCGCACGCGATCGGTCAGGTGCTGCTCGCAGATGCGGTTGACGAGGCTCTCGCCGAAATCCTCACCGACGAGGTTGAGCATCATGTCGAGCGAGGCGGTGCCGCCGGCGCAGGTATAGAGATTGCCGTCGATCTCGTAGAGATCGGCATAGACCTCGGCCTGCGGGAAGGCTTCCGAAAAGCCCGGCAGATTTTCCCAGTGGATGGCACAGCGCTTGCCGTTCAGCAGGCCGGCCTGGGCCAGCACATGCGCGCCCGTACAGAGGCTGCCGACGGCAACGCCGCGATTATAGCATTCGCGCAGCCATGCATTGACCGACTTGTTGTTGAACTGCTCGACATCGATGCCGGAACAGACGAGCACCATGCCCGGCCGGTTTTCGCCGCCGAGATGGCGGCGCTCCTCGGCCAGCGAGGAATTCGCCTCGACGCCGATGCCGCAGGAGGAATAGACCTTCTCCCCGTCGAGGGAGGCGAGCCGCCAGGTATAGGCCTGATAGCCGAGCATGCGATTGGCGATGCGTAAGGTGTCCACGGCCGCCGAAAAGGGCAGCATGGTGAATTGCGGTACCATAAAGAAGACCAGCGAACGCTTCTTGATCTGCATCCTGTTCATAGCGAAATCCATGCTCGAGGGGCGATGACACATTCGTTGCGCGGATTGCGTCGCGCCGATGTCCTGAAAGCGACACTGGCATGGAAAAATGCGGCCGGGAAGAGCAAATATGCGACATCGCCTGAGATCTAGCCGGTCAAACCCCCGGAAGGGGCGTGGGAAGGGCAACGAACAGGCTGATAGGCATCTGAAATTCAAGATCGAAAACGGCCTGGGAATGGACGGTCAGCCCATGAGAAAGGCGGCGTTGCAGTAGGCAGACGCCGCCTCATCTTGGGAGAAATGTCGCATTCATTACACGGTCCGGTGTTTGTTGTCGTCCGTGCTCGGCCAGCCGATGTCCTTGCGGATGTCGAAGGGCATGGCTTCGATTTCGCGAGCCGTCTGCCAGCGCGTCCAAGCGAGCACAAGCCTGCGGGCATAATGTGCCAGATCGAAGCGGCCTTCGCCGGAGGTGAGGGTCTTGCCAGCACCCCGATAGATGAGCGTGGTCATGTCCAGATCCTTTCTTGGGTCAGGGGCATGGTCTCGATGGGAGGTTTCGTCCATGTCCGTAATCACAATATGGGCTCCCGGAACTCATCATTCAAACGAATAGAGTTTATGGATAACATCAGAGATATTGAACGATCGCCGTGCGCCCGCCGATCGGAAGAGCTGACCGCTGCGGGGTTGCAAAATGCCAAATCGGGGCACGGCGAGATGACTCGGAACCAAGTCCGCTCCACGTCGTTGCCGCTTCGTACCTGACAATGATGCAAAGGAGGAAACCATGATTTCCGCAGATCAGATCCGTGAACATATGGAAGTGCGGGCTGCCGATGGCACCCATATGGGGACAGTCGATCATCTCGACGGACCCACGCGCATCAAGCTGGCGAAGACCGGCTCGGAGGACGGCAAGCACCACCTGATCCCGATCGACTGGGTCGATCACGTCGATGCGCATGTTCATCTGTCAAAGAACGCCAGGGATGTTCGCACCCAGTGGGCCACTATTAACTGACGGGCGGTCGGCTGCGGCTTTTGCCGCAGCCTCCTCGCCGTAAGGAGCCTCGCATGTCCAAGCAATTGAGGAAGGGCGACGACGTGAGCTGGGACACCAGCCAGGGAAAGACCGAGGGCAGGGTGGTCAAAAAGCAGATCAGCCAGACGAAGATCAAGGGCCACAAGGTGAAGGCGTCGGCGGCGGAACCCCAGTATATCGTGGAAAGCGACAAATCGGGAAAGCGGGCCGCACACAAGCCCGATGAACTCAGGAAGCTTTGAGGCCAACTCGGCGCCTCATCACAAGCATAAGGAGATCGATATGCCAGCCAAGTCCAAGGCCCAGCAGAAGGCGGCGGGCGCCGCACTGTCGGCCAAACGTGGCGAGACGCCCAAGAAAGAGCTCAAGGGCGCCTCCAAGCAGATGGTCGAGTCCATGAGCGAAAAACAGCTCGAGGAATTTGCATCCACCAAAAGAAAGGGCAAACCGGAGCACGCCCCCAAATAGGCAGGGCGCCGCGATGGCGGGGCGTCCGGCTTATGTCGTGGGCATCGAGAAATTCGCGACCTCGTGCGCCTCGGAGACGGCGAAGAGGATTGCGCGTGCGGATGCGTCCGGATCTTTCGCCAGCCAGCGCAATTCGAACGTCACCCCGGTGCGGCCATCTTCGGCCTGTCCCAACGAGACAAACGATGCGCTGCATTCAAGAGGTCCCAGCACATCCGAAAGGTCGGGAATATCAGAACTCGAGCCATAGACGACGAGCGTCGCCTTGCGTTCGCAGCGCAGCCAGGTGTCCAGGCGTTTCAGCGGCGACAGCACGATGACGGCGATGACGGTTGCGACGGTCCCGGTGACGATCTGGCCGCCGCCGAAGCAGAGGCCGACCACGGTCATGAACCACAGGGTCGCCGCCGTGGTGACGCCAGTCATCATGTCGCCGCGCCTGAGGATCGCTCCGCCGCCGATGAAGCCGACGCCGGTCAGGACGCCGAGGGGAAAGCGCAGCACGTCCATCTGGGTGAAAAAACTCAGTGTTTTCCCGTAGGTCGATAGAAGCAGGTTCGCCTGGACCATCGCAACGCAGGCGGCAAGCGCCACCAGGATCGTCGTCCGGAAGCCCGCGGCATGGCCGCCGCGCTCGCGGTCGAGGCCGATGAGGCCGCCGGCGATCACCGTCAGCGCGATGCGCGCGGCGATGTCCCACCAGCTCGGTGTCAGCGGCATGGCGTCGGTCAGGAACGAAGGCATGTTTCGCTCCGGGTTATATCGCGGGCTTTCCGCTGTTCGCCGGGCATTGATCCTCCTCGGCCATGATGCGTCACGGGTCTAAACGCCATGCGGCGCGGGACGTTCCGCGTTGCCGATGAGCCAAGATTGGCGGTTCGTCTGCGGCGGGTGTATGTATGTTTTGGATGGGGAGAACCTCCCCGTCAGCTATAAGCGCACCGCGCCCAAAACGGAGTATAGAATTGGCCGTCGCATTCACCAAGGAAGAGAGTTTCGAAACCGCTTCGGAAACCCTGCTGCCCGATCGTCCGGTTTCGCCGCATCTGAACCTGGTGACGGAGGCAGGGTTGAAGGCTCTGGAACTACTGTTCCAGCAGGCTCGCCTGGCCTATGATGCCGCGAGTGTCATCGAAGACGTGAACGAACGACGGCGGCAGGCGGCGGGACCGTTGCGCGACCTGCGCTATCTCGCGGCGAGGCTCCGCAACGCCCAGCTCATGCCTGACCCTGCGTCAACCGACACTGTCGCCTTCGGCAGCACGGTGACTTTCAGCCGCGACGACGGGCGCGTGCAGACCTATCGGATCGTCGGCGAGGACGAAGCCGATCCCAAGGCCGGATCGATTTCTTATGTGTCGCCGGTGGCGCGGTTGCTGATGGGCAAGGCTGTCGGCGATGTGGTGGAGACAGGTAGCCATGAGCTGCAGATCATCGCTATCGCGTAGGGCGGGATACTCAAAGCGGCGCCGAGTTTGACGATGCGCAATAATTGTTATGAAAAATGGTACTTCATAGTACTTTATTTATCATTCGCGGCCTAGAAAGATGACATCGAATATCGAAGGTCATCCGCATGGTCAGCGCAATTTCCAGTTCCGCATCCACCCTTTTGAGTTCAACCGCTTCAACCTCGTCGTCCAGTTCGTCGGACCAGCTTGCCTCTCTCGAGGCGCAGCTTGCCGAAAAGCAGGCAGCCCTGTCGCAAACGCAGGACGAGAAAGAGAAGGCCACAATCGAAAAATCCATCGAGACGCTGGAAGCAAAGATTGCCAAGCTCGAAGCGTCCGAGAGCAGCAAGACCGAGGCGTCCGCCGCATCGAAGCCCGCTACCGAGGCTCCGCAGGATCTCTCCGGCGAGAGCGAGCGTATCGGCACGAAGAATTTTGACGACACCAGCGAATTCGGCAGCCGCACGGCGTACGTGTGACAGCGCCTGTTTTGAGCCGCTGCTGTTCTGAGCAACGCGTTCAGAGATTGCGCTTGGCCACCGTGATGACCTCGCGCGTCAGCTTCGCCAGGCGATCGGCGGCGAGGCGGTTTATCTGCCAGTATAGTGGGACATCGAGTGGGGTGTCGGGAACCAATTCGACCAGCCGTCCCGATGCGAGATGTTCGCGGGTGAGCTGGGTCGGGTTCATTCCCCATCCCATGCCCGAAAGGCTCGCCTCGACGAAACTCTGCGTCGACGGCAGCCAATGGGTGGGATAATCGAGATCGCGTCCGAACTTGCTGCTTACCCAGCTGCTCTGCAACCTGTCCTTCTGATTGAAGGTGAGCGCCGGGGCATTGCGGATTGCCTCGGCGGTTACGCCGCCCGGAAAGTGGCGTGCCACGAAGTCGGGGGTTGCCGTAGCGTGGTAGCGCAGAATGCCGAGTGCAAATCGCCGGCATCCGCGGACCGGCTTCTCAAGGCTGGTGACGGCTGCGATCACCCGTCCGCGCTGCAACCATTCGGCGGTGTGGTCCTGGTCGTCGACGGCGATATTCAAGAGGTAGGAAGAACTCTTGGCGAAGTTCGACATGGCCTCCACGAACCATGTCCCAAGGCTGTCGGCATTGGTCGCGATCTGGAGCGTCACCCTTTGGCGTGGTTCGTCGGGATCGACGAGAGCCGGCAGTTGCCCGAAGAGTTCGGCTTCGAGCATGCCGACATTCTCCATATGGCGGCAGAGCCATTCTCCCTTTTCGGTTGCCGTGCACGGCGTGCCTCTGACGATGAGGACGGTACCGAGACGCTCCTCGATCTGCTTTACGCGCTGCGAAACGGCCGAGGGAGTGACGTTCAGCACGGTCGCAGCCCTATCGAAGCTGCCTGTCTGGACAACAGTTGCGACGGCGCGCAGGGCGGGGTAATCGAGCATGATTAAGTTTCGCTTAATTGAGATAAGCCAGATTAATTAGCCTAATTCTCTTCACGGCGATACGGCAACCCTTACCGAAGCAGGGGCGTTCGCCGAAGCGATGAATTTTTCGATCTATGTCACCGGCCTGATGATGGGCCTCAGCCTCATTGTCGCAATCGGCGCGCAGAACGCTTTTATTCTGCGCCAAGGCCTGCGCAACGAACATGTCTTTTCCGTCTGTTTCGCATGCGCGTTTTCGGATGCAGCGTTGATCGTGCTTGGCGTGACCAGCCTGCAGCAAATCGCCAGGTTTATGCCCTGGCTCGATCCGGTCATGCGCTATGGAGGAGCCGCGTTTCTGGCCTGGTATGGAGCGAAGAGCCTCTATTCCGCCTTTCGCTCGTCCGCCAGCCTCGCGGAAGCAGAAGCGAGACCATCGAGCTTTCGCCAGACGCTCATGACCTGCCTTGCACTGACCTGGCTCAACCCGCATGTCTATCTCGATACGGTCGTGCTGCTCGGCACGATATCGACACGCTACCCGGGACAGCAGGCTTCGTTTGCTGCGGGGGCGGTGACGGGTTCCTTTCTGTTTTTCTTTTCGCTCGGATACGGCGCCACGTGGCTGCGACCGATCTTCTCGAAGCCCTCATCCTGGCGCATGCTGGAAACGCTCGTCGCATTCACCATGTGGATCATCGCGTTCAAGCTGTTGGGCGGGATGTGATGGCCGTTCGACCGGCGAGATGGAAATGTGCTGGATCCGGCGGTAAACGGGTCGGTCAGGGGGCGCGGACGATCACAACGGCGCGCAAGCTTTTTGATGGACGGATGTTTCCTGATGGGCGCACATGGTGAGGCACGCCGAGCTTACAATCTTCAGCAGCGGTTCGGCTAGCAGAGGCGGCGACCGTCAACTCTATCTTGGGCTGACAATCGGCCAGCAGATGCGACGGAAAACGCCTTAGCTGCCGGAGTGCATGCTCATGGTTCACATCCCTGCGCCTCTGCGACTTGAACGCGGAAAGGGCCTGTACGATATTCCAGATGCTCATGTTCGACATGTCGGGGCCTCCTTTTGCTGCATCGGCTGCTGACCCCTCGAAATATGGCGAGCGATTGACATTCAATCAAACAAAATGATATGCGGTTATAAATCAGAAAAATTGAAAGATGCGACGATGAGTCTTCCCTTTCGCCGTCCCATTCCGCTGCTTGACAACGACGTGTTGCGTACCTTCGTTGCCATTGCCGAGACTGGCAATTTTTCGACCGCCGCGGAGGCGGTCTTTCGCACGCCGTCAGCGGTGTCGATGCAGATCAAGAAGCTCGAGGAACAACTGGGCGCGACGCTGTTTTTGCGCGATGCCCGCTCGGTGTCGCTGACGCGCCACGGCGAGATGCTGTTGTCCTACGCCCGCAACATCCTGGCGCTGTCGAACGAGGCAGTGTCGCGCTTCATCATGCCGGAGCTCAGCGGCGTCGTCAGGCTCGGCGCACCGGAGGATATCGGCGAGCGGCTGCTGCCGAGCATCCTGAAGAGTTTCGCGGAGAGCTATCCCGGCATCATGGTCGACGTAACGATCGACATGAGCATGGGATTGAAGAAGCGCATGGAGGAACAGCGGCTCGACCTGGCCTTGATCAACTGTGCGACGCGGCCGTTCCCGACAGGCGGCGAGGTGGTGTTTCGCGAGCGGCTGGTCTGGGCCGGCGCCAAGTGCGGTTCGGCGCATCGGCGCGATCCCCTGCCGATCTCGATCTGGGAGGATGGCTGCATCTGGCGCCAGGAGGCTCTCTCCCAGCTCGAACGCAACAAGCGGCACTATCGCGTCGCCTATCTCAGCGGCCACACCATGGCGCAGCGCGCCGCCGTGCTCTCCGATCTCGCCATTGCGCCGCTGCCGCTGTCCTATGTCAATGAGGACATGGCGATCCTCGGCCCGCAGGAAGGCCTGCCGGAACTCGGCGCCTTCGATATCCGCCTGCTGACCGCCTCGCAGGTGTCCGGGCCGATCGAGACAGTGGCCGACAGCATTCGCGGCGCCTTTGCCGAGAGAGCGAAGGCGGTCGCCGCCTGATGATCTCTTTCAGGCGTTGAACCTTTTGTCCCCTTGTGCGTTATCGGCGCGAACGGCATAAGTCCCGTTCGGGGTTGATTTCAAACAAGGATATTCGAAATGACGACAACGGCCAAAATCGCCGCAGCCTTGATGGTACTTCTTGCGCTTTCCTCCTGCGGCAACACGATCCGCGGCATAGGAAAAGATACGGCCAACACCGTAAATGCAACGCAGGATGCGGGCCGCTCGGTTGACCGTGCTGCAAAGAAGTAAAGACCGTTCACATTCCTCCGGGGATGCCGGATAAAGCTTTCCTGGACAGAATCAATTATCGACTGGGCCGGATCAAGTATTGACCGGGGGATAAGCCTTTTCCAGCCCGCCGGATCGGTCAAGACCGGTCCGGAAGGCCTGGTAGGCAGGATGCTGGCTGGAGCGGGCGGTTTCCATCACCCGGATCTGAAGCCGATCCGGCGCATGTGCTCCGAGCCATATTCCGAGATTTTCGAGTTTTAGCGAGTTCAGGAACCGCGACCCTGCTGCGATGTCGAGATGGCGGCGCAGGCCGTCGAGCAGGTTGTCGTCCTGAGCGACATTTTCCATGAGCAGCGTCAGATATGATTTGTCCGTCTCCGACAGCGCGGCAAGCTTTTCCGCAACGGTATCGCGGTCGGGAAAGGGAACGTTGCCTGTCATCGAATCGTCCATGCTTGATCGTATTTTTGGCGTTATAAACTCGCCTTGACCTTCTCGGCTACATCGGCGGGCACCCATTTCATCCAGAGGCCCTCGTAATTGCGAAGGAAATGGATCGCGGCATCCTCGTTGCTTTCGTGGTTTTCGTCTTGCCAGGCAAGCACCTGGTTGATCGTCTGATTGTCCCATTTGCGGGTTTTGAGATAGGTGGTGACAGGTCCCGCGCGACTGGCGAAAGACCTGGTCATCAATGTGAAGGCGCGCGAGACCGGATAGGAATTAAGCTGGGGCCTGAGGCAGCCGGAAACCGCCGTACAGCGGTCCCACTCGGTCTTGTTATGACCGACGCCGAAGCTCAGGCGCGTCATCTCGTATTTGCCGAGGATTGCGGTCGGCGCCCAATAATAACCGAGCCAGCCGATCTTATTGTCGAAGGCGCGGGCGATCGAGGCGTCGAGCCGTTCGGCGCTGCCGGTTTCGACGAGTTCGAAGCCCTTTTTGTCCGCGGCAAGCGCCTTGAACAGGTTGGTGGTTGATATCTGACAACTCCAATCGGCTGGGCAATTGTAAATAGCGCCCTTCGAGGCATCGTCCTCGGCGGGGAAGAGCTCGGGATGTCTCAGCGCATCTTCGACCGAACGGATGTCGGGATTGGCGTCGGCGATGAATTTCGGGATCCACCAGCCCTCGACGGCTCCGTCGGCCAGGATCTCGGCTCCCTGCACCAGCCGGCCGGAGTTGACGGCCTGATCGAGCAAGGCCCTGACGGAATTGATCCAGTACTCCGAGGCGATGTCGGGAGTGCCTTTCTCATTCATCGAGGCGAAGGTCGGCAGGGTGTCGCCGTCGACGATGGTGACGGCGCAACCGTAGCCCTTTTCCAGGATGATCTTGTCGAAGCTCGCCGCAATACCGGCCGAGGCCCATTTCATCTCAGCGATCGAAACATTGCCGCATTCGGCGGCTTCGGCCGGCGCGACGACAGAAAGAGCCGCGGCAAAGACGGCGGGAATCAGAAACGTCTTCATCGTCATTTCCCCGAATTCTTCTTTACAGCGCCGGCCTTTTCAGACGCGCTAATGACGCTGTGATACCTTGAATCTACGGACGCGCAGCCAGGGTCGGAAATCAGCGACAAATCCTTCTGGCGCCCAAAAGGAAATGACTGACGGGCGATGCCGCGACATACATTTCCGGTTCATGGGTGCCTTCCGTCCTTGCGGCTCCGGCAGCTCATTGCAGGTCATGCTCGAAAATGGCGGTTTTTGGGAAGCCTACGCGTTCGGTCGCAGAAATCAACCATCTTCTGCTGACGGTCGCCGGACTAAATTATTGAATTCGAAGAATTTATCTCAATATCCGGAAAATGGCGCCTTTGAGCGCAGTGCACGCTCTTGGCGATCACCGTCGGGTCTTCTGCAGAAATTTCGACCAGAATGTCAAAAAAGATCAAAATTAACATTTGCGTAAGGCTTCAATAACTCTCCGGTAAGAATGTGCCGTTATCAGTTGGGTCGTGGCGGGAATGACCGCCGCTTCTCCGGTTCAGGTAGTGCGTACCGGAGAAAGCGAGCTTCGCCGTGTAGGGGTGAAGACGCCTGAGTTTTCGGCAAACCGCGCAGAGCCAAGGCCATGCGCGGTTTTCGCGTTTCTGCGGGAAGCTTGACCCGGGCCAAGTCTTACCCTGTGCCAAGTCTTGACCCGGTGTCGCCGGCCATTGTAGGCCTCGCCTCAGCGAAAGGCGGCCACCATGGCAAGAGCGATCATGCTGCAGGGAACCGGCTCGGATGTCGGAAAGACGGTGCTGGTCGCTGGCCTTTGCCGGCTGGCGGCCAATCGCGGGCTTGCCGTCCGGCCGTTCAAGCCGCAGAACATGTCGAACAATGCAGCGGTTGCCGATGACGGCGGCGAGATCGGCCGAGCGCAGTGGCTGCAGGCACTGGCCGCACGCACGCCGTCTTCGGTGCACATGAACCCGGTGCTGCTCAAGCCGCAATCGGAAAACGGCAGCCAGATTATCGTGCAGGGCAGGGTGTTCGGCCAGGCGAAGGCGCGCGACTATCAGCGGCTGAAGCCGCAACTGCTCGGCGCGGTGCTCGAGAGTTTCGAAAAAGTGGCAGCAGATGCCGACCTCGTTATCGTCGAGGGTGCCGGATCGCCGGCCGAGATCAATCTCAGGGTCGCCGATATCGCCAATATGGGCTTTGCGACGCGTGCCGGCGTGCCTGTCGTGCTCGTCGGCGATATCGATCGCGGTGGCGTCATCGCCTCGCTGGTCGGCACGCAGGCGATCCTTGATGAGGGCGACCGAGCGATGGTTGCGGGTTATATCATCAACAAGTTTCGCGGCGACGTTTCGCTGTTTGACGACGGCATCCGCGCCATCGAAGGCTTTACCGGCTGGCCGTGTTTCGGCGTCGTGCCGTGGCTGCCGGGTGCGGCACGCCTGCCGGCCGAAGATTCGGTCGTGCTCGAACGGCTGGCGAAGGGCGGGGCGGGCCGGCTGAAGATCGCCGTGCCGGTGCTGCCCCGTATCGCCAATTTCGACGATCTCGATCCGCTGAGGAGCGAGCCGGATGTCGAGCTGGTCTTCGTGCGACCAGGCGAGCGGCTGCCTGTTGCAAGCCTCATCGTCCTTCCCGGCTCAAAATCGACGATATCTGATCTCGCCGACTTGAGGGCTGAGGGCTGGGACCGCGACCTCCAGGCGCATGTCAGGCGCGGCGGCCGGGTGATCGGCATTTGCGGCGGCTACCAGATGCTTGGTCGGACGGTGCACGATCCACTCGGCATCGAGGGCGGAATGCTCGAGGCGCCGGGGCTTGCGCTTCTCGACGTCGAGACCGAGATGGCGCCTGAAAAAACCGTGCGCAACAGTCATGCCCGCTCGACCGAATACGACGTGCCGCTTGCCGGCTACCAGATCCATCTCGGCATCACCCGCGGCCCGGATGGCACCCGGCCTTCGGCGATCATCGACGGGGCACCCGATGGCGCGCTTTCGGCCGACGGCCGAATCATGGGCACCTACCTGCACGGGCTCTTCGGCAGCGACGCCTACCGCGCCCGGCTGCTGCAGAGCTTCGGGTTATCAGGCGGGCGAAGGAATTACCGCGAGAGCGTCGAGCAGGCGCTCGACGAGATCGCCGGGGAATTGGAACGTCACCTCGATCCGCGCTGGCTGGCCGGACTGCTCGGTTAGGCCGGATGCATCCTTCGTTCTGCTCTTGCCAAATTAGTTGACTGAGTCCATTAATTGCCCCGGCGGAGCTGATCGAGAGCGGTAAGACGATGAGCGTGATGGATAGATTTTCACTGACGGGTCAGGTGGCGCTGGTGACCGGCGGCGGCCGTGGCCTGGGCTTCGAGATGGCACGTGCCCTTGCAGAGGCCGGCGCCCATGTCATCGTTACCGGACGCACGGCGGCGACGCTGGAAGACGCCGTAAGGATCATCCGTGCGGCGAGTGGCACAGCGGAGGCCGCCGCCTTCGATATCACCGATCGCGAGGCCCAGCGTGCGTTGATGGCCGATATCGAAAGGGCTCACGGTCGCCTCGACATCCTGATCAATAATGTCGGCGCCCGTGACAGGCGACCGCTGGCCGAATTCGATGATGATGCCATCATCGAACTGCTGCGCACCGATCTGGCCGCCGCGATGACGCTTTCGCGGGACGCCGCCGTGCTGATGAAGCGGCGCAATCACGGCCGCCTGATCTCGGTGACCTCCATCAGCGGCCATGTCGTCATGCCCGGTGACTGCGTCTATCCGGCAGCCAAGCAGGGCCTGACCGGCCTGATGCGCGGTATGGCGGTCGAATTCGGTCCGCACGGCATCACCAGCAACGCGATTGCGCCGGGCTGGTTTGCCACCGAAACCAATGCGGCGATGGCCGCGAACGAGGAATTGATGCCCTTCGTGCGCCAGCGCATTCCGGTCCAGCGCTGGGGGCGGCCCGACGAGATCGCCGGCGCGGCGCTGTTTCTTGCAAGCGCCGCCGCCTCCTTCGTCAATGGCCACGTCCTGACGGTCGATGGCGGCATGACGGTCAGGATGTGAGCGTTGGAAATATCGGTCTGGCGGTTCTCTATGGATGTGATGGCGCTCGGTTCGGTACCGAGGGACCCCGGCCCCGTTTTCACGTCTTCCGCCAATCGCTCCGAAGTTCAAGGTCGAGACGTCACGCGCGCCTGACAGGCGGACTGAGTTCGCGGACGAGCTGCTGCAGGCTGCGCTGGTCCTCCGCTCCCGTTTTGTCGTAGATGGCGGCCAGTTGCGATTTCACGGTGCCGTCGGCAACGCCTTGTGCGTTGGCGATCTCGGATCGCGTCATGCCTTCGGAGACGTAGCCGACCACGCGCCGTTCGGCTGGAGTGAGAGCAAAAAGGGCGGCAACGGCTTCGACGGCCGACTGTGTCACCGTTCCCGCGGCGGCGAGGAAGATCGCCGCAGCCGCGCGGCTTTCGAAACGTCCCCTTTCGGTGCGCCGCTGCAGCGGCAGAACGTGCGCGACGGCGGGGCGCTCGGCCGAGGCAAGCGGGACATCGATCCCAGCCGCTGCGAGACTGATTTCGTCCCGCGCGCCAAGCGCCACGGCGTTGGAAAGGGCAGCGCCTGCATAAGCGTAGCGCGCGGCCAGCCGGCCTGAAAGCGAGTGAACGACGTGCTGCTCGCGCAATCGTGCTTCTGCGGCATGGTTGGCGAAAAGGATTGTCATGTCTTCAGCAACGATGAAGACCGCATGGTCGAGAGCGTCGATGACCTCCCTGAGGACGGCTGCTTCGGCGCGCTCCATCTCGAACATGTCGTGGATCGTCACGGCACGGCGGATATGCGGGCCGAGTAGCCCGACAATGTCGAAGACGCGTCGCTCGCTCGGTTCGTATTGCACCGAAATGTTGATTGTCCCGACCCGGGTCGGGCGCTTCAGCACCGCCATGTCAATCGAGTTCAATACCCCATACTTGGCATGAAAGTTCTGGTAGAGCGCACCGCTCTTCCAGACGGCTTCGCCATCGGGTCCATAGAGGGAGAACATTCGCTCCAGCGTATCCGGCTGATCGATCTCCATTCGGTGGAGAAGGTGGAAGAACGGGACGTCCTTCGCATGCGCGACGAGGGTGCTGATGGCTTCTCCGTCGTCGCAGGCGATCTGAGCCAGCCGTGCGGAACGGGTGGTGGTGTCGAAGACGGCAAGCGTGGTCAAAAACCCATTCACCTGGCCATTGATCAGACGAAGAGCGTTTGGCCAGGCATCCTCCCGGGCCACACAATCATAAATAGCGCCAATGATTTCCGACAGCTGTTGTTCCATGATCGCAAACCTGCATCAGCCCGGCCTGCGCGGTCAATTGCCGCCGGCCAGGACGCCTTCATTTCCGGGATTTGCGGAAGATTTCATCCCCCACGCGGGAGATGTTTCATCGCGTGGATTTCTTACAACGCCACTGCCGGCCGGATTCCACTCGGCTTGGACAACCAGAAATTGGAGGGCAATCTTCATGAAAGCGACCAAAGCGCCGATCGCGGCGCTTCTCTTTATCGCAGTTTTACCGGCTGCAGCGCTCGGCGGCGGCGCCGGCCTGCCGAACCAGGTCCGGGAGGCCAATGCGCGCTTCCAGGACGTCAACCAGGCCGTCAGGGAAGGCTATTCGCCGATCCCGTGCACCAGCGGCATCGATGGGGGTGCTATGGGCATCCACTATGTCAATGCCGACCTCATCAAGGATGAGGCCGTTGATCTCTCCAAGCCGGAAGCCGTGATGTACGAGCCTGACGAACACGGCAAGATGAAACTGGTCGCCGTCGAATACATCACGACGAAAGGTCCCGCCAATCTCGGCGGTCAGCTGTTCAGTTTCACGAATGCACCGAACCGTACGGCCTTCCGGCTTTCTACGAGCTGCATGTCTGGGCATGGAAGGACAATCCGAAGGGATCGTTCGCCGACATGAACCCCGACGTCAGCTGCCGGCATGCGCACGGTTGATGAAGCGCTGCGTCACTCAAGGCATCATGAAAGGATAAAACAATGCCGCAATTCGTTGTCGAACGAAATATTCCAGGTCTCGGAGATATGAGCAAGGAAACCCTGCGCGAGATCTCGGCGAAATCCAACGCCGTCGTGGCCTCCCTCGGCGAACCCTATAGCTGGATCACCAGCTATGTGACTGGCGACAAGATGTACTGCGTTCATGAGGCCGAGAGTGCGGAAGCGGTCTATCGGCACGCGGAAAAGGGTGGCTTTCCTGCGGACCGCGTGACGGAGATCACGAGCCTCATCGGCCCTCATTCGGCCGCGCGTTAAACGCCGCGTTCGATGGGGCGCGGCAACCCCACTTTCCATCCGCGCACAGCCCTTCCGCAAACCGATTTCGAGGTGATGCGCCGGGGCGCGGGAGCTGGCCGGCGGACGAGGCGCCGGCCGGCTCGCAGGCGCAGCGATGTTGTAATCGGCGCACGCGTCTCCGGGGACAATCATGAGCGAGAAGCTCTTGCAGACGGGTTCGAACTGCGACTGTCCAAAGCGGTATTGCTGCTGTTTTCTCCGGCTCGTAACTTCATCCTGTGGCAACGACGGCAGTCGGTGGAAAATCGGCTTGGCGCGCTGTCGGACCACATGCTGAAGGACATTGCGGCGTCGAGAAGCGAGATCCCGTTCGTCGCCTCGCGGGATGGAGACTGGAACAGATTCCGCTGACCGAGCAGCCCTTTGCACATCGAAGCGAGGCAAAACGCTCGACGAGAAAAGGCCAGAATTCCGCATCACTCCCATTCGCCCGGGTGTAGTATAACGACGCGAAGCAGGTTAATGAACGGCAGGTGTAAGACCGCTCGTTGAGCGCCCGTTCTGCCGTTCTGCTCATCGGGCTCGAGGGCGAAATGGCCATTGCCGGTTCTCGGTCCTCATGCGGAGATTGAAAAATTAAAAATCATATTCAATGGCTTATAGAGCAGGGGATCACCAGCGAGCATATTGGCGACCTCGTCGCCGGTCTGTGCGACCGGCTGATCGCGGACGGATTTCCGATCTGGCGGGCGAGTATCAGAATGCCGTCCCTCCATCCCATGTATCGCGGCGTTTCGGCTAATTTCATGCGGGGCGGTGCGACTGTCCTTGAAAATGCGGAGCACGGCAGTGAGACGGAACGTGACTTCGAGAAGACGCCGATCTTTCACCTTTTGAGCCGCGGCGAAACAAAGGGGCGATGGAACCTGGCGAGCGGCGAGGGGCTCGATTACAGCGAACTCAACGAATTCGCGCTCGCCGGTGGCACGGATCACGTGATCAGCCTGTTCGAATTCCCGAAGGAAGTCGCGCTGCGCGGGCTCGGATTCTCGCTGACGAGCGACGCGCCGGGCGGATTTTCCGATCAACAGCTGGCGATCATAGAAGAGCTGTTCCCGGCGCTGGGGCTGGCGGCTTACCGCGTGGCGGTTTCGAAGACCGCGACCGATATCCTCGCCGTCTATACCGGCGCCAGGACCAGTGCGCGCATCCTTGCGGGCGAAACCCGCAGGGGAATGGGTGGCTCCATCGATGCCGCCATCCTGCTTGCCGACCTCCGCAATTTCACGGCGCTGACCGAGGCCTACCAGCCAGGCGAGATCGTCGGGTTTCTCAACGAGCATTTCGAGCTGATCGACCGGCATGTCGAGGAAAATTCCGGCGAGATCCTCAAGTTCATGGGCGACAGCGTGCTGGCGATCTTTCCGACGGACGCCGAGGATCCGCAAAGGGCGTGTAAGGCTGCGTTGGCTTCGGCACAGAATCTGCTGAAGGCAAACGAAGAGCTCAATCGCGAGCGGACGCGCAATGGAGGCCCCGATATCGGCATCGATGTCGTGCTGCATCTAGGCGAGCTTTTCTACGGAAATGTCGGCGCTCACGGCAGGCTCGACTTCACGGTGATCGGCAGGGCGGTCAACGAGGCTTCGCGGCTGGAGAAACTCTGCGGTACGCTTGAGCAGCACCTTCTGCTGTCGGAGAGTTTCGCGGCCAACTGTACGGTGGCTTGCGAGTATCTCGGGTCGTTCGAATTGCGTGGAGTTTCAAAGCGGGCCGACGTCTTCAAGCTCGCCAACTCTGTGTCATGAAGCGCCGATCAAAGGCGCGACCAAGTTCAGATCTCGCCTGAGACCTCACGACGGCGACGGTCAAGTTCTTCACTGTAGCGGCGCAGCGTATAGCTTTCGCTGAGCTGGCCGATCACCTTGCGTTCGATCAGGTTGTTGACGACGGCGAGTGCTTCGCTTTCGCTCTTGTCGAAGATCGCCGCCGCCTGCCTGGCATTCATCTGCGGCTGCAGGAAATCGTTGCGGTAGTGGATGAAATCGGCAAGCGTCGTGCCCTCGTCCTGCGCGTCGGTCGGGTTGGCGTAGATCTCCGGCACCAGCACGAGGCCTGCATATTTGTCGCTCTCCTCGACGAGGATGACGCGCTGGGTCGAGCCGATCGGGAAAGCCTGCTTGAATTCCTCCAGCGAAATACCCGCCCTTGCGGTCTTGACGTCGGCGCGCATCAGCTTGTCCACCGTCAGGTTACGGATCCAGCCGACGTCGTGGGCGCTACGGATGCTTTCGCCGCGCAGGTGGAAGCGCCAGGTGGCGAAGGAATAGCCGAAGGTTGAGCGGACGACGAGTGAGGAGGTGATGACGGCGGCGAGCACTAGAGCGGTGATCGGAAAATCGCCGGTGATTTCGAGCGCCAGGAACGTCATCGTCAGCGGCCCGCCGATGACGGCGACGGCGAGCGAGCTCATGCCGACGACGGCATAGATGACGGGCGTCAGCGTCGCATCGGCGAAATAGGGGCCGCAATAGGCAAAGAGCTTGCCGAGCAGGGCGCCCATGAACAGTGAGGCGAAGAACAGGCCGCCCCTGAAGCCGGAGCCGATCGAGATCGCCGAGGCCAGGGATTTCAACAGGAAGAGGCCGATCAGCGCCGGGATCGCCACCTCGCGGGAGAGATTGAGATGCAGCGCGCCGTGGCCGGCCGAGAGCACCTGTGGCGAAATCATCGCCAGAAGTCCGACGACGATGCCGCCGAGCGCCGGGCGGAAGGGCGGGGCGATCGAGCTCTTGCGCGCCAGCTCCTCGACGAAGGAGACGCCCTGCATGATCAGGATGCCGACGCCAGCGCAGAAGCCACCGAGCAGCATAGCCGGGATATAATCGGCCGGCACGACTGCGCCGAAGCTGCCGATGTCGATGGTGAAATCGCCGTGGGTGAGCAGCCTTGCGATGAGGGTGGAAACCAGGGCCGAGACGACCACAGGGGTCAGCGAGACGATCGTATAGGTGCCGATGATCAGCTCGAAGGCGTAGAAGGCGCCGGTCAGCGGCGCGTTGAAGGCAGCGGCGATAGCGCCCGCCGCGCCGCAGCCGACGAGGGTGCGCAGATCGGAGCGGCGAAGCTGCAGCTTCAGGCCGAATTTCGAGGCGAGGCCGGCGGCAAGCTGGGTATAGCCGGCCTCGAGGCCGACGGAGGCGCCGAACCCGTTGGAAATCAGGTTCTGCACGGCAACGATGATGCTGTCGGTCAAGGACAGGCGGCCGCCATGCAGCGCATTGGCCTCGATCGGGTCAACCATCGGTTTCTTGCGCCGTTTCGCCAGTACGGACAGCAACAGGCCGAGCAGGACGCCACCGATGACGGGGGCAGTGAGAAGCAGCAGCTTGTCGTCGATCACCGACGAGCTCAGCCGCTCGCTGTCGTCGATGCCGAAGACCATCTGATGCAGTTGATTGGAGACGTAGCTCATGCCGGTGACGGCGAGACCCGAGGTGATGCCGACGACGGCACCCGCCAGCGACAGGCCGACCTCACTGCGGCGGGTCAGCGCCCGCAGCCGCCCCGGGTCGAAGAAAACACGCAGCGCTCGGAACCGGCGCCGATCCAATTTCATAAGCATGGCAAGACAACTAGGCAGGAAGAGGCCCGGTCAAGGGCGATGGCGCAGTCCGCTTGCAGTGCAATTGTGGCGAAAAGCCGGCGCCCTGGATAAATATTTGTGACGTAAGTATCTGATAAATGACGATGTTTTAGGTAGGGTAAGTCGTGTTGCTGGCGTTGCCTCGCCTGTCTAGCCACTGCCGGCCGTCGAGGGCGGTTGACTTCACCCCTGAGCTTGCCTAACCATCCCTCAACGGATGGTCACCTGACCATCCTCGGATATAACGGATGGTTCCGGATCGGTGTTACGCCTTCCGGATGAAAAGGGAATGTGACGGGGCGGACCCAAGCCGGGCGCCTTCATCACAGCCGACCCCGCGACTGTAGAGCGGTCAGGGTCTTCCATCCGGCATCGAGCCCTTCCGGCCGGCGGCTTGCAATAATGCAAGCGGGCGGGACGGGCGACATGCCGGAAAAGCCACTGGACATGCATGATGATCAACCGGGGTCGGACGCCTCTTAAGTCTACGAATCGTCCACCTTTTCATCGATGCAGCCGGGAAGGCGAGGCAGATCCGCTGGCACGATCAGGGCGACCGGTTTCCGGTCTGCCCCGATCGCGGCCGATAACCGCGAGCCAGGAGACCTGCCATCCCGTGCCGGGCGAGAAGCCCAACCCTGGGCAAGAGGCCCGCTGCCAGCACGGAGGTTGTTTTGGCTGAACGATTGAATTCGGCGCGGCCTTGTGCGGCGCGATCGAGTGGGTGGGGTGCGGCATCCCACCAAAGGGGCGTCTGCGCATGACGACCGCTCCCTCCAACACCGTCTTCATCCTCGGCGGCGCCCGTTCGGGGAAATCCCGCTTCGCCGAGTCCCTTGTCATTTCGATCGGCCTCGACCGCCATTATCTCGCGACCGGCCGCGCCTGGGATGAGGAAATGCAGGCGCGCATTGCCCAACATAGAGCCGATCGCGGCCCGTCCTGGACGACGCATGAAGAGCCGCTCGATCTCGTCGGCAAGCTTGACGCTATCGACCGCGAGGGCGGCGTCGTGCTCATCGATTGCCTGACACTCTGGGTCACCAATCTGATGATGGATGAGCGCGATATGGCGGCGGAATTTGCCGCGCTCACCGATTTTCTGCCGCAGGCGAAGGCGCAGCTCGTTTTCGTTTCCAATGAGGTCGGCCTCGGCATCGTGCCGGATAATCGCATGGCGCGGGAATTCCGCGATCATGCCGGCCGGCTGCACCAATCAATTGCGGCCAAGGCCGCCGAAGTCTATTTCATCGCGGCAGGCCTGCCGTTGAAAATGAAGGGTTAAGTTCATGAACCAGCAGAAAATTCCCGCAACCGTCATTACCGGCTTTCTCGGCGCCGGCAAGACGACGATGATCCGCAACCTGCTCACCAATGCCGGCGGCAAAAAGATCGCGCTCATCATCAACGAGTTCGGCGATCTCGGCGTCGATGGCGAGGTGCTGAAGGGCTGCGGCGCTGACAATTGCACCGAGGACGATATCATCGAGCTGACCAATGGCTGCATCTGCTGCACCGTCGCCGACGATTTCATCCCGACGATGACGAAGTTGCTCGAGCGTGAACAGCGGCCCGACCATATCGTCATCGAAACCTCGGGCCTTGCCCTGCCGCAGCCGCTGGTCGCGGCCTTCAATTGGCCTGACATTCGCACCCAGGTGACGGTCGATGGCGTCATTACCGTGGTCGACAGCGCGGCTGTCGCCGCCGGCCGTTTCGCCGACGACCACGATGCCGTCGAGGCGGCGCGCGGCGCAGATGAATCGCTCGATCACGAAAGCCCGATCGAGGAGTTGTTCGAGGATCAGCTGACTTGCGCCGATCTGATCGTACTCAACAAGACCGACCTGATCGACGCTGCCGGCCTTATCAGGGTTCGCGACGAGGTCGCCTCCCGCACGGTGCGCAAGCCGGTGATGATCGAGGCGAAAAATGGCGAGGTGTCGGCCGGAATTCTGCTCGGCCTCGGCATCGGCACGGAGGACGATGTCGCCAACCGCAAATCGCATCACGAGCTGGAGCATGAGGACGGCGCGCCGCACGACCATGACGAATTCGACAGCTTCGTCGTCGAACTCGGCCCGGTCGCCGATCCCGCCGGCTTCATTGCTGGCCTGAAGACGATTATCGCCGACCATGACGTACTGCGTCTCAAGGGTTTCGTCGATGTCGCCGGCAAGCCGATGCGCCTGCAGATCCAGGCCGTCGGCAACCGCATCGACCATTATTTCGACCGTGCCTGGGCCCCGAGCGAAACGCGCGCCACGCGCCTCGTGGTCATCGGTCTGCACGAGATGGACCAGGACGCTGTTAGGGCGGCGATCGAGGCGCTGGCGTAATCCCATGCATCTGCTTCTGGCCCAACAGGGAACGATCAGCGACTGCGAGGAGGCGATCGACCTCGGGCAGACGCCGGGCGATATCGTGTTCCTGTCGGCCGCCGACAGCGAGCTTGCCGCCATCGCAGCCGCCCATCGCGAGCATGGGGCGGCGCCTTCGCTGAGACTTGCCAGCCTGATGAGCCTCAAGCATCCGATGTCGGTCGATACCTATGTCGAACGCACGGCGCGGCATGCCAGGCTCATCATCGTGCGTGCGCTCGGCGGTGCCAGCTATTTCCACTATACGCTGGAGGCGCTGCACGCGGCAGCGTCCCGCGCCGGTGCGCTGATTGCGGTCTTGCCGGGCGATGCCCGGCCGGATGCGGGGCTCGTTCCTTTTTCCAACGTTGATCTCGACGATATGAATGCGCTCTGGGCCTATCTGATCGAAGGCGGCGACGCCAATGCGCGCGGCTTTCTCGATTATGCCTCGGCGATGTTGTCAGGTGCCGAGAAGCCGGCGCCGGCAGTGCCTTTGATGAAGGCGGGCATCTGGTGGCCGGGGCGGGGGCTGATCGGGGTGCAGGAGTGGCGGCAGGTTGCCGGTTCGCATGTCGCGCCGCCTTCGTCCGTCGAGCAGGGGGGTATCCCACATTCGACGGAGGAGGTGGCGTTTGGGCCAATCGTCGCCATCAGCTTCTACCGCGCCCTCGTCCAGAGCGGCGAGACCGCCCCGATCGAGGCACTGGTCGAAGCGCTGGCGGCGTTCGGCCTGCGGCCACTGCCGGTTTTTGCCTATAGCCTCAAGGACCCCGTCTCGACAGGTATTCTCGAAAGCGTGTTTGCGGCACTGAAACCCGATGTCGTCATCAACACGACCGGCTTTGCCGTCTCGGCACCAGGTGCTGACCGGCAGCCGACGGTGCTGGAAGCGAATGGGGCGGTGGTGCTGCAGGCGATCCTGTCGGCCTCGTCGCGGGAGGCTTGGGCCGCTTCCGCGCAAGGCTTGTCGGCACGAGATCTCGGCATGAACGTGGCGCTTCCTGAAGTCGACGGCCGGGTGCTGGCGCGGGCGATCTCTTTCAAGACGGCAGCGCGTTATGACGCGGCTGTCGAGACCAACATCGTCTGCAGCGAACCCGATACCGGCCGGGTGAGTTATACGGCTGAACTTGCCGCCAACTGGGCGCGCCTGCGGAAGAGATCGGCCGGTGATCGCCGCATCGCGCTTGTCATGGCGAATTATCCGAACCGCGACGGCCGGCTCGGCAACGGCGTCGGCCTCGATACGCCGGCCGGCACCATCGCGGTGCTTCGCGCCATGGGAGCCGCGGGTTACCCGGTCGCCGACATTCCGGCAGATGGGGACGCGCTGATCCGGCATCTGATGGAAGGGCCGACCAATTCCGGCCACGACGGCAGGGTCATTCGCGAAACGCTTTCCCTCGCTCGCTACAACAGCTTCTTTCAATCTCTTCCCAATAAGATTCAAGATGAGGTGAGGGCTCGCTGGGGCAATCCTAAGGACGATGCGTATTTTCGCGAGGGCGGCTTCGCCCTGCCTTTCGCGCGCTTCGGCGGCGTGCTCGTCGGCATCCAGCCGCCGCGCGGCTATAATATCGATCCGAAGGAAAGCTATCATTCGCCGGATCTCGTGCCGCCGCACGGTTATTTTGCCTTCTATGTCTTCCTGTGCCAGGAATTCGGTGCACATGCGGTCATCCACATGGGCAAACACGGCAATCTCGAATGGCTGCCGGGCAAGGCGCTGGCGCTGTCGGAAGGCTGTTATCCCGAGGTGATCCTCGGGCCGCTGCCGCATCTTTATCCCTTCATCGTCAACGATCCGGGCGAGGGCACGCAGGCCAAGCGCCGGACTGCCGCTGTCATCATCGATCACCTGACGCCGCCTTTGACGCGGGCTGAGAGTTATGGACCACTCAAGGATCTGGAAGCGCTGGTCGACGAATATTACGAGGCCTCCGGCGGCGATCCCCGCCGCATCCGCTTGCTCAGCCGGCAGATCCTCGATCTGGTCACCGATATCGGCCTCGACCGGGATGCCGGCATAATCAGCGGCGAAAGCGAGGGCGAGGCGCTGAAGAAGCTCGACGCCTATCTCTGCGACCTCAAGGAAATGCAGATCCGCGACGGGCTGCATATCTTCGGCGTTTCGCCCGAAGGGCGGCTGCTGACCGACCTGACGGTGGCGCTGGCGCGGGTGCCGCGGGGGCTGGGTGAGGGCGGGGATGCGAGTTTGCAGCGGGCGATTGCGGGTGATGTGGGGGTGGGCGGTGTGCCTGTGGCACCCCCCTCTGTCCTGCCGGACATCTCCCCCACAAGGGGGGAGATCGGCAAGAGGCTTGGGCTTCCCACAAAAGAAACGTTTGAAGTTGCCGCACCTTCGGCCGAGCAGTTGGAGCGGGACCTCTCATCCCCGATCTCCCCCCTTGTGGGGGAGATGTCCGGCAGGACAGAGGGGGGTAACTCCACGTTCGATCCTCTCGACTGCGACATGGCCGCCCCCTGGACAGCCCCACGTCATGCCATCCTAGCAGATCTCCTCGACGCCCCCTGGCGCACCAACGGCGACACCGTCGAGCGCATCGAGCTCCTGGCGGCGAAGTTCGTTTCCGGCCAGATCGTCTGCCCTGAGAACTGGCCGGCGACGCGGGCGGTGCTTTCCGAGATCGAGACCCGCCTCAAGCCTTCGATCCTGGCCTGCGGGCCAGCCGAAATCGCAGGCCTGCTTAACGGCCTCGACGGCCGCTTCGTTGCGCCCGGCCCCTCCGGGGCGCCGACGCGCGGGCGGCCCGATGTGCTGCCGACGGGCCGCAATTTCTATTCGGTCGATAGCCGCGCCGTGCCGACGCCGGCCGCCTACGAACTCGGCAAGAAATCCGCGGAACTGCTGGTTCGCCGCTATGCGCAGGATCACGGCGAATGGCCGGCTTCCCTAGGGCTGACGGCCTGGGGCACGTCGAACATGCGCACCGGCGGCGATGACATCGCCCAGGCGCTGGCGCTGATTGGCGTCAAGCCGCTCTGGGACATGAGCTCGCGCCGCGTCACCGGCTACGAGATCATACCGCCGGCAATGCTCGGGCGGCCGCGCGTCGACGTGACGCTCAGGATATCCGGCTTCTTCCGCGACGCTTTTCCCGAGCAGATCGCCCTGTTCGACAAGGCGGTCCGCGCCGTCGGCGCGCTTGAAGAGGACGAGGCCGACAATCCGATCGCCGCGCGCATGCGCGGCGAGGCGGCAAGGCTTGCCGCAGCCGGCCTCGACGAGGTCTCGGCCAGAAGGCGAGCGGGCTACCGGGTGTTCGGCTCGAAGCCCGGCGCTTATGGCGCGGGGCTGCAGGCGCTGATTGACGAAAAAGGCTGGGAGCGGCGCGCCGATCTCGCCGAGGCCTATCTCGTCTGGGGCAGCTATGCCTATGGCGCCGGCGAGGAGGGCAAGGCCGAACGCGGCCTGTTCGAGGAGCGGCTGCGCTCGGTGCAGGCCGTCGTTCAGAATCAGGATAATCGCGAACACGATCTGCTCGACAGCGACGATTATTACCAGTTCGAAGGCGGCATGGCGGCGGCGGCGGAACAGCTCGCCGGCGCCCGCCCCTCGATCTATCACAACGATCATTCCCGGCCGGAACGGCCGGTGATCCGTTCGCTGGAAGAGGAGATCGGCCGCGTCGTGCGCGGGCGCGTCGTCAATCCGAAATGGATATCGGGCGTCATGCGCCACGGTTACAAGGGTGCGGCCGAGATTGCCGCCACCGTCGACTATCTCTTCGCCTTTTCGGCGACGACGGGTGCAGTCGGCGCCCATCATTTCGAGGCGGTATACCAGGCCTTCGTCGCCGATCCCATTGTGAGTACCTTCATGATGGAGAAGAACCCGGCAGCATTCGACGAGATGAAGGAGCGGCTGTGCGAGGCGATCGACCGCAGCCTCTGGACGCCGCGCAGCAATTCGGCCCGGTTCGACCTGGCCGCCAACAATAGAACAAGGTGAACCGATGAGCGACGAGACACCGGAGAGCGCGATCCCAGAAGGCGAAGCTGGAAAGGACGATGCGCGCCATGCCGAGAAGATGGCGAAGAAGAAGGCCGCCCGCGACAAGATCATGGCGACCAAGACCGATGGCAAGGGGCTGATCATCGTCCACACCGGCAAGGGCAAGGGCAAGTCATCGGCCGCCTTCGGCATGATCTTCCGCCACATCGCCCATGGCAAGCCCTCTGCCGTCGTGCAGTTCATCAAGGGTGCGATGTGGACCGGCGAGCGCGATCTGATCGAGAAGCATTTCTCCGATCTCTGCCAGTTCCACACCATGGGCGAGGGGTTCACCTGGGAAACGCAGGACCGCGCCCGCGACGTTGCCGCCGCCTCGGCTGCCTGGGAAAAGGCCAAGGAGCTGATCCGCGACGATCGCTATTCCATGGTGCTGCTCGACGAGATCAACATCGCGCTACGCTACGACTATCTCGATATCAACGAGGTCGTGGAATTCCTGAAGAACGAGAAGCCGCCCATGACGCATGTCGTGCTGACGGGGCGCAACGCCAGGGAGGAACTGATCGAGATCGCCGACCTGGTGACCGAGATGGAACTGATCAAGCATCCGTTCCGCTCCGGCATCAAGGGCCAGCCGGGCGTGGAATTCTAGGCATCAGTTGAGAGAGAGGCCGCGCAGGATCGCGGCCGTTTCCTCATCCGCCGGGAAGAAGGATTCCACGGCCAGTTCCGACAGAGTGATGTCGACGGGCGTGCCGAAGACCGTGGTCGTCGAGATCAGGGATAGCAGACCGGCCTTGGTCGAAAGCTTCAGCGGAATGGCGATGCCGGCGTGGTCGGTATGCGCATCGTTCGCCGCTTCGGGCGCCGGATAGGACAGCAGTTCGTTCAGCAGCCTCTCCAATACCGGATCGCCCGAAGCCGATATTTGCTGACGCAGCCGGTCGATAAGGTGGGCGCGCCATTCCGGGAGGTTTGCAATGCGGGGCGCCAGTCCTTGCGGGTGCAGGCTGAGGCGCAGCACATTGACTGGCGGTTCCAGCAGGGAGGGATCGGCAATGCCTGAGATGAGCGGCGCCAGCGCCGCGTTGGAGGCAATGAGCGTCCAGTGGCGGTCGATCGCGAGCGCCGGGAAAGGCTGATGAGTTTTCAACACCATGTCGATGGCGCGGCGCGCCGGTTCCAAGGCGGGATCGTCGAGTGCACGCTCGGTAAAGACGGGAGCGAAACCCGCCGCCAGCAGCAGCGGGTTCCGGTCGCGGAGCGGCACGCCGAGGCGTTCGGCAAGATGCAGCAGCATGTCGCGGCTCGGCGTCGAGCGCCCGCTCTCGATGAAGCTCAGATGCCGCTGCGAGATATCTGCCTCCAGCGCCAGGTCGAGCTGGCTCATCCGGCGGCGCTGGCGCCATCCGCGCAGATGATCTCCAAGAGGGCGGGCGGTCGGCTTCATCAGGCAGCTTCCGGCAATTGGTCGATGAAGCCGCGGACGGATTTCAGTTTGCCGTCTTCGAGTTCGGCAAAATCCGTGCCCTTGATCAGTGCTTCGCCATTGGCAGGTCCGAGGCCCCAGGAGAAACGCAGATTGTCGCCATAGCCGTCAGCCGTGCCGATCAGTTCGAAACGGAAACCGGGGAAACGGTTCTGCACGGCCTCCACCAGCGAATTGATCTGCTCGTGGCCTTCGCCGCGCATCAGCGGATCGATGTAGGTTGCGGCTTCCGCCCAGCTCTCGGCGATGAGAGCGCGGCGGCGAGCCGCATCCGTCTCGTTCCAGATGGCGAGGTAGCGCTCGGCATTGCTGTTTGCATCGTTCATCGGGTCATCTCCTTTTGATCGCCCGTCATTCAGGCAGGGCGATCATGCGGGAAGGTGGTGCACCCTATCAATTACGCCAGAGGTAATGGAAGACGGCCAAGCGTCTCCGTCAGATGCCGAGCCACAAGCGCAGCGGATTTGCCGGGTCGGCGAGGAGCTTGACCGCCAGGGCGACGCACACGATCACCAGCAGCGGCTTGATCAGCTTCGAACCGATGCGCATGGCAAGGCGCGAACCGAGCTGCGCGCCGAGGAACTGGCAGATGCCCATCAACAGGCCGATCTTCCAGAGTATCGCGCCAAAGCTTGCGAAGACAATCAGCGCGCCGAAATTCGAGCCGAGATTGAGAAGCTTGGTGTGGGCGGTTGCCTTCAGCACGCCGAAGCCGGCGAGTGTGACGAAGGCGAGCATGAAGAAGGAGCCGGTGCCCGGGCCGAAGACCCCGTCATAAACGCCGATGGCCGGGACCAGCGTCAGGCCGAAGGCGAAGGGCGTGATGCGGCGATGGGTATCGACGTCGTTGAGGTTCGGCTTGACGGCAAAGAAGATCGCGATCGACAGCAGCAACACCGGCATGATCGCCTGCAGCACCTGTCCGGGTACGATCGTGGCAAGGGCAGCGCCGAGCGCCCCGCCCATGACCGCCATCAGCGCCATCGGCAATTGTTCGCGAAGCTGCACGTGGCCCTTGCGGGCATAAGCGAGCGTTGCCGAGGCGGCACCAAAGATCGACTGCACCTTATTGGTGCCGAGCGTCTGCAGCGGCGGAATGCCGGCAATCAGCATGGCGGGAACGGTGATGAGGCCGCCGCCACCGGCAATCGAATCGACGAAACCAGCAAAAAAGGCCGCCGCGCAGAGCAGTAGAAGCAGATGGAAGGTGATATCGGGCAAGACGGAGTTCCGGAGGGGCTTTCAGGCCGCCTTCTTGCATTTCCCGCCTCGGGCTGCAATGGCTGCAAAGGACATGGCAAGGCGCATTCGGCAGCAACATGAGCGACATTACCTTCGACAGGAGCAGACATCACGTGCTCGGGCTCGGCTGCGAGCGCAAAACGCCGCCCGCTGAAGTGCTGGCACTGGCCATCGAAGCGGTTGAAGCGGCCGGTATCATCGGGGCGGAGCTTGCTGCCATTGCCTCGATCGACAGCCGTTCCGAAGAAGCGGCGATCCTTGCCGTTGCCAGGCATTTTGCCGTGCCCGCCGTCTTCTTCGATGCGCCGCGGCTGGAAGAGGAAACGCCGCGGCTTAAAAATCCCTCTGCCATCGTCTTTGCCCGTGTCGGCTGCCATGGCGTGGCGGAATCCGCGGCACTTGCGGCCATTGGAGCGGATGCGGAGCTGCTGCTCGGCAAGATCAAATCCGCGCATGCGACAGCGGCGATTGCCGGCATCGGGTTGCGGAAAGCCTGACGGGCGTTATGGTGGCCACACGTTGCGACGCCGTCCGGCAGCTTCGCGATCTACATTTAGAGGATATCAATGCACAAGGTCATTTATGACACGGATCCGGGCGTCGATGACGCCATGGCGCTTCTTTTCCTGCACCGCCACCCCGAAATCGATCTGATCGGCATCACCACCGTTTTCGGTAACGCCTCGGTCGAGACGACGACACGCAATGCGCTCTTCCTCAAGCGCGATTGGAATATTCCGGCACCCGTTGCCAAGGGCGCCAGCGTCACCATCGACCCCTCGCGCGCCGAGCGGCCCTGGCCGGCCATGGTGCATGGTGACAATGGCCTCGGCGATATCGACGTGCCGGAGACGATCGACCTGCCGCTCGATCCGCGCCCGGCGCATCGCTTCATCATCGATACCGTGCGCGCCCATCCGGGCGAAGTGCGCCTCGTCGCTGTCGGGCGGATGACCAATCTGGCGCTGGCGCTGAAGGAAGCCCCCGAGATCGCAACGCTGGTCAAGGACGTCGTCATCATGGGCGGCAATTTCTATGTGCCGGGCAATGTCTCGCCGGTCGCCGAGGCCAACATCCATGGTGATCCCGAAGCTGCGGATATCGTCATGACCGCGCCCTGGAAGGTGACCGTCATCGGCCTCGACGTCACCGCGGTCACCACGATGAGCCGCAGCTATCTTGGCGAGATGGCGGCCAAGGGCGACAAGGCGGTCAAACAGCTCAATGAACTCTCGCAGTCCTACATCGATTTTTACAAGCATGCGGTTGAGGACGGCATGATGGTGCATGATAGCTGCGCCTCAGTCTATGTCGTGGCGCCCGAACTGTTCTCGTCGATATCGGGTGCGGTGCGTGTCGTCTGTGGCGGCATCGCCGACGGCCAGACCATCGTAAAGCCGGACGGTCGCCGTTTTCCGCCGGGTGACTGGGATGGCCTGCCGAGACAGATCGTCTGCACCGGCATCGAATCGAAAAAGGTTATCGATCTCATCCGCGACACGCTGCTCAGGGCCTGACCGATTGGAAGACTGGCCGCTTCGCGGCCGGTCGTCGCGACTATATGATAATATATTCATATTGTTATTCGGGTTTTCCGAGAGTTTGATTCCGCTTCCTAGCAAAGTGAGTCATGGTCATCTCGGCAACTTCCGGTGAGACAGGGCGCCCGGCGGATCTAAAACAAACAGGTGCGCATAATGTCGTCCGAAAACCGCTTACACTTTTCGGCATCATGCTCTAGATCAGCAAGATGATCGATGCCGCATTCTCCCATCTTCCGGCGCTGGAGCCGGGCACCGTCTGGCTGGTCGGTGCCGGTCCCGGCGATCCCGGGCTTTTGACGCTGCTCGCCGCAAGAGGGCTTTCCGAGGCCGACGTCATCGTGCACGACGCGCTGGTCAACGAGGAATGCCTGGCGTTGGCGCGGCCGGAAGCGGTGGTGGAATATGCCGGAAAACGCGGCGGCAAGCCTTCGGCCAAACAACGTGACATCTCGCTGCGGCTGGTGGAACTGGCACGCGCCGGCAAGCGGGTGCTGCGGTTGAAAGGCGGCGATCCCTTCGTCTTCGGCCGCGGCGGCGAAGAGGCGCTGACGCTGGTCGAGCACAATATCCCCTTCCGCATCGTGCCCGGCATCACCGCCGGCATCGGCGGGCTTGCCTATGCCGGCATCCCGGTGACGCATCGCGACATCAACCACGCCGTGACCTTCCTCACCGGCCATGATTCCTCCGGCATCGTGCCCGACAGGATCAACTGGGAGGCGATCGGCCGGGGCTCTCCCGTGATCGTCATGTATATGGCGATGAAACACATCGCCGAGATCAGCACCCGGTTGATCGCCGCCGGCCGGGAGCCTACCGAACCTGTCGCCTTCGTCTGCAACGCTGCCACTGGCCGGCAGCAGGTGCTGGAAACGACGCTAGCCGAGGCGCCCGCGGCCATCGCCACCGCCGGGCTCGAACCGCCAGCGGTGGTCGTCGTCGGCGAGGTGGTGCGGCTCAGAGCCTCGCTCGATTGGCTCGGCGCGCTCGCCGGACGGCGGCTGCAACCCGATCCGTTCCGCCGGTCCGGCAAGGTGCTGACATGAGCGGCCTCCTGATCGCAGCGCCGTCCTCCGGCGCCGGCAAGACGACGGTGACGCTCGGATTGCTCAGGGCGTTGCGCCGGCGCGGCATCGCGGTCGCGCCCGGCAAGGCCGGTCCCGATTACATCGATCCCGCCTTTCATGCGGCCGCAAGTGGCACGCCCTGCCTGAATTTCGATCCCTGGGCGATGCGCCCGGAGCTGATCTCGGCCAATTCAGCCCTTCACCGTTCCGGCGACCGCATCCTCGTCATCGAGGCGATGATGGGACTTTTCGACGGAGCGGCCGACGGAAGGGGAACTGCGGCCGATCTTGCCGCTCAGCTCGGCCTGTCCGTGGTGCTGGTCGTCGATGCCTCGCGCATGTCGCAGTCAGTGGCGCCGCTGGTATCAGGCTTTGCCGGCTTCCGCGCCGATGTCCGCGTCGCCGGCGTCATCCTTAACAAGGTTGGCAGCGACCGGCACGAGGCGATGCTGCGCCAGGCGCTCGAAGCGATCCGCATGCCTGTTATCGCCGTAATCGGCAGCGACAAGGCGCTCGCCTTGCCGGAGCGCCATCTCGGTCTCGTCCAGGCCAGTGAACACACCACGCTCGATAATTTCATCGACCATTCGGCGGATGCCGTTTCCGAGGAATGCAATTTCGAATTCCTGCTGCGCATTGCAAGGCAGGGGCTCAACCGGCCGTCTGCCGCCAATATCGACCGGCTGATGCCGATCGGCGCCCGCATCGCCGTGGCGCGCGATGTCGCCTTTGCCTTTTCCTACGAGCATATGCTGCTCGGCTGGCGTCGCCGCGGGGCTGATATTTCGTTCTTCTCGCCGCTCGCCGACGAGGCGCCGACCGGTGACGCCGATGCGATCTATCTGCCCGGCGGCTATCCCGAGCTGCATGCCGGGCGGCTTTCGGCGGCGCAGAATTTTCGCGCCGGCATGCTCGACGCGGCGGCACGCGGCATCAGGATTTACGGGGAGTGCGGCGGCTACATGGTGCTCGGCGATGGGTTGATCGATGCGGGCGGAAAGCGCCACGAAATGCTCGGCCTGCTGCCCGTCGTCACCAGCTATGCCGAACGCCGACGCCATCTCGGCTACCGCCGTGTGACACCGCTCGACGGCGCCTTCTTCGCGCGGACGATGACCGCGCATGAATTCCACTATTCCACTGTTGTGTCCGAGGGCGAGGGGAAGCGGCTGTTTGCAGCGCAAGATGCGCTCGGAACCGATCTCGGTGCTGTCGGGTTGCGGCGCGGCCAGGTGGCGGGGTCCTATATGCACCTGATCGATCTTGCGAGAGCTGCCGCATGAGCGCGCCCATCGCCCACGGCGGCGGCATCACCGCTGCTGCCGCCGCCTTCGGCGGCAGGCCGGAAGACTGGCTCGACCTTTCCACAGGCATCAATCCGTGCCCCGTCGCCCTGCCTGACGTTCCGGCAAGGGCATGGCACCGCCTGCCGGACGGCCATCTCGCCGATGAGGCAAGGCATGCCGCGTGCGAGCATTACGGCAGCGGGGCGATCCTGCCGCTGCCGGTGCCCGGAACGCAATCGGTGATCCAGCTTCTGCCGCGCCTGCTCCGGCAGGACAGGCAAGTCTCTTTGACAGACAGAGTTGCCGTGACGGACGACAAAGTCGCAGTGACGGACGACAAAGTCGCAGTGGTGTCGCCGACCTATGGCGAATATGTGCGCGCCTTTGCTTCGGCCGGTTGTGCCGTCGGTGCGGTCCGCGATGTCGCGGCGATCGGGGCCGAGCATCGGCTGGCCGTCGTCGTCAATCCGAACAATCCGGACGGCAGGGTCTGGCCGGCCGAAACGCTGATTGCCCTGCACGACAGGATGAAGGCGGCAGACGGGCTTCTCGTCGTCGATGAGGCCTTCGGTGATACCGATCCGGCGCTGAGCCTAGCAGCCCAAGCGCAATCACTTTCCAACCTGATCATCTTCCGCTCCTTCGGTAAGTTCTTCGGGCTTGCCGGTCTCCGGCTCGGTTTTGCGATTGCGCGCCAAGATATTCTCGAGCGTTTCGAGAACTGGCTCGGCCCTTGGGCAGTCTCGGGCCCGGCTCTTTCGATTGCAGGTTCGCTGTTGCGTTCGGACGTGTCTGCAATCCGCGCCCGCATCGATGAACGCTGCGCCGGCCTGCATGCGGTGCTGACTGCGGCCGGATTGCGGATATCGGGAGGAACGGCGCTGTTCACTCTTGTCGCCGACGGCAGGGCGAGCGACATTTACACCCATCTCTGCCGCCATCATATTCTCGTCCGCAAGTTCGACTATGCGCCGGATCAGCTGCGTTTCGGGTTGACGCCGGATCCGGCGGCGGACCGACGACTTTGCGAAGCCCTTCAGAGATTTGAGCGATGACGATCGACGAAAACCTTCTCGTGCTGCTTCTGGCGCTGCTGCTCGACCGGATCGCCGGCGATCCGCAATGGCTGTGGTCGCGGGTACCGCACCCCGTCGTCATCTTCGGCGCGGCGATTTCCTATGCCGACCGGCAACTCAACTCCGCAAGTCTCACCGGCTCCCGACGCCGAATGAACGGCGTCGCCGCCATCCTGGCCCTGCTGCTGCTGGCGGTGGCCGCGGGCTTCGTGTTCAACCGGTTCTTCGCGCTGTTCGGTCTCGCCGGCATCCTGCTCGAGACCGGATTGGTGGCGATCTTCCTGGCGCAAAAGAGCCTTGCCGATCACGTCGCGGCGGTCGCCGTCGCCCTGCGCGACGTGGGGCTTGCCGGTGGACAGGCCGCCGTTTCTCAGATCGTCGGGCGCGATCCTGAAACGCTGGACGAGCCGGCGGTGTGCCGCGCGGCGATCGAAAGCCTGGCCGAAAACTTTTCCGACGGCGTCGTCGCGCCGGCGCTCTGGTATGCCGTCTTCGGCCTGCCGGGCTTGCTCGCCTACAAAATGCTGAACACGGCGGATTCGATGATTGGCCACAAGTCGGAAAAATATATCGATTTCGGCTGGGCATCGGCCCGGCTCGACGATATCGCCAACTGGCCGGCCGCGCGTTTCTCCATCCTGCTGATCGCCGCCGGCGCCTGGGTCCGGCGCGGTACCAGCGCCTGCCGCCAGGCGGTTCGCGTGGCGATGCGCGACGGCGGCCTGCACCGTTCGCCGAATTCCGGCCGGCCGGAGGCGGCAATGGCCGGCGCTCTCAACGTCCAGCTCGCCGGCCCGCGCATCTACGGCGGTGTCATCGTGACGGAGCCGATGATCAACAACGCTGGCCGGGACATAGCTACCGCCGGCGACGTCGAAGACGGCGTATCGGTGTTTTATGCCAGCTGCATGGTGCTCGCCGGTCTGACATTCGGGTTGTTTCTGTGTTTTCTGTAGGGTGCTACGCACCGCGGACACACCGCGGTGGACAGCTCCGGCTCAAACGTTTATGCGAAACGCCTCATACCTCCATCAGACCGGAAGCAGAGCAATGACAGTTCAGGTTGAATTACCGTGCCCGAAGTGCAAGAGCACCAAGATGAAGTTCGAGCGTCCGGAGATCCGGGAGACGGATATCATCACCTGTGCCGCTTGCGGTCATAACCTCGGCACCATGGCCTCTATCCGCGAGAAGATGAACAAGGCCTACCAGCGGCTGAACCCGCCCTCGGTTCCACGCAAGCTCCAGTGAAGCGGGCCGCTGTCCTGCGGCGGCGTTTCCGGCTTAAACATGTTAAAATTGTGATTACCATTCGGGTTAAAGCTATATAATAAGTATTGCCGTAGTCTCTCTTTCGCGTGGGCGCAATTAAACTGCGCGGGTTCGAAGAGGGGTTATCATGAAGACGATTTTGGCGGCCGCCGCCGCAAGTTTATTGCTGCAATTTTCTCCCATTGCCGCTCAGGCAGCAACGCTGGTCGCCAATGTCAGCATTGGCAAGCAGACGATGACCGTCACCGAGAACGGCTTCGTCAAGTATCGTTGGAAGGTTTCGACCGCGCGCAACGGCTATGTCACGCCGACCGGTTCGTGGAGCGCCAAGTGGCTGTCGCGCGATCACCGTTCCCGGAAATACGACAATGCACCGATGCCCTACGCGGTGTTCTTCAACGGCGGTTACGCCGTTCATGCCACCTTCGACCTGAAACGCCTGGGCCGACCGGCCTCGCATGGCTGCGTCCGCCTGCATCCCGACAATGCGGCCGAGTTCTTCTCGCTGGCGCGCCAAGCCGGCCTTGCCAATACCCGCGTGGTGATTACCCGCTGATTTTCTTTTCCAGCTCATCCATATCGGGGACGACGATATGTCGGAAGTTCTCGATATGGATGACGCCGCTCTTGCGCAGCCTAGTCATCTGGCGGCTGACGGTCTCGATCGTCAATCCGAGGAAATCGGCGATCTCGGCGCGTGATAGCGGCAGGTCGAAGGCGGTGCTCGTCGCCGTTTGCGGTTCGACGTGCGTGGCGATGAGGTGAAGCAGGCTTGCGACCTTTTCCTCGGCGGTGCGCCGGCCGAGCGTCAGCATCCATTCGCGCGCGACATCCAGCTCTTTCAGCGCCTGATCGTGCAGGCTGCGCTGCAGCTCCGGCGCCTCCGATATCATACGGTCGAGCAGGTTACGGGGGAAGACACAGATCTCCGTGTCGGTCGCGGCCTCGGCCGACAGCGTGCTTTCACGCACGAAGGGTCTGCCGACGAAATCGGAGGCGAATTGCAGGCCAACGATTTGCCGGCGTCCGTCCGGCATCACCTTGCAGAGCTTTACCACTCCGCGCATGATGTTCGAGTAGAACGAGCTTTCCGACCCTTGAGCGATGATCTCTGTGCCGGCATCGACCTTGCGGCGCAGCGAGTGGCGGCCGAGGTCCCGGAGCTGGCGGCTGGACAGGGCGCCGCAGACGACGCCGTGCCGCGCCTGGCAGGAGCGGCAAGCGACGGGCGTGCCGGCCTCGGGAATCTCACTGCGTGCGACGTCCATCTCCTGATCCCTTCGAAATCCGCGTTTGCCCGCGCGGTATAACCGAGACGATTACGCCGCGATTACTGGTTCGGCTATCCCAATTTCTTCCAGCGCGACTTGATGATTATCGATTTCGCCGGGATCGCGATTTGATCCAGATCAAAGTTTCGGTAGCCTGGCTCTCGTTGGAAGTACCCGCGCCGAGGCGCGCCGGTCCGCAGGCCTGATTCGGACGGCTTCTTTACTCTGCTCGAGCCGACGGGGTTTTCTGCAGCGGCATCGCCTCCCGCCTCGGGTGACGGCAAAGGCCGCTTCCATTGCTGTTTAGGCAACACCCAGCGGGCAAATTGCCGCCACGCCCGGATGAAAGCATTGGCTTTTGAAATGGATTTGCCTATGAGGGGTTTAAATCGTCATTTCATGAGGTACAGCGCGTGACCGCTACATTCGATAAAGTTGCCGACATTATTGCAGAAACCAGCGAGATCGATCGTGCGACGATCACGCCGGAGAGCCATACGATCGACGACCTCGGTATCGACAGCCTCGATTTCCTCGACATCGTCTTTGCGATCGACAAGGAATTCGGCATCAAGATCCCGCTCGAAAAGTGGACGCAGGAAGTCAATGAGGGCAAGGTTTCCACCGAAGAATATTTCGTGCTGAAGAACCTCTGCGCCAAGATCGACGAGCTCAAAGCCGCCAAGGCCTGAGCGACATATCAATCTTTTTTGACCGCCCTGCCGCCTTGAATATGGCGGCCGGGCGGTTTCGTTCCTAAGTAGGCGTCACCGGCGGGCGGATCTGGCCTGTCGGGCCGGAGGATCCGAATGCTGCTGGAATATTTCCAGATGATTGACCGCGTCGAAGCGGTGGACCTGAAGAAGGGCACGCTGAAGGCGCGATCCGTCGTGCCGGCCAAGAGCCCCGTCTTTGAGGGCCACTTTCCTGGTATGCCGCTGGTTCCTGGCGTGCTCCTGATCGAAACCATGGCGCAGGCCTCCGGCATGCTGGTGCTTGCCGTGACCAATTTCGCCGCCATGCCCTTCCTGATGACGGTCGACGGGGCCAAGATGCGCACTTTCGTCGAACCGGAAGCCGTGCTCGACATCGAGGCGGTGCTCGAGCACGACGGTTCGGGTTTCGCCGTTACCAAGGCTAAAATCACCAGCGCCGGCAAGAAGGTCTGCGATGCGCAGCTGAAGCTTCGCACCATGCCGTTTTCCGAGGTGCCGCTCGGCGATATCGTGAAGAAACGTGCCGGCGAGATTGGGCTTCTCGAAGCGATCGCGGCGCAGGGAGTGATTGGATGAGCAAGGCTGCAAACGACGTCGTCATCTCTGGTATAGGCATCGTCACCTGTCAGGGCGTCGGCAAGGATGCGCATATCTCGCTGCTTTCGGCGGCAAGCGCCCCCAAGACGATCGTCGAGACCGAGAAGTTCAAGCCCTATCCGGTGCATCCGCTGCCCGAGATCGACTGGTCGCAGCAGATCGCTAAGCGCGGCGATCAGCGCCAGATGGAAAACTGGCAGCGCATCGGTGTCTTCGCCGCGGGCTTGGCACTAGACGATGCCGGTTTCAAGGACGATCTCGAGGCCTGCGGCGCGATGGATATGATCGTGGCGGCCGGCGGCGGCGAGCGCGATATCAATGTCGATACACTGATCGTCGACGAGGCCCTGAAGCGCAACGACCGCGAATTGCTGCTGAACGAGAAGCTGACGACGGAGTTGAGGCCGACGCTGTTCCTCGCCCAGCTTTCCAACCTGCTCGCCGGCAACATCTCGATTGTGCACAAGGTCACAGGCTCGTCGCGCACCTTCATGGGCGAGGAAGCGGCCGGAATCTCAGCCGTCGAGACTGCCTTCTATCGCATCAAATCAGGCGAATCCTCGCATGCGTTGGTCGGCGGCGCCTTCGCGGCGGAGCGGCCGGACATGATCCTGCTCACCGAAGCGATCGGCGCCCATGCGCGCGGCGACTGGGTGCCGCTCTGGTCGCGCAGACCCAGCGCCGGCGGCGGCATGATCACCGGCTCGGCAGGCGCCTTCCTGGTGCTCGAATCGCGCCAGCATGCGGAAGCTCGCGGCGCGCATATCTATGCCGTGATCGACGCGGTCGAGGGCGACCGCGGCAACCGCAATGCCGGCAATCTCGAAGCCCGGCTGGAGCGGCTCCTGGCACCGGCCACGGGGCTTGCGACCGAAAGCACGGCGATCTTTTCCGGCTCGACCGGCATGCACGATCTTGCCGCCCGCGAGCGGGCGGTGCTCGAACATCAATTGCCCGACGTTGCGATCCGCGGCTTTAGTGGCGTCACCGGCCATACGATCGAGACGCAGTTCACGCTGGGTCTGGCGCTTGCGGCGCTTGCCGTCGACGGCAAGGCCAAGGTTCCGCCCTTTGACGCCGCCCATGAGGCGCCGATGCGCGCAGGCGCCACCGCCGCCGTCGTGACCGCGGTCGGGCACCAGCGCGGCGAGGGCGTCGCCGTTCTTTCCGCAAATGCGTGAGGAGTGAAAGATATGACAGCTTCCGCTTACAAGGATCACCTTGGCCGTCCGATCGTGGCCGTGACCGGCATGGGTATCATCACCTCGCTCGGTCAGGGCCTCAGCGACAACTGGGCAGCGCTTTCGTCAGGCACGTCGGGCATTCACGAGATCAACCGTTTTCCGACCGAGGGATTGTCGACGCGGATCGCCGGCACCGTCGATTTTATCGGCATCCCGGTACCAAATGCCGTCGAGCGCTCCTACGCTTTCGCCCGCGAAACGACGATCGAGGCGCTGGCCAATGCCGGCCTTTCCGGCGATTTCAACGGCCCGCTGTTCCTTGCCGCCCCGCCGATCGAACCGGAATGGAGCGCGCGTTTCGAGCTTGCCGACCGTTCGCCGGCCTCCGAGCATCCCGGTGATGCCTATGAGCGTTTCCTGACGGCGCTGCGTCAGCGCCCGGACCCGGCCTTCCATGAGGCAGCCCTGTTCGGCGCGATTTCCGAGCGCCTTGCCGACCGGTTCGGCACGCGCGGTCTTCCCGTCACGCTGTCGACCGCCTGCGCCTCCGGCGTCACGGCGATCCAACTCGGCATCGAGGCAATCCGCCAGGGCCGGACGACCCGAGCGCTGACGGTTGCAACCGACGGATCGCTGAGCGCCGAAGCGCTGATCCGCTTCTCGCTACTGTCGGCTCTTTCGACCCAGAACGACCCGCCGACCAAGGCCTCCAAGCCGTTCAGCAAGGATCGCGACGGTTTCGTCATCGCCGAAGGTGCAGCGACGCTGGTGCTGGAATCGCTGGAAGCGGCGGTCGCCCGTGGCGCCAAGGTGCTCGGCATCATGAAGGGCGCCGGCGACAAGGCCGACAGCTTTCACCGCACCCGGTCGTCGCCGGATGGCGGCCCGGCAATCGCGACGATCCGCGCGGCGCTTGCCGATGCCGGCATCGACGAGAGCGGCATCGGCTATATCAATGCCCATGGCACTTCGACGCCCGAGAATGACAAGATGGAATATGGGGCGATGTCGGCCGTCTTCGGCGAACGGATCGTCGGCATCCCGGTTTCGTCGAACAAGTCGATGATCGGTCATACGCTGACGGCGGCGGGTGCTGTCGAGGCGGTGTTCTCGCTGCAGACGATGCTGACCGGCACGTTGCCGCCGACGATCAACTATACCAATCCCGATCCGTCGATCGTTCTCGATGTCGTGCCGAACAAGAAGCGGCAAGCACAAGTTTCAGCCGTGCTTTCCAACTCCTTCGGCTTCGGCGGGCAGAATGCCAGCCTTGTCATGGCGCTCGAACCGGCTTAAGCGGTTCCCGACACATTTTTGAGACGAGATGACGCCGTCTAGGCGAGGGATTTTGCCATGCGCGCTTTGCAACTGATCGATGACCGCAAGCTTGAGATCACCGACCTGCCGGAACCGGACGCGCCTGCAGCCGGGGAGGTGACGCTGCGCGTCAAGGCGGTGGCACTCAACCATATCGATCTCTGGGGCTGGCGCGGCATGGCCTTCGCCAAGCGCAAGATGCCGCTGGTCATCGGTGCGGAGGCTTCCGGTGTCGTGGAATCGATCGGCCCGGGTGTCGCCAACGTGCTGCCCGGCCAGCTCGTCTCGATCTACGGCGCGCGCACCTGCGGCCTCTGCAGCCCATGCCGCGAAGGTCGCGACAATCTCTGCGAACATGTCTCCGGCGTGCACGGCTTCCATCTCGACGGCTTTGCGCAGGAGAAGGTCAACCTTCCCGCGCGCCTGCTGGTGCCGGCTCCTCCCGGCGTCGATGCGATCGGTGCAGCGCTTGCTCCCGTCACCTTCGGGACGGTCGAGCACATGCTGTTCGACAATGCCAAGCTCGAACCCGGCGAAACCATTCTCGTCCATGCCGGCGGCTCCGGCATCGGCACGGCGGCGATCCAGCTTGCCAAGAAGATCGGCTGCACCGTCATCACCACGGTCGGTTCGGACGACAAGATCGAAAAGGCCAGGGCGCTCGGCGCCGATCACGTCATCAACTATCGCACCGACCGTTTCGAAGGCGTGGTGCGCAAGCTCACCAAGAAGAAGGGCGTCGACGTCGTCTTCGAACATGTCGGCAAGGACACCTGGGCAGGCTCGATGCTCTGCATGAAGCGCGGTGGGCGCCTCGTCACTTGCGGCTCGACCTCGGGTGTTTCCACAGAGATGAACCTGATGATGCTGTTCCAGCAGCAATTGAAGCTCTTCGGCTCGTTCGGCTGCCGCATGGAGAACATGGCGAATGCGATGCAGAAGATGGGCCGCGGGCTCGTGCATCCCGTCATCGACACCGAGGTCAGCTTCAGCGATATCGACCGGGCGCTCGAGCGGATGGAATCGCGCCAGATCTTCGGCAAGATCATCCTGAAGATGGATTGAGCCCCAAGTGAAGCTGTTCATCACCCGGATCGTCCTGGCGCTCAGGCACTTCCAGCAGTGGCTGGTGGCGCAGGTGATGTTCGGCTTCCTGAATTTCCTGAAGCTGTTTCCGGCCGATGGCGCGATCCGCTTCGCCGACAGGACGATGCGCCGCCTCGGCCGGCTGACCAGCCGCCACAGACTGATGCTGACCAATCTGCGCAACGCCTTTCCTGAGAAGAGCGAGGCCGAGATCGAAGAGATCGCGCTGGCAAGCTGGGGCAATATGGGCCGGCTTGCGGCCGAATACGTCTTTCTCGACCAGCTGTTCGACTATGATCCCGAAAAACTGGAGCCGGGCAGAGTGGAGGTGTCGGGCATCCCGATCTTCCTCGATCTGCGTGACAATCCGCGCCCCTTCATCGTCTTTACCGGCCATACCGCCAATTTTGAGCTGCTGCCGGTGGCGGGCGCCGCCTTCGGACTTCATGTGACCGTGCTCTTCCGGCCGCCGAACAATCCCTATATCGCCAAGAAGGTCTTCGATTTCAGGAGCGCGCGTATGGGCAAGCTGGTGCCCTCGCATGCCGGCTCCTCCTTCGCGCTCGCCCGTCAGCTGGAAGCAGGCCAAGGCGTGGGCGTGCTCGTCGATCAGAAATTCCGCAAGGGGCTGAAGGGGATCTTCTTCGGGCGCGAGGTCAAGACCAATCCGCTGCTGCCGAAGCTGGTGCGCCAGTTCGACTGCGAGGTCTATCCGGCGCGTTGCATCCGTCTGCCCGGTAATCGCTATCGGCTGGAAATCGAGCCGCGGCTGGACATGCCGCGCGACGCCAGAGGCACTCTCGACCTGCCGGCGGCCGCCCAGTTGCTCAACGACAAGGTGGAAAGCTGGGTGCGGGAATACCCGGAGCAGTGGCTTTGGTATCACGACCGCTGGCAGATCAAGCAGACGCTCAGCTCCTAGACTTTCGGCATCATGCTGCAGAAACGTCCACCCTCATTTATGAGCGGTGAAAAGCGGCAGGTGCTCTCGGATTGAAACTGAGGGCACTTCATGTTACCCGTCACCACCAAGACGCGAATAATATTTACCGTAGGGCGCATTCTACAGCGCCGCGCGACTTTTGGACGCGCAAAGGACGCTGTAGTACTTTGAATTGCTGTATACTTTATTTTTAAATTGATTCCGATTTAAGGATAGAATTATGCAGTGGAGATGATGCGCCGTGAGGTTTCGGACTCGTCTCTTGGGACAGTGGGATGGGAGGCGTTTTGCTGGAGCTTTTTCGAGCTTTTTCCTTGCGTTGCACGCAGATCGAGGATGCCATACGGGTGGGCGACGATCAGCGCGTCACGGCGCTCGACCGGCATGTCGAACCGCTGGTCGAGGCCATCCTCGCCCATCGGGCGGTCAATCTGCTCGAAGTCTACATGCAACTGCAGTTTGTGAGCCACTTGATTAGCCAGGACGCCGACGACAGCGCCAGCGTCACCGAGCACACGACGGTGCTTTCCTATCTGCTCGACCGCTATTTCGGCACACATGGCCCAGACTGGCGCGTGCCTTCGCCGCAGGACGTGCGTATCGAGCCGCCGGCAGCCTATGTGCCGGATACCGACAACGGTCAGTTTCTCAATGCTGCGATCCTCGAAACCCTGCCGGACCGCGTCGCGGTGCTGACACGGGATTACCGCTACCTCTATTCCAATCCAGCCAACTGCGCCGATCTCGACAAGAAGCCGATGGAACTCATCGGACGGCACCTTTCCGAATTCATCGGAGAGGAGCTGTTTGCCGCGTGCGCCAAATACAAGCTCGACGCCTGCTTTGCCGGTGAGCAGGTCGACTATGCCTATGAGTGCCCGGGCGGCGGTGCCGGATCGGGGCAGGTGCGCTGTCGCATGTCGCCGTTGCGCGATGCGGGTGGTACGGTGATCGGCGCGCTGCTCGTCATGGAGGATATCGATCGGCAGCGACCAATTGGAACAGAATGATTTTAGGCCGGGTCGGCCTGAAATCTGAATCCTGTTCTAAATTAGAGAGTTGGAGCATGATGTCATAAGAAAACCGCGCACACTTTTCGGCATCATGCTCTATAGCTGATCAACTGGCTGCCCACGACCAGCCAGCCGCCTTCAGGCAGTCGCCCAGACGGCGAGTTCATACCCGTCGCGGTCGAGGAAGTGGAAGCGGCGGCCGCCGGGAAAATCGGTGATCGGCCGGACGATCGTGCCGCCAGCCCTCTCGACCGACGTCAGCACGTCTTCGAGATCCCTGGCATAGACGACAACAAGCGGGCCGCCCGGCCGCACGGGTCCGTAATCGGTGAAGCCGCCTTTCAGCCGGCCATCGTCGAATTCGCAGTAGTTCGGGCCGTAGTCGGTGAAACGCCAGCCGAAGGCCGAGCCGTAGAAGGCTTTGGCGGCGGCGATGTCGGCGACGTTGAATTCGACATAATCGATGCGGCGATCGTGGTTTTCTGACTTCTCGGCCATCTATCTCTCCATCAGGGCTTTAAGCATGGCGAGATCCTTCTCGACATGGGCGGCATCGGCTGAAAACTGCGCATCGGTCATGCCGGGCAGGCGCAACAGCGTAAACATGACCTCGCAGCCATCGCCGTTCGGCACGATGCGCAGCGCATTATAGACCCTGAGGCCAGATTCGATCGTCACCGTGTGGTCGATCACGCCGAATTCATTGGTGGGCACGAAGCTCACCTTGACGGTGCCCAGCGCGCCATGGGCAATCCAGTCGGCGCCGTTTGGCACGAGGCCGCTCGCAAGTCCGGAGGCCCAGAGCGGCATGTTCTCCGGCTTGCCGGCGAAATCATAGACGTCGCGCCAGTCGCGCTCGATCGATTGGTGGATGATTTTCGCAGGCATCGTCGACATGGCTTGCAGGTCCTTGGCATTTGGTCTGGCTGTAATAACAGGCCGATCCGCGGCGTCTTGAACAAAACGGTCAGCTTGGCCTTTTCGAGATGCTGAGCTGGCCGAGAACGACGGCGGGTGTCAGGCTAGAGAACTCGCCGACCTCGCGCGTCATGTGGGCCTGATCGGCAAAGCCCGCTTCGAGTGCGAGGCTGGCAAGCGGCATCGTGTCCGAGCTGCGGCAGAAGTCGAGGAAACGCTGGAATCGGCGGATCCGTTCCAGCGTCTTCGCGCCATAGCCGAAATGATGGTGGCAGCGGCGGCGTAACTGCCTTTCGCTCATGCCAAGCCGGCCAAACAGACCGGATGCCGGGCGACCGCTGTCGGCGGCGGTGAAGATAATGGCGGCATCCCGGGCAGGTTCGTCCTCATCGCGGATGGCCTCTTCCAGCAAGCGGCCAAACAGCGCCATGGCGACCGAAGGATCGCGACATTCGCCAAGCCGCGCCTCGAATTCGGCCGCGTCCTTCCGGCCGATGTCAGCAAGAGGCACCGAGCAGCCGACAAGCGCCGAAAGCGGCGTCTTCAACCACGGTGCCGCGGCGCCCGGCGCAAAACGTGCGCCGATGACCGTCGCGCCAGGCCGGAGGACGGGAAAGGCCGCTGTCCTGTCGGGACCGGCGACAACCAGCCGGCCATCGATCCAAAGGAGATCGCAATAACCGTCCGGCACGATCGCCACCATTGCCGGTGGTCCGTCATGGAACGCATGCGACCAGAGCCGGCTGAAATGGCGCCGCAGCGGCGGCGGTGGCGCACATTCGCGGTAGCGGCCGGCGCGGGCCGCGAGCAGAGCCGTATCTTTTCGTTTTTCCGAGACCAACGCGATATCTCCCGAAATGTGGATGATACCATCACATAGGGCATCAAGGGCAGGGCGCGAGAAAACTTGGTTGCCGATGAGCCGGCGCAAGCGGTTGTCGGACAAGCCGGGATATTGCAAGCTTCATTTCATTGGCTTTTGCGAACCGATTAGACCCTTGCGAGACTTGCCGTTTGACCGAGACAGTGCCACAACACCGGTCCAAATGACACATCGGAGGTTTGTCGTGGAAAAGGCAGAAATTGGACTGATCGGTCTTGCGGTCATGGGCTCCAACCTGGCGCTCAACATCGCCGAGAAAGGCAATAAAATTGCGGTCTTCAACCGTACGCCTGAGAAAACCGACGAATTCTACGAAAGCGCCGGCGATCTGAAAAAACAGATCATTCCGTGCAAGACCATCGAAGAGTTCGTCGATGCGATCCGGCCGCCGCGCCCGATCATCATCATGATCAAGGCGGGCGATCCCGTCGACCAACAGATGGAGTTGCTGCGCCCGCATCTGTCCAAGGGCGACATCATGATCGATGCCGGCAACGCCAATTTCCGCGACACCGTCGCCCGCTTCGACCGCTTGAAGAATACCGATCTGACCTTCATCGGCATGGGTGTTTCCGGCGGCGAGGAAGGTGCGCGCCACGGCCCGTCGATCATGGTCGGCGGCACGGAGGAATCCTGGACGCGCGTCGAGAAGGTGCTGACCTCGATCGCCGCCCGCTACAATGACGAGCCCTGTGTCGCCTGGCTCGGCAATGACGGCGCCGGCCATTTCGTCAAGACCATCCATAACGGTATCGAATACGCCGATATGCAGATGATCGCCGAAATCTACGGCATCCTGCGCGACGGCCTCGGCAAGACTGCCTCCGACATCTCCGGCATCTTCGGCGAGTGGAACAAGGGCCGCCTGAACTCCTACCTGATCGAGATTTCCGAGAAGGTGCTTGCCGCCACCGATCCGGTTTCCGGCGGGCCGATGGTCGACATGATCCTCGACAAGGCTGGTCAGAAGGGCACCGGCAAGTGGTCGGCGATCGAGGCGCAGAACATGGGCATTCCGGCGACGGCGATCGAAGCCGCAGTCGCTGCCCGCAGCCTCTCCTCGATGAAGTCGCAGCGCGAAGCCGCCGAAAAGATCTTCGGCAAGCAGGCGGTATCCTTCCCGATCGCTTACGGCCCCGAGCTCAACAAGGATCTGGAGCTGGCGCTGTTTGCCGCCAAGATCGGCGCCTATGCGCAGGGCTTCGCGGTAATGGCGGAAGCGTCGCGCGAGTTCAACTGGTCGCTGCCGATGCCGACGATTGCCAGGATCTGGCGCGCCGGCTGCATCATCCGCTCGCAGTTCCTCGATGAGATCACCTCGGCCTTCACCAAGGCGCCCGACGCAGCAAACCTGATCGTCACGCCGGCCTTCTCCGACATGGTCAAGGAATCGATCCCGGCGCTGCGCCGTGTCGTCACAGCTGCCATTTCGGCAGGCCTGCCGGTGCCGGCGCTGTCCTCGGCACTCACCTATTTCGACGCCTATCGCCAGGGCAGGGGAACCGCCAACCTCATCCAGGCCCAGCGCGATTTCTTCGGCGCCCACGGCTTCGACCGCCTGGATGGCAAGGATTTCCACCACGGCCCCTGGGGCAGCGGTGCCTCGACTTTCTAAGGTTTGCTGAGACGACATCAACGAAGAGCCCGGCCGTCGCGCCGGGCTTTTTCGTGGTTTGAGCCGCTCCGGCGGCGAGCCGTCCGAAAGAGGCCGACGGCGGTGCTGAACCCGGAAGGGCAGGTCTTGGCGCAACTGCCGCTGGACGAACCCGGCTTGCTGGCCTTCGACTTTCCTTGCATAGAATCTGCGAGCGATCAGGATGAGGAATTGACCGAGATGCTTATCCGATATGAAACGCTGGCGGATATCGGTGCGATCCACGATCTGACATCGATTGCCTTTAAGTCGACGCCTTACAGCGACGGCACGGAGGCGGAGATTGTTCGGAGGCTTCGCGCGGCAGGCGATCTGACGATATCGCTGGTTGCTGAAGAAGAAGGCGAGATTCTGGGGCATGTCGCGTTTTCGCCGGTGACAATCGACGGTGGGCATGCGGGATGGTTCGGACTGGGCCCGATATCGGTCAAGCCGGAGAGACAGCGGCAGGGCATCGGCAAGGCGCTGATCGCCAGAGGACTGGAATTGCTGGAGGAGATGGCCGCCAGCGGGTGCGCGCTGATCGGCAATCCCGACATCTATAGCCGCGCCGGATTCAGCAGCGACGGGCAACTACGCTATCTCGATGTCGATAGGCGGCTGGTGCAGTGGATTGTCCTTCGCGGGCCGGCGCCGTGCGGGACGCTTCAATTTTCTGCGGCGTTTGAAGGCTAGCGGCTCCGCTCCAACTTCCAGCAGACGGCGACAACATGTCTAAACGGGCGTGATGATCATCCAGACCGAGCGTCTTAGGCTCCGCATGCCCGACAGGGACGATTTCGCCGCCTATGCGCGGCTGATGGCCTCGCCGCGATCGGTTGGAATGGGCGGGCCGTTTGATCTGCGCGCGGCCTGGGGAATGTTCTGTCACGACGTGGCGCTCTGGCAGCTTTTCGGGCACGGGGCGCTGATGATCGACGTTGCCGAGCCCGGCGAATGCGTCGGGCAGGTCGGGATCAATCATGGGCCGCTCTTTCCGGAAAGGGAACTGGGATGGTTCGTCTATGAGGGCTATGAGGGCAGAGGCTATGCGACCGAAGCGGCCCTGGCGTTACGGGACTGGGCCTTTGCAAGCCTGGGTCTGCCGTCGCTCGTCAGCTATATCGCTCCCGTCAATGCCGCTTCGATTGCCGTTACGGAGCGGCTGGGCGGGCGTCTCGATCTGACGGCACCCCGGACTGATCCCGCGGACCTCGTTTATCGTCATCTCGCGTCCTGAGAAAATGGTCATAGGAACGGCGCTTGGCGGCAGACGTCTCCGTTCTTACATGTTGATCGGTTAGCAAGCGGTGCCGCAAGACAATGGGGATGCCTGATGACGGAGACGAAGCGGGAGCACTGGGACGAGGTCTACCGCACCAAAGCTGCCGACAGCGTCAGCTGGTATCAGCCGACGCCCGAGCCTTCCTTGCGGGCGCTTGACGAGTTGCGGTTGCCGGTTTCGGCCTCGCTGATCGATGTGGGCGGCGGTGCATCGAGCCTTGTCGACCGGCTTGTCGAGCGCGGATGGTCCGATCTCACCGTTCTCGATATCGCCGCGCCGGCGCTCGACCTCGCCAAGGCACGGCTGGGGGACGAGACCGCCCGCGTCGCCTGGGTGATTGATGATGTCACCGCATGGAGACCGGAGCGCCAGTACGACGTGTGGCACGACCGCGCCGTCTTTCACTTCCTCACCGAGCCCGAGCAGCGGCTGGCTTATCGCCACGCGCTCGAAATCGGCACGGCGTCGGGCAGCGCCGTGATCATCGCCACCTTCGCACCGGACGGGCCGGAACGGTGCAGTGGTTTGCCGGTCCAACGTTACGACGCGGCCGCGCTTGCGGGTGAATTCTCGTCTGCCTTCGCGCCTCAGCGCGACTGGCGCGAGGAGCACACGACACCCGGCGGCCGCTGGCAGTCGTTCCAGTGGTGCGTCTTTCGCAGGCGCTGAGCTCTGACTGGCCTATAGCTGGCGTCCGGCGCTGTGTCAGGCAGCCCGACCGGCGCGCGCCAGGCCGTGATCGATGAGCCTCTCGATGATCTCGGCGTAGCCGACGCCGCTTGCCGCCATCGCCTTGGAATACATGCTGATATTGGTAAAGCCGGGGATGGTGTTGATCTCATTGACGAGGAACTGCATGTCGTCCGTCAGGAAAAAGTCGACGCGGGCCATGCCGTCGCAGCCGACCGCCCGGAAGGCCCTTGCGGCCATGTCGCGCATGGCAGCCTCGACATCCTCAGGCAGTTCGGCCGGGACTTTCAGCGCCGCGCCCTTCTCGTCGATATATTTGGCTTCGTAGCTGAAGAAGCCGTGGCTTTCGGCCGGCACGATCTCGCCCGGCCGGGAGACGAAGAGTTCGCCTGCCGCATCCTCCAGCACGCTGAATTCGATCTCGCGGCCGGCAACGAACTCCTCGGCGAGCAGTATCCGATCGTGGCGGAAGGCCTCGGCAAGAGCGCCCGCGAATTCTTGGCTGGCATGAACCTTGGCGACGCCGACCGACGATCCCTGCCGCGCCGGCTTGATGAACAGCGGCAGGCCCAATTCGCCTTCGAGCGCGGCAAGCGATGGAGCCGCGTCCTCCCGGATCGCCACCGCGCGCGCCACCGGCAGACCCGCCGCCTTCAGCAGACGCTTGGCGATGTCCTTGTCTAGCGCTGCGGCCGAGCCGAGGATGCCGCAGCCGGCGAGTGGAACGCGCGCCACCTCCGCCAGACCCTGCACCGATCCGTCTTCGCCATGCAGGCCGTGCAGCACGGGAAACAGGATGTCGATCCCCGGCAATTCATGCGGCGCCCCATGGGCCGGGATTGCCAGCATCCGGCCCTTTCCGCCCGGAACGAGGCAGATTTCGACGCCTGATGACGGTGTCGCTAGTATGCCGCCCTCGAAATTGCTCATCAGCCATTGTCCCTCCCGGGTGATGAAAACGGGGATGGCGTCATATTTTTCGGGCTTGAGCGCGCCCATGACGTTGGTTGCCGAAAGGATGGAAACCTCATGCTCGGCCGAGCGGCCGCCGAAGAGCACGGCGATGCGCAGCCTGTTTGGGGAAGGGGTCATGCAAGCCTCCGAAGCGATCTGGTGTTGAAAAGGTCAGGCGTCGACAGATATGCCGCGATTGGCGAAGAAGCAGTCGAAGAGGGCGAGCGGCAGCGTCACATCGGCCTGGCTCGCCTCGTCATGGCCGGACGGGTTGTGGAAGCGGATCGTCTCGTCGCTTGCTGACGTCACCAGCACCAGATGGCCGCCCTTCGATGGTGGCTGACGCTCCGGCCAGCGGATGCCCGAATGCACCGAGGCGATGAAGAAGCGCCGTTTCGATAGAAGCTCCGGAATGGCCGGTGTCTCGACGCCTGTCATCGTCTCCGCACTCAGCGCGAATCGGTCAGCGGCGAAGCGGACGAAGGGTGCGTAGATCAGCCCCTTGATCGAGGCATCGATCTCGTTGACGACATAACCGCCATAGGCCGTGCAGGCGCGGGCAAGCTCGAGGGTCGGATGGATCTCGCCGCGGGCGGCAAGCATCATCTTCAGGCAGGCCATGCCGCAGACATTGACCGCCCAGCGCGCATATTCCTCGATCGTGCCGGCGCCCGAACGGCGCCAGAGCGGATCACGCAACAGGGCCTGCGATCCCTCAGCAAGCACCGGCAGCGTCATGCCAGGTGTTTCCCATTGGCTGAAATAGGGCACGCCGCTCGGCTGCATTCTGTCGATCTCCCTGACACGCTGGTGAGATGGCGGGCAATCTTGGCTTTTTTCGAGGCGATGCCGCGCTTGCGATGCGCGGTGAAGTCCGTGGGAGAGCTGAGATCATTGCGCGGCTGGAACCGATTTGGACCGCCGAAGATGAGTTTTCCGGCGTCAGCCGGGAAGTCCGACGGGTCGCGCTTCTCAATCCGTGCTATTTCCCGCTTTCCGGCCAGATCGGCTGGCTGATGCTCTGCAGCAGTTCCGGTTCGACGCCGTCGATGCGGGCGATGACGGCTTTGGCCATTTCGCGGCCAGCCTGGCGCACGTCTTCCTGTACAGTGATGATCTCGGGGCGGATCCAGTTCAGGATCGGCACCGATTGCTTCGACACCATGTCGAGATCGCGGCCGAGCGCCTTGCCGGCAGCCTCGATGCCGGCATTGACGGCAATCGCCGCGCTGCCGGCCGAACAGACGATGCCGTCAGGGGCGTTTTCCGAGCGCATCATCACTTCGACGACGTCGCGGATATCGGCAAGCGGCGCATCGCTGTTGATACGCAGCGGCACTTCCTCGGCGCCGTAATCGTGCAGGCCGGTCTGGAAGCCGATGCGGATGTGGGCGTAATAGGTGAGCTTGCTTGGCGGCTGCAACAGGGCGATGCGGCGTCGGCCGCGCTTGACGAGCCGTTCCACCGCCTGGTGGGCGAAGGCTTCGTTGTTGAAATCGTGGAAGGGGTGGGTGAGACCCGCATCGGTGCGCCCATGCGTGGCGAAGGGCATGCCGCGCTCGGTCAGCAGACGCACGCGCGGATCGTCCGGCTCGATGCGCGAGATGATGACGCCGTCGGCCGAACCGGTATCGAGGATGTAGCGCACCGGCAGCATCGGATCCTTGCTGTGGGAATGCGGCGTGACAACGATATGATAGGGTGTGCCGGACAGGACCTCGGAAATGCCGAAGACCATCTGGCTCGAAAAGCCCATGATCTCTTCATCAATGCTGAGGACGAGGGCGATGACGTTGGTCTTGCCAGTGCGCAGGCGCACACCGGCCCTGTTCGGCTGGTAGCCGAGTTGGCGGGCGACCATGCGCACCCGCTCCTTGGTCTCCGCTCCGATGTCAGGCGCATCCTTCAGGGCGCGCGATACCGTCGTCACGCCGAGACCGGTCATGAAGGCGATCGTCTTCAACGTCGGGCGCTCGCGCGCCGTCGGCGTCGATACCGCTTGCCCGAAATTTCCCTTGTTTTCCATCCCTGTAGGCCTGCCTCGCGCGAATTGGTGTCGCTTATAGAGGCTTTTTCAAGCGCCGTAAGCCCGCCGCCTGCCAAAATCGCGCCTCCCTAAGGAATGCAATCTGTAACGATACAGTAGAAATGTCGAGGGCTTTTTCTTGTGTGCTTTGCAGCATTGTACGCATAGGTTGAATCCGTCGCTCAAGCTTTGTTTTTTTGCGCTTGCGAAAGGAATAAGGCGAAAGAAAAACCGATTGGCAAAATTTTCTCTGTGTTTTCATTGTGATAATCTGACTGCTCGATTCCGAGAGCGCATGACAAGATGCCGGCTTTAAGCGAATGACCGTCCGACCAGAAACAGGCACAAGTAGCAATTCCGCCTGTCGTGGAAAAATTTGCAGGCGGACGGTTGCGTGCTGAAATCGATTGATCTAAGTTTTTCCGGCAACGTTTCAGTGAGGGAGGAAAACTCATGAAAATCCGTATTATGGCAGCAATGCTTGCCGCTTCGGTCGCGCTTCCGTTCGGAGCCGCCAACGCCACCGATCTCGAAGTCACGCATTGGTGGACATCAGGTGGCGAATCGGCCGCCGTCGCCGAGCTGGCTAAGGCATTCGACGCCACCGGCAACCACTGGGTCGACGGCGCAATCGCCGGTTCCGGCGGCACTGCCCGTCCGATCATGATCAGCCGCATCACCGGCGGCGACCCGATGGGCGCCACGCAGTTCAACCATGGCCGCCAGGCTGAGGAACTCGTCCAGGCCGGCCTGATGCGCGACCTGACCGACGTGGCGACCGCAGAGCACTGGAAGGACATCATCCGTCCGGCGAGCCTGCTCGATTCCTGCACCATCGACGGCAAGATCTATTGCGCGCCCGTCAACATCCACTCCTGGCAGTGGCTGTGGCTTTCGAATGCCGCCTTCAAGAAGGCCGGCGTCGAGGTTCCGAAGAACTGGGACGAGTTCGTCGCTTCCGCTCCGGCTCTCGAAAAGGCCGGCATCATTCCGCTCGCCGTCGGCGGTCAGCCGTGGCAGGCGACAGGCGCGTTCGACGTGCTGATGGTTGCGGTTGCCGGCAAGGATACCTTCAACAAGGTCTTCAAGGACAAGGATGCGAAAGTTGCTGCCGGTCCTGAAATCGCCAAGGTCTTCAAGGCGGCCGACGATGCGCGGCGCATGGCCAAAGGCAGCAACGTCCAGGACTGGAACCAGGCCACCAACCTCGTCATCACAGGCAAGGCCGGCGGTCAGATCATGGGCGACTGGGCGCAGGGTGAATTCGCGCTCGCCGGTCAGAAGGCCGGTACCGATTATACCTGCCTGCCGGGCCTCGGCGTCAACGAGATCATCTCGACCGGCGGCGACGCCTTCTATTTCCCGCTGCTGAAGGACGCCGAAAAGTCCAAGGCGCAGGCCGTGCTTGCCAAGACCTTGCTCGATCCCAAGACCCAGGTTGCCTTCAACCTGAAGAAGGGTTCGCTGCCGGTTCGCGGCGACGTCGATCTCGCCGCCGCCAACGATTGCATGAAGAAGGGTCTCGAAATCCTGGCCAAGGGCAACGTGATCGAGGGCACCGACCAGTTGCTTTCGGCAGACAGCCAGAAGCAGAAGGAAGACCTCTTCTCCGAATTCTTCGCCAATCCGTCGATGACGCCTGAGGACGCTCAGAAGCGTTTTGCTGGGATCATCGCTTCGGCTGATTGATCGCTAGATTCGCCGCCTTTGCGATCCGGCTTCTCAAGAGCCGGATCGTGTCCCCGGACTGATGTTCGGCTGGCGGCGTCTTTCCGGCATCCCCGGCAAATCCCGGGGGCAGGGATGGGCAGACGGGCCAGGCTTGTTCTGTCACCGGTCGCAGTTGCGATTTGAGGAGAAGTGTTCATGACAGGTCAAGCGCAAGCAGGCCGGCCAATCAAGTTACTGCGCAATCTGAATGCCAAGATTGCGTCCATTCCGATGATCCTGACAGCGCTGGTGATTTTTGTCGGCGGCACGCTCTGGACCGTCTTTTATTCCTTCACGAATTCGAAGCTCCTTCCGCGATTGAGCTTCGTCGGCATTGATCAGTATGAGCGGCTTTGGGCCGCACCGCGCTGGGTAACGGCGATCGAGAATCTGGCTCTCTACGGCGTTCTTTCGCTGATCTTCAGCCTGGTCATCGGTTTCCTGCTTGCTGCGCTGATGGATCAGAAGATCCGTTTCGAAAATACGTTCCGCACCATCTTCCTCTACCCCTTCGCGCTGTCCTTCATCGTGACGGGCCTCGTCTGGCAGTGGATTCTGAATCCCGATTTCGGCATTCAGTCGGTTGTGCGTTCGCTCGGCTGGACGAGCTTCACCTTCAATCCGCTCTATACGCCCGAAATTGTCATCTACGGCATCCTGATCGCGGCGCTATGGCAGGGAACGGGTCTGGTCATGTGCCTGATGCTTGCCGGCTTGCGCGGCATCGACGAGGACATCTGGAAAGCGGCGCGCGTCGACGGCATTCCGATGTGGAAGACCTATCTCTTCATCGTCATTCCGATGATGCGGCCGGTCTTCATCACGACGATCGTCATCATCGCTTCCGGTATCGTCAAGGTCTACGATCTTGTCGTCGCCCAGACATCTGGCGGTCCCGGCATCTCCTCGGAAGTGCCAGCGAAATATGTCTACGACTACATGTTCCAGGCACAGAACCTGGGGCAGGGCTTCGCCGCCTCGACGATGATGCTGGTGACGGTCGCGATCATTATCGTCCCGTGGGCCTATTTGGAATTCGGAGGAGGGCGCAAGCGTGGCTGATACAGGAACTCTCAATACCGTTGCCGCTGGCATCGACGCCGTTGCACCGAGACTCGGCGAAGGTCCGAGCGGCGCTAAGCCGCGCCGGGCGCTGTCGTCGCGCAACATCATGCTCTACGGCACGCTGACTGTTGCGGCACTCTATTATCTGCTGCCGCTCTACGTGATGGTCGTGACTTCGCTGAAGGGCATGCCGGAAATCCGCCTCGGCAACATTTTCTCGCCGCCGATGGAGATCACCTTCGAACCTTGGGTGAAGGCCTGGGCGGAGGCCTGCACCGGGCTCAATTGCGATGGACTGTCGCGCGGGTTCTGGAATTCGGTGCGCATCACGGTGCCGTCGGTCATCATCTCGATCGCCATCGCCTCGGTGAACGGCTATGCATTGGCAAACTGGCGCTTCAAGGGGTCCGAGCTGTTCTTCTCGATCCTCATCGTCGGGGCGTTCATTCCCTATCAGGTGATGATCTATCCGATCGTCATCATCCTTCGCGAAATCGGCCTTTACGGCACGCTGAGCGGCCTCGTCATCGTGCATTCGATCTTCGGCATGCCGATCCTGACGCTGCTGTTTCGCAATTATTTCGTGTCCTTGCCGGAAGAGCTGTTCAAGGCGGCACGCGTCGACGGCGCGGGTTTCTGGCAGATCTTCCTGAAGATCATGGTGCCGATGTCGCTGCCGATCTTCGTCGTCGCTATGATCTTGCAGGTGACCGGTATCTGGAACGACTTCCTGTTCGGTGTGGTCTTCACCCGGCCGGATACCTATCCGATGACCGTGCAGCTCAACAACATCGTCAATTCCGTCCAGGGCGTGAAGGAATACAACGTCAACATGGCCGCGACGATCCTGACGGGTCTCGTGCCGTTGATCGTCTATTTCGTGTCGGGACGGCTTTTCGTCCGTGGCATCGCCGCCGGCGCAGTGAAGGGTTGATCCCATGAACATGAATTCAAGTGTCTCCAACTCAAGTGTCTCCATCAGGGATCTGTCGCTGAATTTCGGCTCGGTCAGCGTCCTCAAGGACCTGAACCTCGACATCAACGACGGCGAATTCCTGGTGCTGCTCGGTTCGTCCGGCTGCGGCAAGTCGACCTTGCTGAACTGCATTGCCGGCCTGCTCGACGCCTCGGAAGGGCAGATCTTCATCAAAGGCAAAAACGTCACCTGGGAAGAGCCGAAGGACCGCGGCATCGGCATGGTCTTCCAGTCCTATGCGCTTTATCCGCAGATGACGGTTGAAAAGAACCTCTCCTTCGGCCTTCGCGTCGCCAAGGTGCCGCAGGCCGAGATCGACAAGCGCGTGGCGCGTGCCTCCGAGATCCTGCAGATTCAGCCGCTCTTGAAGCGCAAGCCGGCCGAGCTTTCCGGCGGCCAGCGCCAGCGCGTGGCGATCGGCCGGGCGCTGGTTCGCGATGTCGACGTCTTCCTGTTCGACGAGCCGCTGTCCAACCTCGACGCCAAGCTGCGCTCGGAATTGCGCGTCGAAATCAAGCGCCTGCACCAGTCGCTGAAGAACACGATGATCTACGTGACGCACGACCAGATCGAGGCGCTGACGCTCGCCGACCGTATCGCCATCATGAAGAGCGGTATCATCCAGCAACTCGACGATCCGACGACGATCTACAACAAACCACGCAATCTCTTCGTCGCCGGCTTCATCGGCTCGCCGTCGATGAACTTCCTGCACGGCGAGTTGGTCAGCACAGGCGACGGCATTGCCTTTTCTGCCAACGGCGTCATTTTCTCGCTCGCTGCCTACGACGCCAGCGAGACGCTGCAACCCGGCCGCAAGGTGGTGCTCGGCGTTCGCCCCGAGCACATCAAGGTCAACGAGAATGCCGGCGGCGAAGAACATGACGCCACTGTCGATATCGAGGAGCCGATGGGCGCGGACAACCTTCTGTGGCTGAAACATGCCGGTCACACGATGTCGGTACGGGTCAACGGCGCGCGCCGCTTCAACGTCGGAGCCAAGGTGAAACTGAACTTCGACATGACGGTCGCCTCGGTCTTCGATGCCGAGAACGAGTTGCGACTTTAGAGATTTTTGCGGGCGGGGCCGGATGGTGTCGCCTGCTTGCTGCAAGGCTGTTTGTATGAATTCGACCGATGCTCAACCCTTCCTCAGGCGGGGGCAAGCTTGGCAAGATGCTTGCTCCGCTCTTCGTCATTCTCGGGCTTGACCCGAGGATCCATGCCGCAACTGCCGATGGATGCCGTGTGGATGCTCGGGTCAAGCCCGAGAATGACGGAGCGCGGGGCGGATGGAAGGGTCATGACGAACGACAATTACCGGACGGCGACCATGCGCGGTCCATTTCAAAAACGTAATTCGGAAACGATATCGTGACGCAACAATCGACCACCTCCAACATCGATCTTTCCGGTTCGTGGCAGCTCGCCTCCGTCGACGGCGAAATTCGCACCGCAATCATGCTGCCGGGCGACGTGCACACAGCGCTCCACCGCGCAAGCCTGATCCCCGACCCCTATTTCGGCCGCAACGAGGAAAAGGTGCAGTGGGTTGCCGAGCGCGAATGGGCGGTCGTGCGCAGCTTCACGCTTCCGGAGGTCGACGGCGACTGGTATCTCGATATCGATTATCTCGACACGGTCGCCAGCGTCTACGTCAATGGCTTTCTGGCGCTGGAAGCCGACAACAGCTTCCGCCGCTACCGGCCCGATGTCTCCAGCATGCTGAAATCAGGCGACAACTCGATCCGCATCGTCTTTGCCTCCAACATCGCCATCGGGGCCGAGCGGCAGAAGAAGCAGCCCTTCTACATTCCCTACAGTACCGGCAATTCACCGATTCCAGACGGCAATATGCTGCGCAAGCCGCAATGCCATTTCGGCTGGGACTGGAATATCGCCATCGCGCCGTTCGGCCTCTACGGCATGATCGCGCTGAAAAAACTCGAGACCGCGCGCATCGAGCATGTGGTCACCCGCCAAACCCATAATTTCGATGGTTCAGTCGATTTGACGGTGACGGCGACGCTGTTTTCCAAGGGGCCAAGCGTTGCCCAGGTCTATTTCGATCTCGACGGCGAGCGGGTGCGGCTCGATGTCGGGGTCCATGGCGAGACCCATGTCAACCATCTCTTTCATATCGACAATCCGCGCCTATGGTGGCCATCGGGCAGCGGCGACCAGGCGCTCTACAGGCTGTCCGTCGAATTGCCGACCGATGAGGTGACGAAGCAGATCGGTCTTCGCACCATCGAGCTGATCACCACGCCGGATGCATCAGGCAGCCGCTTCGCCTTCAAGGTCAACGGCCGCGAAATCTTCTGCCGCGGCGCCAACTGGATTCCGGCAGACGCGCTGTTTTCGCTCTCTTCGCCTGGAAAGACCGAGGACCTGCTGCAATCGGCCAAGGCCGCCAACATGAACATGATCCGCGTCTGGGGTGGTGGCTTCTACGAGCAGGATCATTTCTACGATCTCTGCGACCGGCTGGGCCTGATGGTCTGGCAGGACTTCATGTTCGCCTGCAACCTTTACCCTTCGACCGAAGACTTCCTCGACAATGTGACGATCGAGGTCGGTTACCAGGTGCGGCGGCTCTCCTCGCATCCTTCGATCGTGCTTTGGTGCGGCGACAACGAGCTGGTCGGGGCACTCACCTGGTTCGAAGAGTCCCGCAAGGACCGCGACCGCTATCTCGTCTCCTACGACCGGCTCAACCGCACGATCGAGCAGGCGGTGAAAAAGGCGCTGCCCGGGGCGCTCTGGTGGCCGTCGAGCCCGGCTTCGGGTTATCTCGATTTCGGCGATGCTTGGCATGCGGACGGCTCCGGCGACATGCATTACTGGTCGGTCTGGCACGAGAACAAGTCGTTCGACAATTATCGTTCGGTGCGCCCGCGCTTCTGCTCGGAATTCGGCTTCCAGTCCTATACCTCACTGCCCGTCATCAAGACCTATGCCGAGGAGAAGGACATGAACGTCGCTTCCCCGGTCATGGAGCTGCACCAGAAGAATGCTGGCGGCAACGAGCGCATCGCCGGCACGATGTTCCGCTATTTCCGCTTCCCCAAGGATTTTCCGAACTTCGTCTATCTCTCGCAGATCCAGCAGGGGCTGGCGATCAAGACGGCGGTGGAATACTGGCGGTCGCTCAAACCCCATTGCATGGGTACGATCTACTGGCAGCTGAACGACACCTGGCCGGTCGCCTCGTGGTCGAGCCTCGACTATGGCGGCCGCTGGAAGGCGATGCATTATCTCGTCAAGCGCTTCTTCCAGCCGGTCGCGGTCGCCGCCATTCCTTCCGACGACGGAAAGACGATCCGCTTCTCGCTGGTCAACGACACGCTTGCCGATGTCAACGTCGATCTTTCGATCTCGATCCTGACGATGAAGGGCGAGCGTCGGCATCTCAAGGACGTGCAGGCCATGTGCTCGCCGGATGCGGCAGTGACGGCGGCGAGCGTCGACATCGCCGATATTCCCGAGGGCACGCTGTTGGCCTGGAATTTCACCGCGTCGAACGGCATGGGCGGCGAGGGGCACTATATCCACGGCACCTATAAGGCATTGGAATTGGAGCCTTCGGGCCTGACCGTTACCCACGAATATGTCGAGGAGAGCGGCGCGATCGATATCGATGTCACCGCGAGGGGGCTTGCGCTCTTCGTGATGATCGAGACCGAGACGGACGGCAAATATTCCGACAACGCCTTCGATCTTGCGGCCGGCGAAAGCCGCTGCATCACCTTTACTCCGGCACGGCCGCTCGATCGCGGCGCGCTTCCGGAGTTCCGGTTCTATGACCTGCATTCCTGCCAGTCGGCGGATTGATCTTTGCAAGAATGGGCACGAGGCCCAAGGAGAACATGATGACGAAACTCAGCTACCAGCTTTATAGCGCCCGCAACTTCCAGCCCTATTCGGCGATTTTCGAAAAGCTTGGCAAGGCAGGTTATGCCGAGGTCGAGGGCTTCGGCGGCATCTATGCCGATCTCGACGATGCCGGCCTGAACAGCCTTCGCGCCGATCTCGACAAGAACGGCCTGCTCATGGCGACCGGTCATTTCAGCCCTGATTTCCTGGAGAAGGACGTGCAGAAGTCGCTGAACATTGCCAAGATTCTCGGCATGGATTCGATCTATGCGCCGCATCTGGCCGCCGACCAGCGCCCCTCCGACGCCGCCGGCTGGGTCGCCTTCGGCAAGCGCCTGCATGAGATGAGCAAGCCCTATAAGGATGCCGGCTACGAATTCGGCTGGCACAATCATGACTTCGAATTCTTCAAGCTGCAGGACGGCTCGCGGCCGATCGAGCGCATCTTCGAAGGCGCGCCTGACATTTCCTGGGAAGCCGACATCGCTTGGGTCATCCGCGGCGGCGGCGATCCCTTCGCCTGGGTCGAAAAGCTCGGACCGCGCATCACCGCCGTGCACGTCAAGGACATCGCGCCGGCCGGCGAAGCGACGGATGAGGACGGCTGGGCCGATGTCGGCCACGGCAAGGTCGAGTGGGCGAAGCTGATGGCGGCGCTACGCGCCACCAAGGCCAAACACTTCGTCGTCGAACATGACAACCCTAAAGATATCGACCGCAATATCAGCCGCTCGATTGCATCCTTCCAGACTTATTGAGGCACATCATGACCAGGGAACTTGGCGTCGGCATCATCGGATGCGGCAACATCTCCACCACCTACTTTTCGCTGGCACCGCTCTTCAGAGGGCTGAAGGTGCTGGCCTGCGCCGATATCAACGTCCAGGCGGCCGAGGCGCGCGCCAAGGAATATGGCGTCAAAGCGCAGACGATCGACGCGCTTCTCGCCAATGACGAGATCGACGTCGTCGTCAACCTGACGATCCCGGATGCGCATTTCCGCGTGTCGAAGGCGATCCTCGAGGCCGGAAAACACGTCTATTCCGAAAAGCCGCTGGTGCTTTCGCTCGAAGAGGGCGAGGAGCTTCGCCGCATCGCCAAGGCAAAGAACCTTGCCGTCGGCTGCGCGCCGGACACTTTCCTCGGCGGCGCCCATCAGCTCGCCCGCAAGTTCATCGACGACGGCGGCATCGGCCGGGTGACGTCGGGCGCCTGCTACGTGATGAGCCCCGGCATGGAAATGTGGCATCCGAACCCGGATTTCTTCTTCCTGCCGGGGGGCGGCCCGATCCTCGATCTCGGCCCTTATTACATCGCCAACCTGATCAACCTGATCGGCCCGGTCAAACGTGTCGGCGGCATGACCTCGATGGCGTCGCCGACCCGGACGATCACCAGCCAGCCGCGCAACGGCGAGCTTATCCCGGTCAAGACGCCGACGACGATCCAGGCGCTGCTCGAATTCGTCAACGGCGCCACCGTGACGCTGACGGCGAGCTGGGACGTCTGGTCGCATCGTCATGCCAACATGGAGCTCTACGGCACCGACGGCTCGCTCTACGTGCCGGATCCGAACTTCTTCGGTGGTGTCGTCGAGGCAAGCGGCCGCGACAAGGAGATCAAGCCGCTCGACGCCTGGGAGCATCCGTTCGGCAAGATCAACCAGGAAAGCCCGAACGGATCGCGCGCCAATTACCGCACCGCCGGTCTTGCCGACATGGCGATGGCGCTGATCGAGGGCCGCGACGCGCGCTGCTCACTCGACCGCACCCTGCACGGCGTCGACGTCATGACCTCGATCCTGAAATCGGGCGAGGAAGGCCGTTTCATCGACCTGAGCACGACCTGCACCCAGCCGGCCGCGCTTGGCATCGAAGAGGCGCAGGCGCTGTTGAAGTGATAGGGTGATGCCCGGGGGTCTGCCCGGCACCCGTCCAACTCGTCATCCTCGGCCTTGTGCCGAGGATCTGCAAACAGCGCGGCAGATGTTCGGCACGAGGCCGAGCGTGACGAAAGTACAGGGTGTTCGCCAAAATCGCTTGTGGTGTATGAAGCAGGCACTCGCGGACCATCAAGACCGATATTTTAGCAAGGAGAGTCTCATGAGCTGGCAACCAGCCGCAGACCGTTATTCGAAAATGAAATACAACCGCACGGGCCGCTCCGGCCTGAAGCTGCCGGCCGTCTCGCTCGGCCTCTGGCACAATTTCGGCGGCGACACGTCGCATGACCGCAAGATCGACATGTGCCGCACCGCCTTCGATCTCGGCATTACCCATTTCGACCTCGCCAACAATTACGGTCCGCCTCCCGGCAGCGCCGAGACCGCCTTCGGCGAGATCCTGCGCACCGAATTTTCCGGGCTTCGCGACGAGCTGATCATCTCGTCCAAGGCCGGCTACGACATGTGGCCGGGACCCTATGGCGAGTGGGGCAGCCGAAAATACCTGATCGCCTCCTGCGACCAGAGCCTGAAGCGCATGGGCCTCGACTATGTCGATATTTTCTATTCACACCGTTTCGACCCGGACACGCCGCTCGAAGAAACCTGCGGCGCGCTCGACTATATCGTCCGTTCCGGCCGGGCGCTCTATGTCGGCATCTCCTCCTATAATTCGCAGCGGACGCGCGAAGCCGCCGCGATCCTCAAGGATCTCGGCACGCCGTGTCTGATCCATCAGCCGAGCTATTCGATGCTCAACCGCTGGGTCGAGAACGACCGGCTGCTCGATACGCTCGATGAGGTCGGCATGGGCTCGATCGTGTTCTCGCCGCTTGCCCAGGGCATGCTGACGACGAAATATCTCGGCGGCATTCCCGAAGATAGCCGTGCGGCGCAGAACCATTTTCTCAAGAGGGACTACATCCGTCCTTCGATCATCGACAATATCCGCAAGCTCAACGAGATCGCCGAAAGACGCGGCCAGACCCTGGCGCAGATGGCGATCGCCTGGGTGCTGCGCGGCGGACGCGTGACCTCAGCGCTGATCGGCGCCAGCCGCTCGTCGCAGATCGTCGATTGCGTCAAGGCGCTGGATAATCTTGAATTCGCGGCCGAGGAGCTTGCCGAGATCGACGTCTATGCCCGTGAGGCGGATATCAATCTTTGGGCGAAGTCGGCGGAACGGGAATAGGAAGGTCGAGCCGGAGTTTGCAGGACACTTCTGCCAACTCCCTCATTCCTGTGACCTCAGGGCTTTGCCCGAGGGATGTCACAGAAATCCAGCCGCCGCGCGTCGGCGCGGCGAAGAGAGTTCTTTCAGCCCAAGGACTTGGGCTGGCTGGATCTCTGTAACGAGCACAGAGATGAGGGTGGAGGACGAATTGGTGACATATCCCGGCCCACTTCTGACGTACGTACCACAACAATAACCTCGGAGGAGCCGCCCATGATCCGCAATCCCATCCTGCCGGGGTTCAACCCCGATCCGTCGATCTGCCGCGTCGGCGCGGATTACTACATCGCCACCTCGACATTCGAATGGTATCCCGGCGTGCAGATCCACCATTCGCGCGACCTGGTGAACTGGACGCTGGTGCGCCGGCCGCTGGAGCGCCGATCACAGCTCGACATGCGCGGCAATCCCGACAGCTGCGGCATCTGGGCGCCGTGTCTTTCCTATGCCGACGGGCAGTTCTGGCTGGTCTATACCGATGTCAAGCGTTTCGACGGCAGTTTCAAGGATGCGCCGAACTACATCGTGACGGCGCCCTCGATCGAGGCCGAATGGTCGGATCCCGTCTATGTCAACTCCTCCGGCTTCGATCCCTCGCTGTTCCACGACGATGACGGCCGCAAGTGGTTCCTCAACATGCAATGGAACCACCGCACCGAGAGCTATGGCGGCTCGCCAAAATCGCCGGCCTTCGATGGCATCCTGCTGCAGGAATGGGACCCGGCGACGAAGGCGCTGACGGGGCCGATCAAGAATATCTTCGCCGGCAGCCCGCTCGGCCTCGTCGAGGGCCCTCATCTCTTCAAGAAGAACGGCTGGTATTATCTGACCACCGCCGAGGGTGGCACCGGTTACGACCACGCCGTCACCATGGCGCGCTCGCGCAACATCGACGGACCCTATGAGATGCATCCGAACATGCATCTTATCACCTCCAAGGACCATCCGGGCGCGGTGCTGCAGCGGGCAGGGCACGGCCAATATGTCGAAACATCAGACGGTGAGGCCTATCACACCCATCTTTGCGGCCGGCCGCTGCCGCCGAAGCGGCGCTGCACGCTGGGGCGAGAGACATCCTTACAGAAATGCGTCTGGCGCGACGACGACTGGCTCTATCTCGAAAATGGCACCTCAGTGCCCGATGTCGATGTGCCGGGCCTTTTTAATGCCGTGCCTGCGGAAAGGCCGATGCGCAGCGAATACAGCTTCGACGGCGGCGCGCTGCCTGCCGATTTCCAATGGCTGCGCACGCCCGAGCCCGCGCGCATCTTCAACCTGACGGACCGCCCGGGCCATCTCAGGCTGATTGCGCGCGAAAGCATCGGCTCCTGGTTCGAGCAGTCGCTGGTCGCCCGTCGACAGGAACATCACAGCTTCCGCGCCGAAACCGTGGTCGAGTTCTCGCCCGACACCTATCAGCAAGTGGCAGGGCTGACGCACTACTATAACCGCCATAAATTTCACGCCGTCGCGGTAACGCTGCACGAAACACTCGGCCGTTGCGTGACAATCCTCTCCTGCAACGGCGACTATCCGAACGGCCGCTTGAGCTTTCCGGCCGAAAGCGGTGTGGCGATCGCTGCCGAGGGCCGCGTGCAGCTCGCCATGGAAATCCGCGAGAACGACCTGCAATTCTTCTGGCAGACCGAAGGCAAGGGCGCCTGGCAGCCGATCGGTCCGGTCCTCGACGCCGGCATGATTTCCGACGAAGGCGGACGCGGCGAACACGGCTCCTTCACCGGCGCCTTTGCCGGTGTGTTTGCCTTCGATACGTCGGGGCGAGGGAAGGTCGCGGATTTCGACTGGTTCAATTATGACGAGTTGTGAGGGGCACTTCCTGCCACCCGCCCTCGTCCTTCGAGGCTCCGGCCTTTGGCCTACGCCCCGCACGCAAAAAGAAAGCCGGCGCAAGGCCGGCTAAGACGAACGCGGCTGAACAGGGGATGCTGGCCGGTTCCAAGCACTTCGTGACTGAACAATAACTTTCACTACATGCCGAGGCAGCGAAAAAGGGTGCAACGAGAACACCGGAGACGGCTCCGCAAAAGGGTGGGCGGCGGGGCGGATGCCGTGCTGGCCTCGGCTTTCTTATCGGACATCAAGATCACCGGATGATGACATCCGAAACCGGCTGCTGTCTTTCTTTTCGCCGAAGGGATCAGCTCGTTTCAAAGATCCGATGCCGGCTATGTCGGCGGGCCGGCTGCGTTAACGGCCATGGTGTTAGCAGGGCGCGAATGCTGTGTTCACGTCTCCAAGGATGTCAAAGCGTCATGAAGGGCCTATATAGCGGGCCAAAAGTAACATCTGAGAATCCGCAAGAGTATCGCATGGCCCCCATCATATCCGTTCAGAATCTCACCAAGACCTACGCCAATGGGTTCGAGGCCCTGAAAGGCATCAACCTCGACGTCGAGAAGGGCGAGATCCTGGCGCTGCTCGGGCCGAACGGTGCGGGCAAGACGACGTTGATTTCGATCATCTGCGGCATCGCCAATCCGAGCGGCGGCCAGGTGCTGGTCGCCGGCCACGATGTCGTGAAGGATTTCCGCGCCACCCGCGGAATGATCGGGCTGGTGCCGCAGGAGCTGACCACCGATCAGTTCGAGACGGTGTTCAATACAGTCAGTTTCTCGCGCGGGCTGCACGGCAAGAAAGCCAATCCCGCCCATATCGAGAAGGTGCTGCGCGCACTTTCGCTCTGGGACAAGAAGGACAATATGCTGCGCCAGCTGTCGGGCGGCATGAAGCGGCGAGTGTTGATCGCCAAGGCGCTCTCGCATGAGCCGGATATCCTTTTCCTCGACGAGCCGACCGCCGGCGTCGACGTGACGCTGCGCAAGGACATGTGGAATGTCGTTCAGGAGCTTCGGGCCTCGGGCGTCACCATCATCCTGACCACCCATTATATCGAGGAGGCCGAGGAGATCGCCGACCGCGTCGGTGTGATCAATGGCGGCCAATTGCTGCTCGTCGAAGACAAGGTGGCGCTGATGGCCAAGCTCGGCCGCAAGCAGCTGATTCTCGATCTCACCGAGCCGCTCGAGCGGCTTCCGGATTGTTTTGCCGGCAACGGACTGACACTGGAAGTCGGCGGCAGCCGGCTGACTTACGATTTCGACGCCGACAACGAGCAGGAGAGCATCGCGACGCTGCTGACCCGGCTGGGTGAAAACAATATCCATTTCAAGGATCTCTCGACGCGGCAGAGCACGCTGGAAGACATCTTCGTGGCGCTGGTAGGAGCAGACAAATGAACGTCGAGGCGATCAAATCGATCTATTTCTTCGAGATGGCGCGCACGCGCCGCACGCTGCTGCAAAGCGTCATCTCGCCCGTCATTTCGACCTCGCTCTATTTCATCGTCTTTGGCGCCGCGGTCGGCTCGCGCATCCAGGAGGTGGAGGGCGTATCCTACGGCGCCTTCATCACGCCGGGCCTCATCATGCTGACGCTGCTCGGCCAATGCATCAGCAACGGCTCCTTCGGGATTTATTTCCCGAAATTCACCGGCACGATCTATGAGGTGCTGTCGGCGCCGGTGGCAATGACGGAGATTCTGCTCGGTTATGTCGGGGCGGCGGCAACCAAGGGGATGCTCATCGGCTTCATCATCCTCCTGACAGCCAATCTCTTCGTCGATGTCAGGATCGAACATCCCTTCATGATGATCCTGTTCTTCCTGCTGACGGCAATCACCTTCAGCCTGTTCGGCTTCATGATCGGCATCTGGGCCGGCAATTTTGAACAGCTGAACCTCATTCCCATGCTGGTCGTGCCGCCGCTGACCTTCCTTGGCGGCAGCTTCTATTCGGTCAATATGCTGCCGCCGTTCTGGCAGGCGGTCAGCCACCTCAATCCGGTGCTCTATCTCGTCAGCGGCTTCCGCTGGAGTTTTTACGGGATCGCCGATGTCAACCCGGCGATCAGCCTGGCGATGATCACGGTATTCCTGATGATCTGCCTGGGAACACTCGGCTGGATCTTCAAGACCGGCTACCGGCTGCGCAATTGATCGCTTCCTGAATAGCATCATCGGGAAAGCCGATGATGCTATCGGTTTCTTCCGTTTTTCTTCCGCTTCGACCCGAGGCATCTGCTCTCTCATTCAAATGGAGATGCGAGATGACTAAAATCAGGATCGAAGGTGCGAAGGTGTTGATCGTCGGCGGCAGCTCGGGCATGGGATTGGCGCTTGCTAGGCGCCTGCTCGATGAGGGGGCGTCGGTGACGATCGCCGGGCGCAATAAAGAGAGGCTTGCGGCGGCTTGCCGCCAGCTCGGCGACCATCCGAAACTCGGGGCGTGCGCTGTCGATATATCGCGGGAGGAGGAGGTCGCGGCGCTGTTTCGGGATAGCGGACCGGTCGACCATATCGTCAGCACGGCCGCCGATATTGAAGGCGCCTATCAGTTGCTGCCGTCGATCGAGCTTGCCGCAGCGCAACGGGTGGTCGAGAGCAAGTTCTACGGGCCGCTGCTGCTGGCGAAATATGGCGCCGCCCATCTGCCGCCGTCAGGATCGATCACCTTTACGTCAGGTATCGCGGCCTATCGACCGGCGGCGCGCGGATCTGTGGTCGCCGCCGTCAATGCGGCACTCGAAGGTCTGGTCAGGGCGCTCGCCGTCGAACTGGCACCGCTCCGTATCAATGCCGTGTCGCCGGGATGGGTGGATACGCCGATCTGGAGCGTCGTTGCGGGTGACGCCAAGCAGGCAACGCTCGAGGCGATGGCGCAGCGCCTGCCGGCCGGGCGTGTCGGCCAGCCGGAAGATATCGCCGATGCGATCCGCTTCCTGATCGGCAACGGTTTCACCACAGGCACTATTCTGCATGTCGAAGGCGGGCATCGGCTGGTCTGACCGGTGAAAGCTCTTCGCTGGCCGATTGCAGCAGGAGGGTGAGCGCCGGCGGCTGAACCCGCCTGCGCCGCCACATCATCACCAGCGAGGCGGCCAGCGGTTGGCCCGGCCAAGGCAGTTCGACGACATCGTCGCGCGAAGCGGACGCCCCGACCGCGAGACACGGGACTAGGCCGTAGCCGGCGCCTGATGCAACGAGGCGGATGATCGTTGCGACGCTGTCGGCTTCCGCGACAATGGCCGGCGCATTCAAGCCTGCTTCTGCAAAGGCGGTATCGAACAGGTGGCGATAGATGCAGCCGGCTGCGGTCGCGATGAACGGGGCGGTGCGCAGCGCTAAGAGGCTTGCCGGCGGCTGGGCTTGCGAGTTGCCGCCGGCGATCAACACCAGCGGCTCGCTGGAGATGCGGCGCGTCGCGAAGCGCTCGTTCTGCTGGCCGCGATCGAAGGTGAAGGCGACGTCGATCGAGCCGTGCTGCAATTGCGCATGCAATTCGCTACTGCCGCCAACCTTGAGTTTGAGAGCAAGGCCGGGGTTCTGCCTACCGAAGAGGGAGAGCCAGTGCGCCAGCCTTTCAGTGGCGATGGTTTCGAGCGTGCCCAGTATGACAGATTGTTCGGCATTGCCGGCGGCAGAGCGGACGGCGTCCTTCGCCTCGCTATTCAGCGCCAAGATCTCTTCCGCATAGGCCTTCAAGGCTGCTGCTGCCGGCGTGGGGATGACGCCTTGCCGGGATCGGAGAAAGAGCTCGGCGCCCAATTCCTCTTCCAGCGCCTGTATCTGATCGCTGAGGCTCGATTGGGCGAGATTGACCTCGGCGGCGGCGCGGGTGAGGTTTCCGTGGTGGATGACCGCAAGGAACGTCTTCAGTTGTCGTGGAGTCATGTCAGGTTCCGGCATTGCGCAGGAGCAGAATATCAGCAAAGAGGACCGGCCGGCAATGGAGCAGCGTTTGGCTAAGAAGCGCCGCAATTTTAACACGAAAAATATCCAGCGTTGCTGTCATCGGTCGCGGGGGCAAGGGGATGATCACCAGCAGCGTGTTTGAATTCTTCGCGATTGCCACGCTTCTCTGCTTAAACCCACAAGAAAGTCGGTCGCACGAGGCCGCAGCGCCCGTCAAAGTCACATATGCCGTGGTCATGGGGCAAAACGAGCCGATCTCTGCTGAGGTATCATGCGTCCCGGATGTTGCTTGCGACCTTATCGACCATGCCGATCCCGCCGTCCATCTCGCGATTACGGTGTATTCGGGCTTGAAGGGGGATGGTGAACTGCGCATCTATTGCTGGTCTCCCTGTTCCTTCATACGTTCGCGATCGCGCATCGATTTCTCCGGCCGGCGAGTTACGGCCGACATCTTTTTGGGCGAGCCTGACTTCGGTATCGCGGTTCCGCTGGTTGTAAGGCAGCGACCGATAATCGGCGAAGTCCTTGTCTCCTTTTGATCGTCTTATCGTGCTTATTTCCCCTCAGGCACTGCTGACAAGGAGAGCGCCGGACAGTATGAGGAGCGTGCCAGCGGCGAGCTTGACTGTGTTGAGCTCTGAGGCCTCGCCGAGAAACAAGGCGCCGATTGCTAGCGTTACCAGCACGTTGCAGCTCCAGATCGGCGCGAGTTTCGAGACCGGGACGCCGTAAGCGAAAAGTGCAAAGCTGATGAGGCCGGTGCCGACGGCGAAGCAGGCGCCTGCGGTGGCGGCAAAACCAAGACCTTCAGCGGTCCAGGGGGCTGGGCGCCAGAGCAGCGCGGCGATCAGGCCGGCAAGGGCGCAGGCAGCGCCGAAGGCGATGAGATAGACGGCGGAGCCGGTGGCAGCCGTGGCGCTCTGCTTCTGGAAGATGGCGGTGACGCCCCAGAAAATGGCGGGGAGAACGCCGCCGATGACGATCGGCCAGAGTGAATTCATCGCGAAACTCCTGCTTCACCCATGGATCAAGGCCTCGCCTCGGGCGAAGGCCGGTCCAGCATGCGGGGATGCCACCAGACTAGGAGTTTCTTTTTGCTCTTTGTGGTCTTGTTGTTGCGCGTGAGGGTGACAGATCCGACCGCCGCCGTAAAGCCGTAGCAGCGGATCGTGAGCGCTGCGCCCCAGACCTCAGTCGCGCATGCGCAGTTCGTCGGTCTGCATCTGCAGGGAACCCAGCGTTTCCAGAAAGCTCATGCCGAGCAGGCTCTGGTCGAGCCGGCCGTCCTCGGCGACGCTGGCTGCGACATTGTCGCGGACGATCGGGCCGATTGCCACCTGATCGAGCGTGAGGGGTGCTGCGCGGCCACGACCGTTGGCGGTCATGATGGTCATGGAATAGGTGAGGCGGGAGAGATCGATCCCGATCCGCTCGGCATCTTCGCGCGACAGCGCCACCATGCTGGCGCCGGTATCGACGAGCATCTGGATCGTTTGGCCGTTGACAGCGACATCGGCTTCGAAATGGCCGTTCAGCAGCTTGTGCAGAATGATCTCCTGGCCGCCCTCGCTGGTGGTGACGACGACGGCGCGGCCGGGAACGAGGCCGGCGAGCAGCCTGTTGCCGACGCCGAGTGCTTCCTGGCGATAGAGATAGACGGTCGCGAGCGTCAGGATGATGACCAGCCAGATCATCATCTGGCGCACTGTTTCGCCAATGCTGCGCCGGCTCGCCCAAATGCCGGCCGACAACATCAGTGCGATCGGCAGCAGATAGACGACACGGCCGAAATCATCGCTCTGCAGGCCGAGGATCCGGCTGCTGTCATTGCTGACGATCAGCACGGCAAGGCCGAGGCCGATGACGACGAGAAAGACGGTCAAACGGATCATAAAGGCCGCTCCGGCCGGCTGGAAAGGCCCGTTTTCCTGTGGTTCGATACCGCGGCGGCGCCTGCAAGCCTTGCCGGCAGCAGCGCCATGATCCCTCTTCGCTCGGTGTCGGAGTAGCTCACCCAGCTGCCGATTTCCTGAAGAGTCCGGCCGCATCCGGCGCAAAATCCGGTGGCGGGCTCCAGGGAGCAGAGGTGAATGCAGGGTGTTTGCATGAGCGATATATCGGAGTTTCAAAGAGCCGTGGCAAGGGCGCAAAGGCTGGCGATCTCGCAAATTTGCTGCGTCGCGCCCAGCGTGTCGCCGGTGTGGCCTGCAAGCTTGCGGCGGATGAATGCGGTGAAGGCAAGCCCTGCGATGCCCGTGGCAAGCAGGCTTGCGACCAGCGGCCGCAAGCCGAAGGCAGGCCAGATCAGAAGTGCTGCAACGAGGCCGGCCGAAGCGAGCGCAAACTGCATCGCCGCCTCGTCCGGCTGGCCGGTCGAGGCGGCGACGCCATCGGCCTTTGCCGGCGGCAGCCGCTGCCAGTGCCAGGCGATGGCCCCGCGGCTGAGCGCCGCGACGGCGGGAATGGCAAGGGCCGATGTGAGCGGCGAGGCGTGGCGGGCGATGGCGGCAAGTGCTGCGGCGCGGATCGCGAAGGAGAGGATCAGCGCTATCGCTCCATAGGTGCCGATCCGGCTGTCCTTCATGATGACGAGGCTGTGCTCGCGGCTCTTGCCGCCGCCAATGCCATCGGCCGTATCGGCCAGCCCGTCCTCGTGCAGCGCGCCGGTGGCGAGAACCTGGATCGAAAGCGCGATCAGGGCCGCCATCAGCGGATCGGCATGCAGCCCCAAAGCCAAGAGGAGGGCAAGCGCGGGGACGAAGCCGATGACGATGCCGGCGAAGGGAAAAGCGCGCACCAGTCTGCCGAGCCTGCCGTCATAGCCTTTGAACAGCGATTGCGGCATGGGAATGCGGCTGAGGAAGGCGACGGCGCGGGCGGTATCGACCGCAAGGTCCTTGATCTTCATTCTGCTTCGTTCTGCCGTAGGTTTCGGCGTATGGTCGCGGGCGCGCTTTTGGAGTTGTTCGCCTCGTCGGCCCGCTTTAAGAGAGTTGCGACCCGCAAAGAAGCTGATTTGCGTGAAAAAAACAAGAATACCCGGATTCATAGGAAAACCGCACAGATGAGCGTTTCAGGCCTGCCGTTCGACGATTTCCGTACCCTGCTTCGTGACCTGCCGGGGCCGGATGCCCGTGCGCTGGTGGCGGCGCGCGAACGTGACGCGCAACTGACCAAGCCGCCGGGCGCGCTCGGACGGCTCGAGGAAATCGCCTTCTGGCTTGCCGCCTGGACGGGCCGAACCCCTGCCGTCAACCGGCCGCTGGTGGCGATCTTTGCCGGTAATCACGGCGTCACCAGGCAGGGAATCACGCCGTTTCCGCCGGCAGTGACGCAGCAGATGGTCGAGAACTTTGCGGCCGGGGGTGCTGCGATCAATCAGATCTGTGTCGCCTATGATCTCGGGTTGAAAGTCTTCGACCTGGCGCTGGATTATCCCACCGGCGACATCACCGAAGAGGCAGCGCTTTCCGAGCGCGATTGCGCCGCGACGATGGCCTTCGGCATGGAGGCGATCGCCGGCGGCACCGACCTGCTGTGCATCGGCGAAATGGGCATCGGCAATACGACGATCGCGGCGGCCATCAACTATGCGCTCTACGGTGGTTCGGCGCGAGACTGGGTTGGGCCCGGCACCGGTTCCGCAGGCGAGATGCTGGAGCGCAAGATCGCGGCGGTGGAAAAGGCAGTGGCGTTGCATGGCGATCACCTCGATGATCCGCTCGAGATCATGCGGCGGCTTGGCGGCCGCGAGATCGCGGCGATGGCCGGGGCCATTCTCGCCGCCCGCATGGAACGCATTCCTGTGCTGATCGACGGTTATGTTGCGACCGCGGCGGCGGCAATCCTGAAAGCTGCCAATCCGTCCGCGCTCGATCATTGCCTGATCGGCCATGTCTCCGGCGAACCCGGACATCTGCGCTCGATCGAGATGCTCGGCAAGACGCCGCTTCTGGCGCTCGGCATGCGGCTCGGCGAAGGCACCGGGGCAGCGCTTGCCGCAGGGATCGTCAAGGCCGCTGCCGCCTGCCATTCCGGCATGGCGACCTTCGCCCAGGCGGGTGTCACGAATAAGCATTAAAGAATGTCGCGCAAAAGTGTGCCGCGGTTTTGCGATAGCGACATGCGTAAAAACAAAGACCTAAAGCGCGAGAAGCGAATCTGAAAGATCGCGACGCGCTTTGGTGCGAGTGGTCGGTCGCCGATCCGCTCTCGGGTTGGCTTGCGCCGATCAAATGGATTGGGTACCTGCGAGTCATCAAGGGAAGGCAAAGTCTTTCCCAGTCTGCAAGAGGAGAGAGGCGTCTTGACGAAGCCTGCGGTGACGAAAGAGACTGGATTTCGACATTTCACCGCCGCCGCCGGCTATTCCTGGGCGGGCTTCCTGCGCGTGATGAAAGAGGCAGCCTTCCGCCAGGAACTCGGTTTTTTCGTCGTTTCGATCGCGACGCTGGCATTGGTGGGGGCAACTGCCGGGGAGATCGTCGTTGCGGTGCTTCTGTTTCTCGGGCTCTTTTCGATGGAGGCGATGAATACCGCCGTCGAGGAGGTGATCGACCGGATTTCGCCGGAGATTTCGATCGTCGGCAAACATGCCAAGGATCTCGGTTCCTTCGCGGTGACCTGCATGATCGCCGCCTGCTGCCTCTATCTCGCCTTCGTCCTCGGCAGGCACCTGTTCTTCAGCCCGGTGTGATCAGGCCGATAATCCTACGGGGCTGAATCAGAACATCGTGCCCAGCTTGATCAGGCAAAACTCTTGCGCTTGCGCGCGACCGCCTGAGCCTCTTCCACAGCCGGCAGGCTCTGAAGCACGCGCCTGGCGGGCAGGATGGCGATCACTTCGGTTCCCTCGCGCAGCTTCGATTTCAGCAGGAACTGTCCGTCATGCTTGGCAAGGATCGCCTGGACGATCGGCAGGCCGAGGCCGGTGCCCTGTTCGGCGCTCTTAATGGCGATCGAGCCCTGACCGAAGGCCGAAAGGACAACGGGGATCTCTTCCTCCGGAATGCCGGGCCCGTTGTCCTTGATCGAGATGTACTGCCCGCCGCCGGCCGTCCAGCCGACCTTGACGTGGATTTCGCCGCCCTGTGGGGTGAACTTGACGGCGTTGGAGAGAAGGTTGAGCACCACCTGGCGCATCGACTTCTCGTCTGCCCAGATGGCTGGCAGCTGCCGTTCGAATTGATCCGAAATGGCGATGTTCTTGGCGCGGGCGCGCAGCTGGACCATGCCGATGCAATCCTCGGTGATATCGAGCAGCGAGATCGCCTCCTCGCTCAGCTCGTACTTGCCGGCTTCGATGCGGGAGAGGTCGAGAATCTCGTTGATGAGATCAAGCAGATGTTGGCCGGACCGGTGGATATCGCCGGCATATTCCTTGTAGGTCGGATTGGCGAGCGGTCCCATGACTTCGGCCGACATCACCTCGGAGAAACCAAGGATGGCATTGAGCGGGGTCCTGAGCTCGTGTGACATGGAGGCAAGGAAGCGGGACTTGGCGAGGTTTGCCTCTTCAGCTCGGCGGCGAGCCTCATCCGACATCGATTTCGCCACTTCAAGCTCGGCAATGAGGTCATCCTTCTCCGACTGGTAGGAGAGGATCCTGAGGCTCGACTTGAAGAGCCGGTCGCTGATATAGTTGAAGAAGACGAGGGTGGTGGTGAAGAGCACCGTCAGGCTGATTTCAAGGAGGTCGCGCGACAGGCCGCTCTTGGCGGCGAGCGCCAGGACCGCTGGCGCGAAGGAGACGAGCACCGTCGGCGTCAGCATAAAGTTTGACATCGCCGTGACGGAGAGTGCGATCAGCAGCGTCGCGCCCTTATAAAGAATGAAGCTGGACGGCTCGCAGATATCGCAACCCTGCAGCGCGAATATGGCCCAGCAGCAGCCGAGCAGGAATTGGCCGAACAACAGCAGGCGGTGCCATTTGCGGGCGCTCTCCGGGGTGATTTCCTGCCGGCGCGCACGTCGCGCAAGCAGGATATTGCCGGTGTGACAGATGAGCGTCAGCAGCGCCCAGAAGAGCAATTGCGTATCTTGGGTGAAATAAACGCCAAGCGCGGTGATGATGACGACGAAGAGCGGCATGATCGTCGCGCCCTGCAGCATCGACGCCACATACATCTTGAGCACGTCACGGTCGAAGGAGGAATTGGACGCATGACCGGACTGAAGACGTTCGCGCGTCTGCCGCACGGCCTTGGAAACGGCCTTGTTGCGGTGGCTGCGCGACCTGTCGACGATGATCTTGTCGGTCGATGTGCTTACGCCGGTACTCATGTGCACGTTGAAACTTCATCCCAGGGTGGATAAGAGCTTAACCGACAATTCTTAAGAAGATGTTTGCCATCTTTGCCAAGGATTTGTTTTTTAAGGAGGCAAAAGCGTGACACGGAGCCTGCGCCTGATTCGCGACGGCGTGACCGCTTTTGCCCTGCTGGCGCTCGTGGCGCTGATCGCCGCCAAACTCAACGATGCAGCAAAAATTGAGCATGCGGGCGCTTTCCATGCTGCCGACGGCGACAGTCTGACATTAGGAGACGAACGTTTGCGCCTGGAAGGCATCGATGCACCGGAACTCAACCAGAGCTGTATCCGGGCGGGCGAGTCCTGGGCCTGCGGCCGGGCGGCGCGCGAGGCGCTGCAAGGCCTGGTCCTGGCATCGGGAACGCTTTGCCAGGGCAGCCGGCGCGACCGTTATGACAGGCTGCTTGTCATCTGCCGGAGCGGGGCGGGCGGCGACATCAATGCCGCCATGGTGCGCCGGGGCATGGCCATCTCCTATGGCGGTTATGCCAGGGAAGAGACAGAGGCGAAGGCTGCGAAGGCGGGCCTCTGGGCCGGCACTTTCGAGCGGCCGCGCGATGTGCGTGATCATGCGCGCCAGAGTTCCGGTTTCGATGGCCCGCTGCGCTTTATCAGGCGGATCGTCGGATGGGAGTGAAGCCATGACCGACGAAGCCGAGCTGGAGACATTGCGGCGGGAGATAGCTTCCTGCCGCATCTGTCGTGACACGCCGGCGAAAGGCCTCGAATATCGGCTGCCGCACGAGCCGCGGCCGGTGGCGGTGATCTCATCGAGCGCGCGAATCCTGATCGCCGGGCAGGCGCCCGGGCTTCGGGTCCATGAGAGCGGCTTGCCGTTCGACGATGCTTCGGGCGACCGGTTGCGTTCATGGCTCGGCGTTGACAGGGCAAGCTTCTACGACCGAGACCGATTCGCCATCGTGCCCATGGGCTTCTGCTTTCCCGGCTATGACGACAAAGGCGGGGATCTGCCGCCGCGTCGCGAATGCGCGCCGTTCTGGCGGCGAAGGGTGATTTCGGCGATGCCGCAGATCGAACTGGTGCTGGTCATCGGCCAATATGCCCAGGCTTGGCATATGGCCGGCGAAAGACAGGGCAATATGACCGAGACGGTGCGGGCGTGGCGTAACAGTCTTCTGTCCAACCGGTTGCCGGCGGTGCTGCCGTTGCCACATCCCAGCTGGCGCAACAGCGGCTGGCTGAAGCGCAATCCGTGGTTCGAGAAAGAATTGCTCCCGATCCTACAGGATCGAACGAAAATGCTGCTTTCCTGAAACAAAATTCTTTTCGTCGCGCGGAATCGAGTTATACAAAGAAAATAATTCGAAAGGACTGTTGTGCGCATGGACCGCCTCGACCGAAAAATACTGCGTCTGCTGCAAGAAGATTCGACGCTTGCCGTGGCCGATCTCGCCAAAAAAGTCGGACTTTCGACGACCCCATGCTGGCGGCGCATTCAGAAAATGGAAGAAGACGGCGTCATCAAGCGCCGGGTCGCCATCCTTGATCCGGAGAAGGTCAACACCAAGGTCACCGTCTTCGTGTCGATTCGCACCGCCACCCATTCGATCGAATGGCTGCGGCGCTTTTCCGAGGTGGTCGCCGAGTTCCCCGAAGTAGTCGAATTCTACCGGATGAGCGGCGATGTCGACTATCTCTTGCGAGTCGTGGTGCCCGATATCGCAGCCTATGACGCTTTTTATAAGCGGATGATCGCCAAGATCGAGATTCGCGACGTCTCCTCCGCCTTCGCGATGGAGCAGATCAAGTATTCGACGCAGTTGCCGCTCGACTATATGCTTCTCGATAATGCCAAATCCAACGAGGATTGAAGCTCTCCCCGTGTGATCTGCGATCGCACGGGAGACTACCCAATAAGGTTGATTCGAGATGTGGCCTGCGGGCGCCCGAGGCAATCATCTAAACCCACTAAGATGGTTTGCAGACTGCGGCCGCACGTGAGCCCCATTCCCCTTGGATTGAGGCTGCAGAGACAATCCGACCACGAAAAGAGTGACTGAGCCGAAAGGCAAAGCTCTCAGCAGATTGTGACCCGATTGCAGAAAATCCCGAAAAATAGCGAAAAAACGCTCGAATTGCGCCAAGGTTCTCGAAATACATAGCCTGGTAAGGAATACGGGGGTATGTTGCATGGAACCAATGAGCGCCATGTCATCATTTTGTCTCATTGGAATCGAATTCAGGACACCATGTTCTAAACCGCTGCCTTGTATCTGTCCATTAGCCGGCGGTAGAGTTTGTGCGCTTCACCAGTATGTTCGACGGGGGTCGGATGGTGGAGAATTTGACAAAATGGGGCGTAGTGTTTGCGGCTTGCGATGGAGGATTTCCGTCGCGGAGCCGTTTGGCGTTTGTTTGGCCTACATAATTGAAATTGTTGTATAAAAATCACGTCGCCGGTGAAAGTTACTGTCGGGGCCCCATCCTGCATGTATCGAGAATTGCTTGATAGGGCCTTGTATGTGATGACGGTTTGGCGGTTCGATCGATCCGCACGCCGAGATGGCTGTTCAAACTGGGCCGGCTTCAAATCGACTATCCGATTGGAAGCCAGCCCCGATCGACAAAGGAATGGATTGGTAAATGAACATCAGAATGGTTTTGCTTGCATCAGCAGCAGCATTTGCTGCATCGACGCCGGTTCTTGCAGCTGACGCTATCGTTGCTGCTGAGCCGGAACCGGTTGAATACGTTCGCGTCTGCGACGCTTACGGCACCGGCTACTTCTACATCCCGGGCACCGAAACCTGCCTCAAGATCGAAGGCTACATCCGTTTCCAGGTCAACGTTGGCGAAGATGTCGGCGGCGATTCTGACTGGGATGCGGTTACCCGCGGTCAGGTTCAGTTCACGGCCAAGAGCGATACCGAGTATGGTCCGCTGACCGGCGTCATCGTCATGCAGTTCAATGCTGACAACGCCACCGATCAGGACGCTATTCTCGACTCCGCTTACCTCGACATCGCGGGCTTCCGCGCTGGTCTCTTCTACAGCTGGTGGGACGATGGCCTCTCCGGCGAAACCGACGACATCGGTTCGGTTGTAACGCTCCACAACTCCATGCGCTATCAGTATGAAAGCGGCACCTTCTACGCTGGCCTCAGCGTCGACGAACTGGAAGACGGCGTTTACAAGGGCGACGAAGAAGCAAACAACGTTGGCGTTGCCTTCGGCGTCGGCGGCACGGCTGGTGCCTTCAGCTACCAGGTCACTGGCGGCTGGGACTTCGACAACGAAGACGGCGCAATCCGCGCTATGGGTACGGTTGAAATCGGCCCCGGCACGCTCGGCCTCGCTGGCGTATACTCTTCCGGACCAAACTCCTACTACTCCTCGGCTGAATGGGCTATTGCAGCCGAATACGCCATCAAGGCAACCGACAAGCTGAAGATCACCCCGGCCGTTCAGTACTACGGCAACTACTTCGGTGGCGACAAGGCCGTTCCGGATGACTTCGACGGTCTCGGCGATGCTTGGAAAGTCGGTCTGACAGTTGATTACCAGATCGTCGACAACTTCTACGCCAAGGCTTCGGTTCAGTACCTCGATCCGGATGATGGCGACGACTCCACGACGGGCTACTTCCGTCTGCAGCGTTCGTTCTAATCAACTTAGTGAATGCTCCCGGCCTTCGGGCCGGGGGCACTTCAAATCAGTTTCTGATCCGAGTGACCTCCGATCAGCTACGGGGACGGGTCCGGTCTTCCCTGCCGGGCCGTCCTTGCAGCGTTTTTGACGTGCAGTCTTCAAGGCAGTCTTTCAGCACAGCCTTTTCAGGTGAACCGGAGCGGATGTTGCGTATTGCACGCCGGCTTCTTGCGTGGACCGTCTCTCGAGGCACTCCCTTTTTCAATTTTCAAGCGAGCTGGATTGATCGATAGCATCACCGTAAGGGAGCTATTGGTCCTTTCTCGTAGTCGGCCTCGCCAGGCTTGGCCGCAACAGGTCGTGAAAAGAAAGTCCAATGCCGACAATGTGATTACAGCTTTGTTGGAGAGACGATACAACCCCTTGCAGGGGGCTGGCATTCATTTCCTTCTCTCGGGCAGCTTGTATGGACGATCTCAACGACTACTATTATTTCGCCGCTGTCGTCTCCAGCGGCGGCTTCGCTTCTGCAAGTCGCGATCTGAAGATACCGCGATCGAAGTTGAGCAGGCGGGTCAGCCGCCTTGAGGACGGGCTTGGCGCAAGGCTTATAGAACGCTCGACTCGTCACTTCCGGGTGACAGAGATCGGCCAGGCTTTCTACGAAAGATGCCAGACCATCTTGCAGGAGGCCGACCGCGCCAAATCAATCGTCAGCGAGGCTCAATCCGACCCGCAAGGCGTGGTGCGGATGGGCTGCCCTCTCGGTCTCGTCGACATTTCGGTCGGCGGAATCCTGCCTGAATTCCTGGAGCGCTATCCGAAGATCAAGCTGCAGATCATCGGCTCCGACCGGCGCGCTGACCTCATCAACGAACGGATCGATCTTGAGGTGAGGGCGACCAACGAGCCGGAGACGCAGACGAGCCTGACGATGCGCAAGCTTGACCGGGCGCGGCGTATTCTCGTCGCAAGTCCCTCGCTGGTCGAGCGCACCGGCTGCTTGAATTGTGTGGACGAGCTCGCCGAGCTTCCGACGCTGGCAATGACGTCATGGGTGTCGTTCCACACCTGGGAATTGATCGGTCCAGATGACGCCAGACAGGTGATTCGGCATCAGCCGCGGCTGACCTGTCGGAGCATGACCGCCATCCTCGACGCGGCCCGTGCCGGCCTCGGCTTCGGGCTTTTGCTCGAAAGTGCCTGCGAGGCCGATCTCCAGGCTGGCAAGCTGGTGCGAGTGCTGCCGGAATGGCAGTCGGAGGAGAGCCAGTTCTATATCGTCTTCACGACCGCGAAGGGCATGCCGCCGGCTGTGCGGGTGCTGATCGATTTCCTGGTCGAAAAATCCCGGCAGCATTGATGAAGCAGCATTGACCAAGAAGGGGCTTCAGGTTTGAAGCCGGCATCCGCTTTATCGCAGCCGTGCCAGCAGCTTTTCGCCGGCCAGTTCCCTGTTGGCATCCTTGCCGATCCAGCGAGCGGTTTTATCAGAGCTTTCGGCCAAGGCTCTTGCGAGGGCCAGCGCCGGTGCATGGCAGGCGAGATTGCGCTTTCCGATGCTGCGAAGCGCCCAGTTGACCGCCTTGCGGACGAAGTTTCGAGGGTCGCCGGAATGAGCCTTGATCAGCGGCAGCCAGGCAAGGATGGTGGCGTCGGGCTCCTTTTTGCAATGGACGGCTGCGCCGGCAATCATGGCGAAGGCAGTGCGCTTGACAAATTCGCGCTCGTCGTCGGCGAATTCTGGGATGAGCTCGTCCAGCGCGGCCTCGATGAAGAGATCGGCGGGGCAATCGACGATCTCCCAGGAATTGAAATCATTGGCCCAATTCCGGGCTTTGTTTGCCGTCAGCCGCTTCGGCTCGGCGGTGTACAGGGCGAGCAGGCGGGCTTCACGGATATCGCTTCGCCAGAGCTGAACTGCCCGGACTTGATCCTTCTTCGCCAGTCTGGCGACCACCTTGATATCGGGATTGGATATGCCGAGGGCGCGGTTCGTGACAATGCCGAAGCGCGCCATGCCGGCGATATTTTCCTCCGAACGCAGCTTTTCGAGATGCGCGATCAGTTCGGCTGCGTCGGAGGCGGGCGTGATCATTTTTCTACAGGATGATGCCGAAAAGTGTGAGCGGTTTTCGGCATCATGCACCTGTCCCTTCAATTTAGAACGAGATTCAGATTTTAGTCCGACCGGGACTAAAATCATCCTGTTCCAGGCGGGCGAGCAACGAGGATGTATCCCAGCGATTGCCGCCCATCGCCTGTACGTCGCCGTAGAATTGGTCGACCACGGCAGTGACAGGCAGCTTGGCGCCGTTGCGGCGCGCTTCGGTGAGCACGATGCCGAGATCCTTGCGCATCCAGTCGACCGCGAAGCCGAAATCATATTTGCCTGCGTTCATGGTCTTGTGGCGGTTTTCCATCTGCCAGGAGCCGGCCGCCCCCTTGGAGATAACCTCGACGACCTTTTCAATATCAAGGCCGGCGCGCTTGCCGAAATGCAGTGCTTCGGCAAGTCCCTGGACGAGGCCGGCGATGCAGATCTGGTTGACCATCTTGGTCAGTTGGCCTGAACCTGCCGGCCCCATCAGACCGACCATGCGGGCATAGGCGTCGATGACGGGCCTGGCGCGTTCGAAGACGGCCTCGTCGCCACCGCACATGACGGTGAGGGCGCCGTTTTCAGCGCCGGCCTGGCCGCCGGAGACGGGAGCGTCGATGAAATCGACGCCTTTTTCCTTTGCCACGGCATAAAGTTCGCGAGCGACTTCGGCGCTGGCGGTGGTGTTGTCGATCAGCACCGAACCCGGCTTCATGCCGTGCAGGGCGCCGTTTTCGCCAGATGTCACCGATCGGAGATCTTCGTCATTGCCGACGCAGACGAAGACGAAATCGGCGCCTGCTGCAGCCTCAGCCGGGGTGGGAGCGGATTTGCCGGAGAATTTCTCGGCCCAGGCGACGGCCTTTTCGACTGTTCGGTTGTAGACGGTGACATCGTGGCCGCCCTTCGTCTTCAGATGCCCTGCCATGGGAAAGCCCATGACGCCGAGACCGATGAATGCGACTTTAGCCATATGTCCTGTCCTTATCGGGTGTGCGAGGCCCCGAGGATTAACCGAAACGGGGGGAGCAGAAAAGCCGTGAAGACGGAGTTCCTTCCGATAGACGCATAGGAGGCTGGTCGCCGCTCGCCTAGGCCCTAGATGGGGATCAGGCAAAATGTTCCGGGGGGGTGACATGAGCGAAATTCCGACGATCAAGCCGCGGCGCAAAGGCCGCAGTGGAATGCAGGCGACGCTGATTCCATCGCAGCAGATGGTCGCAGCGCAAATTCGGTTGGCACAGGAAGGTGTTTTCACCGAGCTTGGCGTCCTTCGCCGCCGTCTCGCTACCCAATACGGGGCGGACGCCTGTTGTCCGGTCACCGTTCAGCGGCATCTGCGCGCGATCGCCGATCTGTCTTTCCACGCGCTGCAAAAGGGCGAGGCGGTTTCGACGGTCACGCCCTATTGGCGCATGGTCGATCCGGCTAGCCTGCTGGCGACGCGCCTTGCAGGTGGGGCCGGTTTTCTCCGCGAGCGGCTGGCCGCCGAACGTCGGGAGGGGTAGCGGAAGAAGGCCGGTATCAGCAGGCCCGTGTCGACGAGCGCCTGAACGGGAAAAATTATTCCCCGAAGCGGATGACAATGCGAAATTGATATTGTCGATATAATTTGTAGTCTATGCCAGTATCCTGGCGATCGACGGCGACCATTGACGGCATCCGGCCGGCCGCCATCGATCGACAGGATATTCAGATGTTCACGCGCAGACGAAGCCCCGGAATTCTTCCCGCCGCCATGATCCTCCCAAGCATCCGTGCGGCTGCGATGCGCAGGCACGTCCGTATGTCGTCGCCTGCCAGGGCCCAGCTTGACCGCGCGAGCTGATTTTCGAATTTAGCAGCAAAGGATTGTTTCCATGACCGCCACATCCGATCCCATCAATTTCCTTTGGTTCATCCCGACATCGGGCGACGGCACCTATCTCGGTTCCTCCGATCTCAACCGCGCGCCCGAGATCGGCTATCTCACGCAGATCGCCCAGGCTGTCGACCGGCTCGGCTATTCCGGCGTGCTGCTGCCGACAGGCGTTGCCTGCGAAGAATCCTTCGTGACGGCGGCGGCTCTCGCGGCCAAGACCGAGAAGCTGCAGTTCCTGGTGGCGGTCCGCCCCGGCACGGCATCGCCCGCTTATTACGCGCGACTTGCGACGACGCTCGATCGCATCTCCAACGGCCGCCTGCTGCTCAACATCGTCGTGGGCGGCAGTCCGGCCGAGCTTGCCGGTGACGGCATCCATCTCGAACATGACGAGCGTTATGCCCATGCGGAGGAGTTCTTCACGGTCTTCGAGGAACTGCTGGATAAGGGCACGGCGAGCTTTGACGGCAAATACATTAAGGCGACAAATGCGCGCCTCGGCTTTCCCTCAGTGCAGAACCCGCGTCCGCCGCTTTATTTTGGCGGTTCATCGGATGCCGGCATCGATTTCTCGGTCGGCCGCGTCGACAAATATCTGACCTGGGGCGAGCCGCCGGCACAGGTGGCCGAAAAGATCGCCAAGGTGCGCAAGGCCGCCGCCGAGCGCGGCCGCGAGGTGACCTTCGGCATCCGCCTGCACTTCATCGTGCGCGAGACCGACGAGGAGGCATGGGAGGCGGCGGAGCGGCTGATCCGCCATCTCGACGACGATACGATCCGCGAGGCGCAGGAGCGCTTCGTTCACGAGTCCGACTCGGTCGGTCAGAAGCGTATGGCCGCCCTTCACAGCGGCCGGCGCGACAAGCTCGAGGTCTCGCCGAACCTCTGGGCCGGTGTCGGCCTGGTGCGGGCTGGTGCCGGCACCGCGCTTGTGGGGTCGCCGAAGACGGTTGCCGCGCGCCTTGCCGAATATCAGGAGATCGGCATCGATACGGTGATCGGCTCCGGTTACCCGCATCTGGAGGAAGCCTATCGTGTCGCCGAGCTGCTCTTCCCCGAGCTCGGCATCACCCGCGCGCAGCAGCGCCTGGCGTTCAATAACGAATTCGGCGGCAAGCAGGTCTTTACAGGCGGCAGCCACGGCGGCAACCTGAAGGTCGTCTCCGGTTCCTGAGTTCCGACGCGACGCCGAACAGGATATCGCCGGAAGCCGCCCCGTGGCTTTCGGCGTTTTGTTGAGTGCGGCCATGCCCGGTTCGGAGCGGCAGATCGCGTAATCCTCGGTATTGATGATTGTCATTGTTTGAGACCTTGGCGCCATCCTGCCGAAATCGTCCTGGGGCGCATAATCCAGCGAAACGCGTTGATTTATAGCCAGTGAGATATGCTTCATTTCCTCACAGTCTTCCCGAACGTCGTGTCCGCCGGCTTATCCACATCGGCTAGGCCTGCTAATTCTTTTCGCTCGTCGTTTGCCTCTTGACTCACGCATGCCTCATTGGCTATGAATGAATCCATAGCTGAATAGGTATGAATTCGAATGTCCGATGCTCAAGACGCGCTCTTCAAAACGCTCGCTGATCCGACACGGCGGGCTCTTTTCGAGCGGCTGTGCCGCGAAGGAGAGAAGACGGTCGGGGCTCTGACGGCTCGGGCCGGGGTTTCTCAGCCGGTCGTCTCAAAACATCTCGGCATACTAAAGCAGGCTGGATTGGTGCGCGACCGCCACGAAGGGCGCCAGACGCATTACAGCGCGCAGCTGGGCGCGCTGGCACCACTGGTCGACTGGACGAGTGAGATGGCCGGGTTCTGGCAAAGCCGCTTCAATGATCTCGAAGATTTGCTGAAAAGGATGGATCAATGACCGACACATCGACCGAAACACGCGCAGTCGTCATCGAAAGGGAAATCCCATTTCCCTCGGAGAAGATCTGGCGGGCGCTGACCCAGCCGCACCTGATCCAGGAATGGCTGATGAAGAGCGACTTCAAGCCGGTCGCCGACCACCGCTTCAAGTTCAGCGCAGATTGGGGTTCCGTCGACTGTAAGGTCCTGGAAGTCGAGCCGAACAAGACCCTGTCCTACAGCTGGGATGCCTATGGTCTCGAAAGCACCGTTACCTGGACTCTCACTCCGACCGGCACGGGCACGCACCTGCGCATGGAGCAGTCGGGGTTCCGGCCGGATCAGCGGCAGGCTTTTCAGGGCGCCAGGAGCGGGTGGACACAGTTCTTCGCAAATCTGGAGCAGGTGCTGGCGCGGACGGAGTAAGGCCGCTCATCGCCGGGGCTGATCTTAAACGCGGGAGGTGCCATTGAAATGGAACAACTGGTTGCGGCAGACCCACCGCTGGCTGTCCGTTGCCTTTACCATGGCGGTCATTCTCAATATCGTCGCGATGGTCCAGGAGAAATCGATCGTCTGGGTAGGCCTCTTGGCGCTGCTGCCGCTTGGCCTGCTATTGCTGACCGGTCTTTACCTGTTCATGCTGCCTTATGCTGCCAGATGGCGCGGCAGGTAGGAGTGAAGGCAATGGCCGGCAAGACTTCCAATACCGCAGCGAAGATCAGAAAGAAGACAGCCACTCAGCCGGCTGCGGCGGAGCCGAAGCTCCTCTCGGGAGGCAACCCGCAGATCGCCAAGGGTTATGGCGATGCTCCTGTGCAGGCCTATATCGCTGCCATTCCGGACTGGAAAAGCGCCGTCGGACGCCGTCTCGACGCGCTGATCACGCACACTGTGCCGGGTGTGAACAAGGCGGTCAAATGGAACTCGCCTCTCTATGGCATCGAAGAGCGGGGCTGGTTTCTCAGCGTTCACTGCTTCGCCAAATACGTCAAGGTGGCCTTTTTCCGGGGTACGTCGCTGCATCCTCTGCCGCCCGGCCATTCCAAGCAGAAGGAAGTGCGCTACCTCGATATCCGCGAGGAGGACGAAATCGACGAAGCCCAGCTTGCCGCCTGGATGGAGCAGGCCAGCCGCTTGCCCGGCGAACGGATGTAAACAAATAGCACTCGAACGACGGGTGGGAGGAACCATGAAGAAAGCGTCAGCAACCATGAAGAAAAGCGATTCCGGGGAAGCAAGCGAGGAAACGTCCCCCTCTCAGTTGATCGATGCGAGGATCGAGGAACTGGGAGACTGGCGGGGCGAGAAGCTTGCCCAGGTCCGAATGCTGATCAAGCAGGCCGTGCCCGAGGTGCTTGAGGAATGGAAGTGGCGAGGAGTTCCGGTATGGGAGCGCGCCGGGATCATCTGCACCGGCGAAACTTACAAGAGCGTGGTGAAACTGACCTTCGCCAAGGGCGCCTCGCTGGAGGATCCCACGGGACTGTTCAACTCCAGCCTCGAAGGCAACACCCGGCGCGCCATCGATTTCCATCAAGGCGACACGATCGACGAGGAGGCGCTGAAGGCGCTCGTTCGTGCCGCCGCAGCGCTGAACACGTTATCAAAGACTGCCGTGTCGCGGAAGAAATCAAGCGGAACATGAGGTTTCGCTAAAGCATTTCGCGCAAAAGTGTGCAGCAGTTTAGCGATAGCGACAGCGTAAAAACAAAGACCTAAAGCGCGAAGAGCGAATCTGAAAGATCGCGACGCGCTTTAATGGATCGGGTTCGCCTCGCGCTCGAGAAAGAGTTCGAGATTGTCGAGGCCGATCTCCGTGCCCTGGAGGCGGGCGCCGTTGTCGGCGTAGCCGTCGAGGAAGACTACCTGCTCGGTGAAGACCATTTTCGTGCCGTGGGGTTCAGCTTCGAAGGTGATTGTGGCGAGCGAGGCGGAGATGCGCCTTTCGCCGAGCTTCATCTCATAGGCATAGATGATACGGGTGTCAGGCACGATATCGATGTAATGGGCGTCAAAAGCGTGCAGGAGCCCGTCCGTATCGGCGACATGGTTTCGCTCGGTACCGCCGGGACGGAAATCGAGCCTGTAATCCAGCGGAACCCATTCGCCGTGGCAGGCGAACCATTGACGCTTTGCCTCCAGCGTCGACCAGGCGCGGAAGACACGGCCGACCGGTGCTTTCAGGCGGCGCTCGATGACGAGGGTGGCATGTTCGGCAGATCGTGTCGTCATTCGGAAAAGCTCTCCGGTTCTTCGGCGAGAAATTGATCCAGCCTATCGAAGGTAGTCGTCCAGCGGCTCTTTCGCTGTTCCACCCAGCGCTCGACGGTGGCAAGCGCATCCTGCTGCAGGCGGTAGGTTCGAACCCGGCCGGATTTCTCCGAGAGCACGAGGCCACTATGCTCCAGCACCTGCAGATGTTTCATTACCGTCGGCAAGGCCACCGCGAGCGGCGCGGCCAGCTCGGTGACCGAAGCCGGGCCACGGCCGAGGCGATCGATCATGCCGCGCCGGCTGCGGTCGGATAGCGCGTGGAACATGCGGTCGAGATCGGCCTGGCTTTCGATCATCCAGCGGCATCCCGGAAACGGGCGGGCAACCGCTCTTTATAGGGGTAGAACTTGAAGTAGGGGCGGGCCTCGTCCAGTGCCCGTGCAAAGGAGGGGCGCGTCAGCAGCCGATCGTAATAGGCGCGAAGGTTCGGCTGCTCCGCTGAAAACGGAACCAGCGTCTCGGCATAGAAGAGCGACGGGGCTGCGGCGCAATCGGCCATGGTGAAGCCGTCGCCCGCTATCCATTGTTTGTCGGCGAGCTGCTTTTCGATCATCGCATAGGCAGTGGCGAGTGTCGCCTTGGCGGCGGTCACCTCGATTTCATCAGCCGTGCCCTCGGGGCGCCGGCGATTGCTGACGAGCGCCTGCATCGGCGCCTGGACATAATGGTCGAAGAATCGATCCCAGAGGCGGACCTGCAGCGCCCGGTCGATCTCAAGCGGCAGCAGGCGAACGGGGCCAGGATAGTAGTGCTCGAGATATTCGATGATGATCGACGTCTCGGGAATGGTGCTGTCGCGCGCCTCGTCCCGCAGCAGCGGCATCTTGCCGATCGGCCAGAAGCGGAAGAGATCGGAACGCGAGCTCTCGTCGGACAGATCGACGAGACGATTTTCGAAGGGTGTGCCGTTTTCGTAAAGCGCGATCAGCACCTTGTGGCAGAAGGAGGCGAGCGGATGCCCATAGAACACGAGCGACATGCGGCGACCTTTCCTGTTGTGATAAACTTTACCGTTCGACTAAGTATCAGGTCGGCCGGTATAGCACAACAGATAGTTTGCCAATCGCGCAAGTATCGCCATCAGCCAATATATCTTGCGACCACCAAATGGCCGGGTGTCGGCTGGCCGTCTTCCATGCGCACGTTGATATCCGATATCTCGACGAGTTCGAAACCGGTGGCCGCCAGGCGTTCTTTCACATAGGCGTCGGCATGGGCGAAGCGCTGATGCGGACCGACCATGTAGGCGCGGCCAGCGAGAGTGGCGTCCGGCACGGTTTCCGAGGAGAAGATGAACAGGCCGCCCGACGTCAGGTTCTCGGCGGCGCCGAAGAACAGCGGTTCGAGTGCGCCGAGATAGGGCAGTACGTCGGTGGCTGTGATGATGTCGAAGGCGTCCTCGTCGTTGTCGTCGAGGAAATCTTCGACCTCGGCGACGAAGAGGGTTTCGTAGAGATCCTTCTCATGGGCAATCTCGACCATCTTCTCCGATAGGTCGATGCCGGTCATGTCGGCGCAGAGGTCGCGCAGTGCGCCGCCGGTCAGGCCCGTGCCGCAGCCGAGATCGAGCAGCCGCTTGAACGGTCCGAGCTTCAGCGCCTGCAGGCGCTGGCGCACCAGCATCGGCACGTGATAGCCGAGCTGCTCGACAAGTACGTCCTCGAAAACCTCGGCATGCTGGTCGAACAGGGTTTCGACATAGGCGTCAGGCGCCCTGGCAGGAGTTTCGCCGCGGCCCATGGCGGCGATGCGCACGGCGGCACCGCCGTGATCGTCGGGATCGATTGCCAGGACTTCCTCATAGGCTGCCACCGCCGCGTCGACATCGCCGGCCTTTTCCAGCGCCAGAGCGCGGTTATAGGCCTCGCCAAGGGCTTCTTCGTCGATCTTCTTTGCCATCGCGGTCCATCGTCCTTTTGTTTCAGGCATGCGTCTAAGGCGGCTTTCGAAGTTTTGCAATGGCGCTGCTGCGAGCGCAGAATGGGCGCAAAGAAGACGAAGGGAGGAATACCGATGAAATCGGAGCAAGAACGGCCGTCATTGCTACCTGAAGGGGAGGCTGCACGGGCATTGCTGCTGCCTGGCACGCCAGGCGAGATCACCAACACGCTTAGCCATTATTACCGCGGTGAACTCGGGCGGATGACGAGTTGGCGCGACCGTATCGACCGAACGTCCAACTGGGCGATCACCGTGGTCGCGGCGCTGCTTTCGGTGTCGCTGTCGACGCCGACCTCGCATCACGGCGTGCTGCTGTTCGGGATGATGCTGGTGACGCTGCTTCTGATCATCGAAGCGCGGCGCTACCGCTTCTTCGACATCTACCGAGCCCGCATTCGCCAGATCGAGCGCTGCTATTTCGCGCAGATTTTGGCGCCGGAGGCGGGGGTCGGCAGAGAATGGGCCTCGGTGATCGCCAGCAGCCTGCGCAAGCCGCGTTTCCTGCTCAGCTACTGGGACGCGATGCACCGCCGGCTCAAACGGAACTATGGTTGGATGTATTCTATCCTGTTTCTCGCCTGGTGCCTGAAGATCTCGACGCCGAAATTGCAAACGGAGGGCATGCCGGCGCTACAGGCGCAGTCCTGGACCTATGTCATCGATAATGCGGTGCTGGGGCCTATTCCCGGCCTTGCGGTCATCATCATCGTCATCGTCTTCTACCTCAGCATCCTCTGCTTTGCGCTCCGCCCGGTCCGTGACCAAGGTGAATTCGGCCATGGCGAGGCACATGTCTGATGGTGGGTAGGGGCCGGATCAGTGCAGGATGAACTCTCCTTTCAGCGCCCGCCACTCGGTTGGCGAGATCAGCTTGCGGTGGACATAGCGCACCGAATGCAGCGGTCCGTCGAGCTTTTCTTCCCAAAATTTCAGAAAGCCGCGCATTTCAGGAAAATCGGGGGCGAGATCATAATCCTGCCAGACATAAGTCTGTAGGATCGCCGGATGATCCGGCAGGTGGTAGAGGATCTGGGCGGTCGTCAGACCATAGCCCTTCAGTTGTTTTTCCATGTCCTTGTGCATCGTGTTCACTTCTTCTCGTTCCCACTCGCGCGCTTATTAGCGCTACGTGATATGGAAACATGCGAGTGGTTAACGGAAGCTTTACAGATACTTCATAAAAGGACAATTGATTTTTAATATCAATAGATTAGCAGCATATAGTGGGGAGTGCTGCCACGTCGGTTCTCATTGATGCACGCTGTTGTCTGAAAACCGTGAGACACCTTCGGGCGGCATGCATCAGCGCTTGAGATGCCGGGTCAAGCGGCGTTCGATCCAAGCCCAGAGATGGCGCAGCGCCTCGACGATGACGAGGTAGAAGATCGCTGCCCAGAGATAGGTCTGGTAGTCAAAGGTGCGGGAGAAGGCGTAGCGGGTTTCGCCCATCAGGTCGAGCACGGTGATGATGGCGACGACCGCCGAGCCCTTGATCAGCAGGATGATTTCGTTGCCATAAGGGCGGAGTGCGACGATGAGAGCCTGCGGCAGAATGATCTTGCGGAAAGCGATGAACCGGTGGATGCCGAGGGCCGCGGCCGCCTCGTGCTGGCCATGCGATACGCTTTCGATGGCGCCGCGCAGGATTTCCGCCTGGTAGGCCGCGGTATTGATGGTCATGGCAAAAAGGCCGCAATACCAAGCTTCGCGGAAGAACCACCAGATACCGACGGTTTCAAGCTGCGGCCGGAAAACGCCGAGGCCGTAATAAACCAGGAACAACTGGGCAAGCAGCGGCGTGCCGCGGAAGAAATAGATGTAGCCGTAGGCGAGCGCATTCAGCAACCGGTTCTTCGACATGCGCGCTGCGGCAAGCGGCAGCGACAGAACTGCGCCGCAGATCACGGAAATGAAAACGAGGCTGAGTGTGACCCCGAGACCGTGGAGATAGCGCGGTCCGTAGCGGGTGAATTTTTCCGGATCCCAGCCGTTGACGACGGAGATCACCAGCAGCGCGCCGAATACTGCCCAGACGGCGACAAAAATATAGCCGGCCATACGCGCCGGCGTCATCGGCTTCATCACTTCGCGAGGTGCGGGCTGCGGCGGGATCAGCGTTTCGGCGTAGCTCATCGGCGGATCTCCGAACGTCTGGCCCACCGCTCGACATAGACGAGCAGAAAGGAGGAGAGAATGGCGAGCACCAGATAGAGACAGCAGGCCAGGCCATAGAAGAAGAAGGGTTCTTTGGTCACGCGCACGGCGACACTTGTCTGGCGCAGGATATCGGCAAGACTGATGATTGAGACGTAGGAGGTGTCCTTCAGGAGCACCATCCAGAGGTTCGTCAGGCCCGGCAGCGCGATGCGCACGAGCTGCGGCAGGATGATCAGGCGCAGCGTGCGACCGCTATGCAGTCCAAGCGCATCGCCTGCCTCATACTGCCCCTTGGGAATGGCGCGAAAGGCTGAGAGCAATACTTCCGAACAGTAGGCGGAGAAGACCACCGAAAGCGCGATGACGCCGGCGAGGAAGGCGTTGATCTCGACCGGCGGCCCGTCATAACCGACGAAGGTCAGCAGAGACTGGATCAGCATCTGCATGCCGTAATAGATGATGAAGAGCGTCAGAAGCTCCGGCAGGCCTCGGAAGATCGTCGTGTAGATGCCGGCCGCCAGCCGAAGCGATTTTTCTTCCGACTGCTGGCCGAGCGCCACTAGGAAGCCGATGACGAGGCCGATCGGTAGGGTGACGATTGCCACCGAAACGGTCACCTGCAGGCCAAGCGCGATCTCGTCGCCCCAGCCGGTATCGCCACAGGCAAGAATCGTCGACTGACCTAGCCAGGTGAAGATGCCAACGGGTCCGCATAACGGATCGAAAATGTGCACAAGTGAGCTCCAGAAGGAGCCGAGCGCGGAAAATAATCCGCCCATGCGATAATTCCCCTCACGGCTTTTGCCGTTTTGATCTTGCTATCTTTGTCAAACAAAAATGGCGGAAGAGCAAGCCTTCCGCCATTACCTTGATTGGCCAGATAGCGAATTTCTTATTCGCCGTAAACGTCGAAGTCGAAGTACTTGTCCTGGATCTTCTTGTACTCACCGCTGGCGCGGATCGCAGCGATCGCCGTGTTCAGTTTTTCCTTGAGCGGATCGCCCTTGCGGATGGCAATGCCGGCGCCGTTGCCGTTGATTTCCTTGTCGACCGGCAGAGTCGTCAAGATCTTGCAGCAGGCGCCGGCGTCGGATTTGACCCATTCGGAGAGAACCACGACGTCGTCGATGACGGCGTCGACACGGCCGCTGGAGACGTCGAGCTTGTATTCGTCAGCGGTGGGGTAGAGCTTCAGTTCGGTGTCGGCCAGATGCTTCTCGGCATAGTTGGCGTGCGTCGTGGAGGTCTGCGCGCCGATCACCTTGCCCTTGAGCCCGGCAACGTCAGTAATCGTCGAATCCTTCGGCACGGCGATGGCTGGCGGGGTGTTGTAGTACTTGTTGGAGAAATCGACGAGCTTCAGACGCTCCGGGGTGATCGACATGGAGGAAACGATCATGTCGAACTTCTTGGCGTTGAGCGCCGGGATGATGCCGTCCCAGTCGGTGCTGACGAAGGAGCATTCAGCCTTCATCTCAGCGCAGAGCGCCTTGGTGATGTCGATGTCGAAGCCCTGGATCGTGCCGCTGGCATCGACGAACTCGAAGGGCGGATAGGTCGAATCGGTGCCGATCACATACTTTTCGCCATCGGCCATGGCCGAGCCAGCGAAAAGGGACATCGCCGCGATCGAGGCTGCCGCGAAAATACGGGTGGAGATATGCATGAGGATCCTCTCTGTTGGTAGCCGCCGCTGTTTTTCTCGTGGCTGACGGCCGCAATTCAACGGTACCTAGACCGCCTTGCGGCGATAATCAGACTTTTTTTGATGGAATTGCAACACAAATCCCATCGCAATTGGGCGGTGCAAATAGCAGGCGAGATGAACGCCGGCAGACTGCAACATTCACGCGAGGTTAATCCGCGGCTTCCTAGAACCGGAACAAATCGGCGGTTCGGCGATTGCCATTCCGCCGTTTCGCCTCAATGCAAAGCTAGGGGCGGAACCGGGGCCTATCGGCCTTTAAGAAGCTCAACCAGGATCGAGGAAACCCGATGGGCATGAAATCAAGATTGTTCGCAAGCGCGGCTTTTCCGTTGCTTTCCCTTTCGCTGGCGTTCCAGCCGGCATCGGCAATGGCTGCCGTGCGCGACGTCGCGACGCAGGCGCCAGCCGTGCGGCAAGTCGAACAAGGCAGCTTCGAGGTGGCGCAGGACGCGCCTTCCGAAGAGGAATTGCTGAAGAAGAAGCACAAACAGAAGGAGCAAGCTCCGGCCGAACAGGCGCCGGCCGCCGAGCAACCGAAGGAGGCGCCGGCCGAAAAGCCGAAGGCTGAGCGGAAGGAGGCGCCGGCGCCCGAACCCAAGGCAGAGCCGGAACCGCCCAAGGCCGAAGCCGCGCCGAAGGCAGAGCCCGCGCCGCAGGCCGAAAGCAAGCCAGAGCGAAAGTCCAAGCAGGAAGCCCAGCCCGAGGCAAAACCGGAGGCCGAGCCGCAGCAGGAGCAGCCGGTAACGCAGGAAAAGCCGAAGAAGCCGAAGAAGCAGGCCGAGCCGGAGGCTCAACCGCAGCCCGAACAGCAGCCGGCCGCAAAGGAAGTGCAGCCGGAGACGGAGCAGGCGCAGCCGGAAGCCAAGCCGGACGGCGGCAAGCGGGCTAAAGGACAGGACAAGGGCCAAGGCAAAGATAAAGCCAAGGGCAAGGCCGAGACGGCTGCGCCCGAAGCTGTGACGCCGACCGAGGAACAAGCCAAACCCGAAGTCAAGCCGGAGGCAAAACCTGCCGCCGAGGCGCCGGCCGAGAAGAAGCCGACAAAGGGCGAGACGGCTGCGCCCGCAGACAAGTCGAATGCAGACAAGGCGGGCCAAGAGAAAGCGCCTGGAGACAAGCCTGGCGAAGTGAAAGCGCCCGAAGACAAGGCGGCGGCTCCGGAGGCCGCACCCGCCGAAAAGCCGAAGGACGGCACCGCAGCCAAGCCTGCCGGTGAACAGCCCGCCGGCGAGCAGCCGGCCGCGCCCGCGACCGGCACTGCCCAGCCGCTGCCGGATGCCAGCGGCGGCCAGCAGGTTAAGCAGGCCATTCCGGCGCCGGAAAAGGCTTCGCCCGAAGAGCTGGAGCGCCGCAAGAAGATCGCCGCGGACCCAGCCAAAAGCAACGAAACCGTCGTGCTGCCGGTCGAGAACGGCGCGGCCGTGCTCGACAGCGACAAGGATGCCGACCGCAGCAAGGGCCGGGAAGGCCGCCGCGATCGCGACAAGCAGCGCGCCGACAGCAAGGACTTCAAGGTGCCGACCTCGGATGCCGAAGCGCAAGCCGCCACTGGCGGCGTGGCGCAGCCCTCCGTCAAGATCGAGGCGGTGACCCGCGAGAAGGGCACGAGGCTCGACGAGCGGCCGCAATTCATCCGTCCTGATGGCGCGCGCATCGACGACCGCAGCGACCAAAACCGCGTGATCATTCAATACAATAACCAGGTCATCGTGCGTAGCGACGACGACAGGCGGTTCCTGCGTGACGGCGAACGGCCGAACTACGAGGAGCTGTCTGGTGATCGCTACCGCGAGACGATCACACGGCCGGAAGGCTATCGCATCGTGACGATCCGCAACCGCTATGGCGACATCATCCAGCGGTCGCGTGTCGATGCCCGGGGACGCGAGAATGTGCTCTACTACTCCCAGGAACTCTATGACGATCCGGACCGCGATTATTTCGAGGATCCGGGCGCCGACCTGCCGCCGATGCGGCTGCGTGTGCCGCTCGACGACTATATCATCGACACCCGCAGCGATCCGAATCGGGACTATTACGAGTTCCTGAGCGAGCCGCCGGTCGAGCCGGTCGAGCGTGTCTATTCGCTCGACGAGGTGAAGTATTCGGCGCGTATCCGTGACAAGGTGCGCCGCATCGACCTCGACACGATCACCTTCGCGACCGGCAGTGCCGATATCCCGATGACCCAGGCGCGGACGTTGCGCAAGGTCGCCGACGCAATCAGCCAGGTGCTCAAGAGGGATCCGAGCGAGACCTTCCTGATCGAAGGTCATACCGATGCGGTCGGCTCCGACCAGAGCAACCTCATCCTCTCCGACCAACGGGCGGAATCGGTCGCCAACGTACTCTCCGACGTTTACGGCATCCCGCCGGAGAACCTGGCGACCCAGGGTTACGGCGAACAATATCTGAAGGTCAACACAACAGACCCTGAACAGGAAAACCGCCGCGTGACCATCCGCCGCGTCACGGCGCTGGTTCGGCCTGTCGCTGCCAAGTAAATGCTGTTGCCCCTCTCCAGAACCGGAGAGGGGCATTCAGTTGTCTGTCTTTTTTCTCCTCGGCGGACCGGGCAAGGGAAGCTGCTGCCATCCTGCCGGTTTTACTCGCCGGCTTTCCTGGCAGCCTTTTCGATGGTGTCGGCGACCTTCTCCGGCTGGGATGCGAAGACGGCGTGGCTTGCTTTGATCTCGGTCACATCGCTGCCGGCGCGTTTTGCCATGTCGCGCTCCAGCTCGGGATTGATAGAGCGATCCTGCGTGGCGACGATCGACCAACTCGGTTTCGTGCGCCATGCCGGGTCTGAGACCTTGGCGGAGAAGGCCTGCTTGGCGGCGAAGACCTGCGCCCTGGCCATGAAATCAGCCTCGGCTTGCGGAAGGTCGGCTGCGAAATCCGCAGCAAAGGCACCCGGATCGAGATAGAGATATTTGCCGTCCTTGGTTTCCCTTATATCCATGCTGCCGGCGGGCTTCGAACTGGCGAGGCTCAGCAGGCTTTCACCCTTGTCGGGCTGGAACGCTGCGACATAGACGAGGCCTGCGACACTGGGATCGTTGCCAGCTTGCGTGATGACCATGCCGCCATAGCTGTGACCGACAAGCAGGCTCGGTCCCTCCTGCAGGTCGAGAACCCGCTTCGTCGCCGCCACATCGTCTTCGAGCGAGGTGATCGGCTCCTGGACGATGGTGACGTTGAAGCCGCGTTTTTCGAGAATCTCGGTCGCCTTGCGCCATCCCGAACCGTCGGCGAGCGCGCCGTGGACGATCACGATGTTCTTGACCGCGGCAGCTTCCGCCGCGAAGGCGATGCCGGTGGTGGCGAAAGCAAGGGCGGCCGTGAAAATGAGGCGTCTATTCATGGGTGTTACTCCTTGGGTGATGTTACGTTCCGGATTCAGCCGAAGGTGAAGGCGTAGGCCTGGACGCCGGGGTCGAGGAAACGGATCTCGAAGTTGCGGGCGACGACGGGGCCGGACTGGCGGACAAGTTGGTAAAGCTTGGTCGCGCTCACCACGCCGTTGCCTTCGGCATCGATGTCGGAGCCGTGGTCCGCTCCCGGCGCCTTGCCGTCGACCGTCACCTGGAAGCGGATCGGTTTGGCGTCGGCGCCGGGCCCTAGTACGAGATGCAGGTCGCGGGCGCTGAAACGATAGGCAATGCCGCCGCCCGGCTGATCAAGCGTCGCCTGATCTTTGCCGACAGTCCAGGTTCCGGACAGGCCCCAGCCGTTGAGGCCGGGTTCGGCGATCGAATAATTTTGTGCGGCGTCGGCCTGCAGCCCTTCCGGAGAGGCGAAATTTGCTGCCTGTGCGTAGCCGATATAGGTTTCGCCGGAGCGGATATTGCCAAGGTCAGGGCCTGCTTCCGCGCCCGTGGCATCCGGCGCGACCGCAGCGCTTGCCGCCGTCTGGCTGCCGGCCTCGCGCAACAGGTCCTGAATGGCCTTCTCGGTCGTGCCATAATTGCCTTCGCCGAAATGGTGGTAGCGGATCTGACCCTTGGCATCGATCAGATAGGCGGCGGGCCAGTAGCTGTTTTCGAAGGCGCGCCAGATCTTGTAGTCATTGTCGATGGCGACGGGATAGCCGATCTTGAAGTCGGCGACCGCCTTCTTGACGTTGTCGATCTTCTTCTCGAAGGCAAATTCCGGGGCATGGACGCCGATCACCACGAGGCCCTGGTCCACATATTTTTCCGCCCAGGCCCTGACATAGGGGATGGTACGAATGCAATTGATGCAGGAATAGGTCCAAAAATCGACGAGCACGACTTTGCCCCGCAGCTGTTCGGTGGTCAGAGGCTCGGAATTCAGCCATTCGACCGCGCCGCCGAACGACGGTGCATGACCTTCGACCGGCAGATCGCTGCGGAAGGGCTTCTTCACATCGGCAGCAGGGATCGTCACGTCGTTGCTCGCCACTTCGGAGGCTGCACCAAACGGCTTTGCATGCAGCCTGTCGAGCACGGCCTGTTCCAGCGATGCGGTGCTGGCATAGGACAGCCGCGCCAGCAGGCTGGTGTCGAGGCCAAAGGCGATGACGGCGACGCCAGCGAGTACCGCAGCGCCGAGCACTTGGCGAATCCGGTCGCCGACGCCGAGCGAACGCTTCATGGCAGCGAATATCTTGCCGCCGACAAGCAGGGCGACGGCAAGCGAGCTTGCGGCGCCGGCGGCATAGGCTGCCAGCAGGAAGGTCGTTTGCAGGTTGGCGCCCTGCAAGGCGGCGCCGGTCAGAACAAGGCCGAGGATCGGGCCGGCGCAAGGCGCCCAAAGCAGACCGGTGGCGACGCCGAGGAGGAGGGCGCTCTTCACCGTCGGCGCGGTGCGGCCACTGCGGCTGGCATTCACCAGATTGTTGCCGAGATCGACGATCGGCCGGGCAAGGGTGCTGGCAAAACGCGGCGACAGCAGACTTGCGCCAAAGAGCGCCAGTAGGACGATCGCGGCCAGGCGGCCATATTCATTGGCGCGGATGGCCCAGCTGCCGCCGACGGCCGCCAGCGTGGCGACCAGCGCGAAGGTGGTGGCCATGCCGGCCAGCATCGGCAGCGTGCTCCTGACGAAAGGCTGTCCGGCACGGGCGAAGACGAAAGGGAGGACGGGGAGGATGCACGGGCTGAGGATCGTCAGCGCGCCTCCGAGATAGGCAATGATCAGAAGTGTCATCATCGTTTCCTTTGAAACCGATTGATCGGGCTCTGGACGGCGATGGGCCTGAACCAGCAACGGCTGCGATATGGCCGGGCGGAGGTATCCCGGATGTGTCCGGTTTTGCGGGGAAATGTACCGAAGTGTTGCCGACAGGTGATGGCGATACAGAGCGACACAAACTGACGTCGCGGCGACCGGTCGTCGCCGCTGCATGCTTTACCCGGAGGCTGCGATTGTATCAGATTGTATCGCGGCGGCCGGAAACTACATCAGCTTTCAAAAGCCGGCGGCTTGCGACATACCGGTGATACAAGCGGAATGTCTTTTGAGAGCATGAACATTCGACAGGAGAGACCGATGTCAGAGCAAATCAACCATCACCGCCGCCGTTTCTTCGGCATGACGGCAGTCGCCCTTGCGGCGGTCGAATTCGGCGTGGCCGGAACGGCCGCCGCGCAGTCGCCCGCCGTATCCCTACCTGCGGTGAAGGCCGGAACCAACACGTCCTTCGAAGCCCTGAAGCAGGTGAATGCCGGGGTGCTTGATATCGGTTATGCCGAGGCGGGCAAGGCGGATGGCCCGGTCGTGCTGCTGCTGCACGGCTGGCCTTACGACATCTATAGTTTTGTCGACGTCGCGCCGCTGCTGGCCTCGGCAGGCTACAGGGTGATCGTGCCTTATCTGCGCGGGTACGGCACGACAAGGTTTCTGGACCAGGCAACAGCGCGGAATGGCCAGCCGGCGGCGCTGGCTGCCGATATGATTGCGCTGCTCGATGCGCTCGATATCGAGAAGGCGGTGGTTGCCGGCTATGACTGGGGTGGGCGGACCGCCAACATTATGGCGGCATTGTGGCCGGAGCGCTGCAAGGCGATGGTGTCGGTGAGCGGCTACCTGATCGGCAGCCAGGAGGCCAACAAGAAGCCGCTGCCCCCGAAGGCCGAACTTGCATGGTGGTACCAGTTTTATTTTGCAACCGAGCGTGGTCGTGAGGGTTACGAAAGCAACACCCATGATTTCGCAAAGCTCATCTGGCAGACCGCGTCGCCGAAGTGGAATTTCGACGATGCGACCTTCGACAGATCGGCCGCCGCCTTCGACAATCCCGACCATGTCGAAATCGTCATTCACAATTACCGCTGGCGCCTCGGGCTTGTCGAAGGCGAGGCCAAGTATGATGACTACGAGACGAGGCTTGCCGCACTGCCGACGATTTCGGTGCCGACGATCACCATGGAGGGGGATGCAAACGGCGCGCCGCATCCGCAGCCTTCTGCCTATGCCGGAAAGTTTTCCGGCAAATACGAGCATCGCACGATCGCCGGCGGCATCGGCCACAACCTGCCCCAGGAAGCCCCGCAGGCCTTCGCCCAGGCGGTCATCGACGTCGACCGCTTTTGATCGACGCCGCCGTTCACTCGTTGCTCCGGCCAGCGCAATATGCGTAGGTCGCGTCAGCCGCCTCGATCATCGAGGCGGAGGGCGCGGCCGCTTGCATCGGTAAGGATAGGGAAAAATGGATCATGTCGATCACATTCTGGTCGTCGACGACGATCGTGAAATCCGCGAGCTGGTATCCGGCTATCTGCAGAAGAATGGCCTGAGGACAAGTGTGGCCGCAGACGGGCGGCAGATGCGCAGCTTTCTCGAAGGCAATGCTGTCGACCTGATCGTGCTCGACGTGATGATGCCCGGCGACGACGGGCTGGTGCTCTGCCGCGAACTGCGGGCCGGGCGGCACAAGGCGATCCCGATCCTGATGCTGACGGCGCGCACCGACGAGATGGACAGGGTTCTCGGGCTGGAAATGGGCGCCGACGACTATCTTGCCAAGCCCTTTGCCGCGCGCGAACTGCTTGCCCGCATCAAGGCGGTGCTGCGACGGACGCGGATGCTGCCGCCCAACCTGCAGATCAGCGAGGCGGGGCAACTGCTGAGCTTCGGCGACTGGCGGCTCGATACGGTCGGCCGGCATCTTCTCGACAAGGAAGGAACGGCGATTGCGCTCAGCGGCGCCGAATACCGTCTGCTTCGCGTCTTCATCGATCATCCGCAGCGGGTCCTCAATCGCGACCAGCTTCTCAGCCTGACGCAGGGCCGCGACGCCGATCTGTTCGATCGTTCGATCGATCTGCTTGTCAGCCGCCTGCGGCAGCGGCTCGGCGACGATGCACGCGAACCGATCTACATCAAGACGGTGCGCAGTGAAGGTTATGTGTTTTCGGTTCCGGTGGAAATCTCGGAGCCGCGTCAATGAGGGCGGCGATCCCTTTGATTTCGGGCTCGATGTGGCCGAGCACGTTGCGATCACGGATCTTCCTCATCCTGCTGATCGGTCTCGCTCTTGCCTACGGGCTGTCGTTCAGCGTGCTCTATATGGAGCGCACCATGTCGGCCAAAGCCGTGATGCTCGGCACGCTGGAGAACGATGTTGCGACCTCGATTGCTGTTCTCGACCGACTTCCCCCGGCGAACGCGGCGATCTGCTGGATCGGCTCGGCCGCGGCAACTACCGCTTCGTGCTCGGACCCGGGCTTCCGGGCGTGCCGGATACATCAAGCAAGGGGGCGGAGATCGCAGGCAAGATAGAGGAGGCGATCGGGCATCGCTTTCCGATCCGGATCGAACGGATTCCGGGCGAGGTCAACCGGTTGCAGGCGCATCTGACGCTGAGCGACGGAAGCCCGCTGACGATCGACGTCACGCCCAAGGGTGTCATGCCGATCGCCGCATGGCTGCCCTATGTCTTCGCCGTCCAGATGGCGCTGCTCATCCTCTGTACGTGGTTTGCAGTCCGCCAGGCGATCCGGCCGCTCGGCGAGCTGGCCGCTGCCGCCGATGCTCTCGATCCCAATAAGGATGGCCCGGCCTTGAGCGAAGCGGGGCCGAGCGAGGTAGCGTACGCAGCACGCGCCTTCAACGCGATGCGGGAGAGGATCGCCCATTACCTCGAAGAGCGGGTGCAGATATTGGCGGCCATCGCGCATGACCTGCAGACGCCGATCACCCGCATGCGGCTGCGCGCCGACATGGCGGAGGATTCGCCTGAGAAGGACAAGCTGGTGCACGATCTCGGCGAGATCCAGCGCCTTGTCCAGGACGGTATTGCCTATGCGCGCAGCGCTCACGGCAGCGGCGAGAAGAATGCCCGCATCGATCTCGCCTCGTTCATCGACAGCATCGCCTACGACTATCAGGACACCGGAAAGGCGGTGACGGTCGTCGGCCTGGTTCAGGGCGCCGCCTTCACCAAGCCGCACGCCCTTCGCCGCATCCTGTCGAACTTCATCGACAATGCGTTGAAGTTTGCCGGGGCCGCCGAGATCAGCGTCGGGCGCAGCACTGAGAACGAAATCGTCATCACCGTACTGGATCGCGGTCCCGGCATTCCCAACGATATGCTCGAAGCCGCCATGCAGCCTTTCTTCCGGCTGGAGCAATCCCGCAACCGGGAGACCGGCGGCACCGGTCTCGGTCTTGCGATCGCCCAGCAACTAACGGCGAAGATCGGCGGATCGCTGACGCTCTACAATCGCGCCGGCGGCGGGTTGGCAGCGGAAGTCACCCTCCGGTGATGACTGCAGCCGGCGGAAGTTTTTCGACGGTTTTGTACGGGAAGATGTCGTGGACAGCGGATGCTACGTTTTGTGACATTTCGACCGATTCCTGAAACATGGCGGATATATCGGCCGGTCAAACCACACTCCGTCAACCCGGTCGCGAGTAGCGACCACTCGCGTAAAGCGACGCAAACAGGAGTGTTCCCATGACCAAGTTCGACAAGGTTCTCTATACCGGCAAGACCCGCACCACCGGTGGGCGCGACGGCGCGTCGCAGAGCGACGACGGTCAGCTCGATATCAAGCTCTCGCCGCCCGGCAGCGCGCGGCCAGGCACCAATCCCGAACAGCTTTTCGCAGCCGGTTGGTCGGCCTGCTTCATCGGCGCGATCGGCATTGCTGCGGGCAAGCTGAAGGTCAGGCTTCCGGCAGAGACCGCCGTGAATGCCGAGGTCGATCTCGGGGCGACCGAGGGCGACTATTTCCTGCAGGCCCGCCTCAAGGTCAGCCTGCCTGGTATCGAAGTGGACGTCGCGAAGGCATTGGTGGATGAGGCGCACCGGACTTGCCCCTATTCGAAGGCGACGCGCGGCAATATCCATGTCGAATTGACCATTGCCTGACGGATCGATTGCCCGCCAAAAGGCTATTGGCGGCGGCGGGCAGAGGAGCCGAAAGCAAACGGGACGAGGCCGATCGGGCCTCGCCGATTGGAGGATTTGATGAGATTGATGATCATCTGCATTCTGGGAGCGGTGGTCTTCGCCGCGCCCTGCATCTACGACATAAGCTCGCAGGAGCCATCGCCGCTCACGGGCCTGGTGACGGCGGCATCCGCGGTTTCCCTTTCAGGCCACCAGGGAGAAAGACTGTGAAACTCTATCAGAATGAAATTTCCTCGGCGACATCGAGAGTCCGGATCGCGCTCGCCCTGAAGGGACTGACGGCGGAAGCGCTGCCGGTGACCATCCTTGGCGAAGAGGCAGAGAGCCGGCAGGCCGGATATCGCAGCGTCAACCCGCAGGGGCTGGTGCCGGCCTTGCTGACGGATAACGGTGTCCTCATCACCCAATCGCTGGCGATCATCGAATATCTCGACGAGCTTCAGCCGCAACCGCCGCTGCTGCCCGACACGGCGGAGGGCAGGGCGCTGGCGCGGTCGATCGCGCTGGCGATCGCAGCCGAGATCCATGCGCTGTTGCCGCCGCGGATCGGCCTCCATCTCAAATCGGCGTTCCAGGCCGACGCCGATGCGATTGCCGCCTGGAGCCGTCATTGGGTCGGCGAGGGAATGGCCGCCGTGGAGAAGATGATCGCCGGCCGCAGACAGGGGACCTTCGCGGTCGGAGATCGGCCCGGAGTTGCCGATATTTTTCTCTTCCCGCAGGCAATCAGCGCCCGGCGGATGGGCTTCGACCTCGCCCAATGGCCGCATATCGCAGAGATTGTCGCAAGGCTTGAGGCGATACCGGCTTTCCAGGAGAATGCGCCGGCGCCGAGACGATGATGCGATTGGTGAAGAAGCGGTCACAAATAACAGCAGTTGCTTTCAGTTTGTTATCTTCGCTCGTTACTCTTCGTCATCCTCGGCCTTGTGCCGAGGATCTGCTACCTATTGACCGGCTGCAGATGCTCGGGACAATCCCGAGCATGACGAAAAGGGTGGTTGGCTGTTTCTCTTACGGTGTTGAAATCCGGCGAATGACATCGCTTCTCAGCGGTTGACCCTTGCCTGCAGATGGGCGGGATAACGATCGCCTTCCACCTTGATCGTGGCGAGCGCGCGTTCGATGCTGACAAGATCGTCCGCCGTCAGTTCGACCCCGGCGGCCTGGATGTTTTCCTGGAGGCGATGCAGCTTGGTGGTGCCGGGGATCGGCACGATCCAGGGTTTTTGCGCCAGGAGCCAGGCGAGAGCCACCTGGGCGGGGCTGGCCTTTTTGTGCGCGGCGATCTCGGCGAGAAGATCGACGAGCGCTTGGTTGGCTTTGCGCGCGTCTTGAGAAAAACGCGGCACGACGTTGCGGAAATCCTTGCTATCGAAGGTGGTCGTCTCGTTGATGGAGCCGGTGAGGAAACCCTTGCCCAGCGGGCTGAATGGAACGAAACCGATGCCGAGTTCTTCGAGCGTCGGCAGGATTTCCTGCTCGGGTTCGCGCCACCACAGCGAATATTCGCTCTGTAGCGCCGTTACCGGCTGGACGGCATGGGCACGGCGGATCGTCTGGGCGCCGGCTTCAGAGAGACCGAAATGCCGGACCTTGCCTTCTGAAATCAGCATCTTGACAGTGCCCGCGACATCCTCGATCGGGACATCGGGATCGACGCGATGCTGATAGAACAGATCGATGACGTCGGTCTTCAGGCGCTTCAGCGCCTGGTCGGCCACCGCGCGGATCTGCTCCGGACGGCTGTTCATGCCGCTCTGGCCGCCATTGGCATCGAAGTTGAAACCACATTTCGTGGCGATCACGACCTCGCTCCGGAAGGGGGCGAGCGCCTCTCCCAGAAGCTCTTCGTTTTTATAGGGGCCATAGGCCTCGGCCGTGTCGAAGAAGGTCACGCCGCGTTCGACAGCCTGCCGGATCAGCGCGGTCGCCTGCTGGATATCTGTCGCTGGGCCATAACCATAACTCAATCCCATGCAGCCGAGACCGATGGCCGAGACTTGAAGTCCGCTGTTTCCGAGTTCGCGCTTCTGCATAGCCGTTTCCTTTCTTAATCTTGATATTGCGCGTCGGTGACCTGCTCCATCCAGTCGACCACCTTGCCGTCGAGCTGTTCCTGGATGGCGATATGGGTCATCGCGGTCGTCGGCGATGCGCCGTGCCAATGGCGTTCACCCGGTGAGAACCAGACGACGTCGCCGGCACGGATCTCTTCGATGAGGCCGCCTTCCCGCTGCACGCGGCCGCAGCCGGAGGTGACGATCAGCGTCTGGCCGAGCGGATGGGTGTGCCAGGCGGTGCGGGCGCCGGGTTCGAAAGTGACGCTGGCGCCGGCGGTGCGGGCGGGGCTGGTCACTGCAAACAGCGGGTCGACGCGCACGCTGCCGGTAAACCAGTCGGCCGGTCCCTTGGCCGAAGGCTGCGAACCGCTTCGTTTGATGTCCATCTCACGTTCCTTTCAACATCTGGAGTGGACAGGCCGGTGGGCCGGCCGGGCGTCCGCCTGGGATGCAAAGTATTTAACGCGTGGGCCGGATGGCGATTAGATGCTATAAACGGCATGGACCCATGAGAAAGTTTCATAAATGCCGCGCCCTGCCGTGAACGACCTGATCGCCTTCCTCGCCGTTGCGCGCGCCCAGAGCTTTACCAAGGCGGCGGGCAAGCTCGGTGTTTCGCAGTCGGCGCTCAGCCACACCATTCGCGGGCTTGAGGAGCGGCTTGGGCTGCGATTGCTAACACGGACGACGCGCAGCGTCTCGCCGACGGAGGCGGGCGAACGCCTGCTCGCCTCCATCGGTCCACGGCTCGATGAGATCGAGAGCGAGCTCGCTGCCTTGAGCGCGTTCCGCGAGAAGCCGGCAGGCACAATCCGCATCAATGCCGGCGAACATGCGGCCAATGCGGTTCTCTGGCCTGCCCTCGAAAAACTTCTGCCTGATTATCCCGATATCCATGTCGAGATCATTGTCGACTACGGACTGACCGACATCGTGGCGGAACGTTACGATGCGGGGGTGCGGCTGGGAGAACAAGTCGCGAAAGACATGATCGCGGTGCGCATCGGGCCCGATATGAGCATGGCCGTGGTCGGCGCTCCCGCCTATTTCGACAACAGGGCGACGCCGCTGACGCCGCAGGAGCTGACCGATCACAATTGCATCAATCTGCGCCTGCCGACCTATGGCGGCGTCTATGCCTGGGAGTTCGAGAAGGACGGGCACGCGCTCAGGGTTCGGGTCGAGGGACAGTTGGTCTTCAACAATATCGCGCTGCGGCTGAACGCAGTGCTGGCAGGGTTGGGGCTGGCATATCTGCCGGAGGATGCCGTGCAGGCGCATTTTGCCGATGGGCGGCTGGTGCGTGTGCTGGAGGACTGGTGCCCGCCGTTTCCCGGCTATCATCTCTATTATCCGAGCCGCCGGCATGCGTCGCCGGCATTTGCCGTTGTCGTCGATGCACTACGCTATCGCGGGTAGAGACCGATATTTTCAGGTCGCTGACAGCGAGCAGCTATCCGTGCCAGCCCCTCTTGCAACGCGCGACAAGCTCTCTGCCGGGAGCGAAAGCATGCTGCGCCGGCAATTTGACATTCCTTCACTCGCCACTAATTCACATTTGAAACTGAAGGAAACAATGAATGAATACTGCGGCACTTGCCACGAAAGCCCGGACCGGTGTGTCCGGTTTGGACACAATTCTGGCAGGCGGTCTTTCCATCGGCCACGTGTTTCTCCTTGAGGGAAATCCGGGAGCGGGCAAGACGACTATTGCGCTGCAGTTTCTGATCGAAGGGGCTCGGCTCGGCGAGCAGGGGCTCTACATCACCCTTTCGGAAACCGACAGCGAACTGCGGGCCGGTGCTGCGTCGCACGGCATGGTGATCGACGGCAAAATCGAGGTCGTCGAGCTCGTGCCTCCGGAAAGCCTGCTCGATGCCGACCAGCAGCAAAGCCTGCTTTATTCATCCGATCTTGAACTCGGCGAGTCGACACGAGAAATCTTCGCAGCTTTCGAGCGGGTCAGACCGAGCCGGGTGGTTCTCGACAGCCTGTCCGAAATAAGGCTGCTTGCGCAAAGCTCGCTGCGCTACCGCCGGCAGATCCTTGCGCTCAAACATTATTTCGCCCGACAGGGGGCGACCGTCCTTCTCCTTGACGACATGACCTCCGACACGCTCGACAAGACGGTGCATAGCGTTGTGCACGGGGTCATCCATCTCGATGAGCTGGCGCCGAATTACGGCGCTGAACGGCGACGCTTAAGGGTGACGAAATACCGCGGACAGGCTTTCCGCGGTGGCTATCACGATTTCACCATCCAGACCGGCGGTGTCGTCGTGTTTCCGCGCCTGGTCGCCGCCGAACACAGGACGAGTTATGTTCGCGATCAGCTTTCCAGCGGTATTGCCGGGCTGGACCTGCTTCTGGGCGGTGGGCTCGAACGAGGATCGAGCACGCTGATTCTCGGTCCTGCCGGCACCGGCAAGAGCACTTTCTCTTTTCAATTTGTGATGGCGGCCATAGCACGCCGCGAAAAGGTGGCTGTTTTCATTTTTGACGAGGAGTTGGGCTTGCTGTTCGCGCGCCTGAAACAGCTCGGCATGGATCTCGAGGCCCTGAGGGATGAGGGTCTGCTGCATATCGAGCAGCTCGATGCCGCGGAGTTGTCGCCCGGTGAATTCGCTCACCGCGTATGTGCTTCCGTTGACAGATCGGGAGCGAAAACCGTGGTCATCGACAGCATCAACGGCTATCAGGCCTCGATGCCGGATGAGAATTCGCTGATATTGCATATGCACGAATTGCTGCAATATCTGAACAGGCAAGGCGCAAACACCTTCCTCACCGTCGCCCAGCACGGACTGCTCGGCGACATGAAGGCACCCGTCGACGTGACCTATCTCGCCGACACCGTCATCCTGCTGCGCTACTTCGAGGCGGTGGGACGTGTGCGGCGGGCGGTCTCCGTCATCAAGAAGAGGACCGGCCACCACGAGGACACCATCCGGGAGTATCAGATCGATGCTGGCGGCCTGACATTCGGAGAGCCCATCGTCGGTTTCCAGGGAGTGCTTCGCGGCGTTCCGGAATTCGTCTCGACGTCCGCTCCGCTTTTGCCAACCGACAGCGAGGGCTGCGGCAATTCCTAATTTCCACAACCCGAAGGCCCTGATTTATGCACCGGCCGGACGCGACGCCGAGGTCGCAGCATCGTTGACCGCCGAGACTGGATTATCCTCGATAACGGTTGCCGATCTCAATCTTTTCGCGTCTTCACTCGATGACGAAATAGCGGTCGGTGTTCTGACGGAAGAGGCCGTCCGCGGAAGTGACCTGAAACCAATTGCTGCCTGGGTCGCCGCCCAGCCGAGCTGGTCTGATCTGCCGTTCATCGTCCTGACCCAACGCGGCGGGGGGCCTGAACGAAATCCCGCCGCCGCCAGGCTTTCCGAGGTTCTCGGCAATGTGACTTTTCTGGAGAGGCCGTTTCATGCCACGTCCTTCATCAGCGTTGCGCGGACCGCACTGAAAGGACGGCTGCGCCAGTATGAAGCGCGCGCTCGGCTCGAGGCTCTGGGCGAGGGAGAGCGGCGGTTGCAGACGGCGCTCGCCGCCGGCCGCCTTGGCGCGTGGGAGCTGGAACTGTCCACAATGGCTTTGTCGGCCTCGGCGACCTGCAAAGCGGTTTTCGGTCGAGGGCCGGATGATGAGGTGACGCGCGATGATCTGATCGCCAGCATCCACCCCGATGATCGCGACCTTGTGCTGGCACGCCTGCGCGAGACGGTCGATACCGGACGCGACTATTCGATCGAGCACAGGACGATCTGGCCGGATGGATCACTGCATTGGACCGAGGTCCATGCCCAGCTTTATGCAGACAGATATGGATCAGCCAGGAAGCTTGTCGGGGTCTGCTCCGATACCACCATCCGCAAGACCATCGAGGAGAATCTGAGGCGGCTCAATGAAACCCTCGAAGTGCGTGTCCGGGAACGGACCCGGGAGGTCAATGCCGCTCACCAGACACTGCTCGAAGAGGTCGCCCAGCGTGAGAGAGCCGAGGAGCAGCTTCGCCAATCCCAGAAAATGGAAGCGATCGGCCAACTCACTGGCGGTGTTGCCCATGACTTCAACAATCTGCTGATGGTCGTTCTCGGAAATCTGGAACTGCTCGGCAAACACGTGGCCGGAGATGCCAAGGCAACGCGTCTGGTCGACGGGGCGCTTCAGGGCGCGCGACGCGGAGCGGCGCTGACCCAGCGTTTGCTGGCTTTTGCCAGACAGCAGGATCTGCAGGTCAAGCCCGTCGATCTGGCCGATCTTGTCTCCGGCATGAACGACTTGCTGCGGCGCTCGGTCGGATCCTCGATCAGCATCGAGACCAATCTCCCGGCGAGACTGCCGCCGGCGCTGATCGATGCGAACCAGCTCGAATTGGCGCTGCTCAACCTTGCGGTCAATGCCCGCGATGCGATGCCGGATGGGGGGACGCTGTCCATATCGCTGCGCGAAGAACAGGTTGTCGGCGCTGGCGGCGATCTGGGCGACGGAGCCTATCTTGTGTTGGCGGTGGCTGACAGCGGCACCGGCATGGACGCGGAGACGCTGAAGAAGGCCGTCGATCCGTTTTTCTCCACCAAGGAACTCGGGAAAGGCACGGGTCTCGGCTTGTCGATGATCCACGGGCTTGCCGTTCAGCTCAATGGCGCACTGTTTCTGACAAGCGAGCCTGGGGTCGGAACGACTGCGGAGTTGTGGCTACCGGCGACCGAACGGCGGCCGGAGCGGCCGGCCGAGATGGAGCTGCCCATCCCGCAATCTGCCTCCGGACTGAAGATCCTTCTGGTCGATGACGATGCCTTGATCGCCATGAGTTCGGTCGACATGCTCGAAGATCTCGGCCATGAGGTCGTCGAGACAAATTCCGGCGCGGATGCGCTGGAGCTGATCAGGAGCGGTCAGCATTTCGATCTGATGATCACCGACTATTCGATGCCGGGTATGACCGGCGCACAGCTCACCCAGGCTGTGCGGGATATTCACCCGACGCTGCCGATCGTGCTGGCGACAGGGTATGCCGATCTTCCCGCCGGCACCGACATCGATATTCCGAGATTGGGTAAACCCTATAATCAAGCCCAGCTTGCCAAGGAAATCGCCAAGGCGCTGGCCCGCGAGACGGCTCCGGTTATCGGCTCCATCAGCGCGCGTGGTTCAGGGGCGCTGTTCAAGGCCGACGATTGCTGCGATGAAATCGGCGATGGCGCCTGTGTCGTCTAGATCGAAAACCGGCAGCGCCGAATCCGTGACGGCATGATCGGCGGCGATGGCACAGATATGGGCATCGCTCGGTGCCAGCGGTTGGCGATTGGCTGCCTCCAGGCGGCGGGCCTCGATCTTCGGGATCGGTTCGCGCTTATAGCCTTCGATCAGAACGAGATCGCAGGGGGCGAGCCGGGCGAGGATCTCCTCGAACTCAGGTTCGGGTGCTCCGCGCAGCTCGTGCATGATGGCGTAGCGGGTGCCGGAGACGATGGTGACCTCATGGGCGCCGGCCTGGCGGTGGCGGTAGCTGTCAGCCCCGACCTTGTCGATATCGAAATCATGATGAGCGTGCTTGATCGTCGAGATCCTGTAGCCGCGGCGGGTGAATTCGGTGACCAGCCGGACGGCGAGCCCGGTCTTGCCGGAATTCTTCCAGCCAGCAATGCCGAAGATCTTCGGTGCGGTCATGCGCGCAGGGCCTCCAGCCAGCGTTCCGCCTCGACGAGATCATCCGGCGTGTTGATGTTGAAGAAGGGATCGAGCAGGCTGGCGCGGGTCGGATGCAGCGGAAACGTCACTTCCGTAACGTCATGCCGCAACAGCAAGTCGCGCACGCGGCGCTTGTCGTCGGTGGCGATCCAGGCTTCGAGATCGGCGGCCAACGTCACCGGCCAGAGCCCGAAGACAGGATGGCTGCGGCCCTCGGAGGCGGCGATGGCAATCTGCGACGGGCGTTCGACCGCTGCCGCCAGCCGGGCGACGAGATCGGCTGGGAAGAACGGGCAATCGACCGAGACGGTGACGACATGGCTGATCGAGGGCAGGCCGGCGGCATAGACCATCGCTGCATGGATGCCGGCCATCGGCCCGGCCTTGCCGGGAAAACGGTCAGGGACGACGATTACGTCCTCGGCGGCGGCATCGGCATTGACGGCAACCGGGGAGACCTGCTGCGAGAGGCGGGTCAGCACATGGCGCAGCATGCTCTCGTCCCCGAGCATCACGCCCGCCTTGTCACGGCCCATGCGCTGCGAGCGGCCGCCGGCCAGCACGACGCCTGCTATATCGGACTTTTCCAGCGAGAATTCAGCCATCATCCTGCCCCAGAACCTTCGTCACACCGGTGCGCGCGGCGCAGATTCCTGCGCGATCGGCGATACGCGGCGCTTGGCCTCACGATAGAACGTATAGAGGCCGGAGGCGATGACGATCGCAGCCCCCACCAGCATCCAGCTGTCTGGCACTTCGGCGAAGAAGAAGAAGCCGAGCAGCGATGAGAAGATCAGGCTTGTATAGCGGAACGGCGCGACGAAGGAAATTTCGCCGGTGCGCATCGCGAGGATGACCGACTGGTAGCCGACGAGCACCAGCACCGAGGCGAGCAGGAGGTGCCCGAGCGAGGTGGCGCTGACCGGCTGCCAGCCGCCGAGCACGGGAATGAGCAGTGCGCCGAAGAAGGAAACAGAGATGGCGGTGATGACGGTGATCATCAGCGCGGGAATCTCCGGGTCGATCGACCGTGTCGCGAGATCACGGCTGGCCGTCGACAGCACCGAGCCGACGCAGAGGAGGGCGGCGGCGGTGAAGCCTTCGGGGCCGGGGCGGATAATGATCATCACGCCGACAAGACCGACGAGGATTGCCGACCAGCGCCGCCAGCCGACAGGCTCGCCAAAGAAGAGCGCAGCGCCGAAGGTGACAACCAGCGGCAGTGACTGCAGGATCGCCGAGGCATTGGCGATCGGCATCATGCCGAGCGCGGTAATATAGGTGACGGCGGCGATCATCTCGCAGATGATCCTGAGGATGATGATCGGCTTAAGCACGGTGCGCCAGGAGCGCAGAGCGCCCATTTTCCAGGCGATCAGATAGACCAGCAGGCTGGTGAAAAGGCCGCGCAGGAACATGATCTCACCGGCGTTCATATAGGCGATCACCGATTTGGAGAGAGCGTCGCTTGCGGAAAAGCCGGCCATCGCCATGCTCATATAGATGGCGCCCTCAGTATTGCGTGACCGCGGCATGAAGAGATTCCCGTTACCTGTGCGCCCCTTCTTAGTCGGGAAGATAGATGATGGGAATCGGATGAATGTCACACCCGGGATAAATCGATGATGCGGTGCACAATGGCGTAGACGTCAAGGCCGGGGTGTGAGCGGGATACGTGGCAGATCCTGTTTCATCGAGGAAAATCAATCCTTCCGGCGCGGCGATCAGCGCTTCAAACATGCTCCAAAGGGGCCGTCGCTCCGACTGAAATCATCGGCCTCAAGCCGTTTTCTTTTCCCGCGCGGGAAACGGGTGGCTGCATCGGCTGATCTTTGAGATCTCAGGTGTCTCGACAACTGAGGAGAAACGGACATGACACTTTTGAACGACAAGGTCGCGATCATCACCGGCGCCAGTTCCGGCATCGGCCGCGCGGCGGCGAAACTTTTTGCGCGGGAGGGTGCCAAGCTCGTGGTCACCGGACGGCGACAGGACGCACTCGGCGCCGTGGTCGCCGAGATCGAGGCGGAGGGCGGGCATGCTGTCGCCATATCGGGTGATGTCAAGGACGAGGCGTTGCAGGAAAGGCTCGTCGAGACGGCAATCTCACGCTTCGGCGGGCTCGACATCGGCTTCAACAATGCCGGTATTCTCGGCGAGATGGGACCGGTCGCCGGGCTGTCGTCGGAGGGCTGGCGCGAGACGATCGAGACCAATCTCACCGCCGCCTTCCTCGGCGCCAAATACCAGTCCGCGGCGATGGGTGAGCGTGGTGGATCGCTGATCTTCACTTCGACTTTCGTCGGCCATACCGTCGGCATGCCTGGGATGGCCGCCTATGCGGCGAGCAAAGCGGGGCTGATCGGCTTCGTGCAGGTGCTTGCCGCCGAACTCGGGCGACAAAAGATCCGCGTCAACGCCCTGCTTCCAGGCGGCACCGACACGCCTGCCAGCATCACCAACGCGCCGGATGCCACTCCCGACCTGCTCGCCTTCGTGGAGGGACTGCACGCGCTGAAACGCATGGCGCAACCGGAAGAGATCGCCAATGCGGCGCTGTTCCTGGCGTCTGATATGTCGAGCTTCGTGACGGGGACGGCGATGCTGGCCGATGGTGGGGTTTCGATTAGTCGGACGTAAGTGAGGTGAGGGGCGTACGGTGTATGTCGGAGGTCGAGCCACCCGGGCTGATCGTGGTGCTCAGTCGCTGCCCTTCGCCTTCGCGGCTTTGCCGCTCACCCCCCTCATCTGCCCGCCGGCATCTTCTCCCCGCTGGGGAGAAGGGACTCGTGGGGGCGTCCCGCCCTTCCTGAAGGCATCGTTTATGGAAACGGGAGAAGCGGCTTGCTCCCCCTTCTCCCCAGCGGGGAGAAGATGCCCGCCAGGGCAGATGAGGGGGGTGAGGAGCGTCAGCGACGAACGCTTGAGCGGCAAGCGAAAGGCATATGGCAGGTAAAGCCAGAATCTCACCTACGACATGATCAACCCGCCATCGACATTGATCGTCTGGCCGGTGATGTAAGCGGCGTCGTCGCTGGCGAGGAAGGTGACCAGGCCGGCGACGTCTTCGCCGGAGCCGGCGCGTTTCATCGGGATGCCTTCGACCCATTCCTTCATTAACTCGCCGGGGGCGTAGTTGCCGAGCAGTTTGCCCCAGGCCTGGTCGTTATAGGCCCACATGTCGGTCTCGATGATGCCGGGGCAGAAGGCGTTGACGGTGATCTTTTCGGTGGCGACTTCCTTGGCGAGGCTCTGGGTGATGCCGACGACGCCCATTTTCGAGGCGGCATAATGCGGGGTGTAGATGAAGCCGTCGCGGGCCTGGCCGGAGGCGGTGTTGATGATGCGGCCGCCGCGCTTGTGCTTGCGCATTCTGGAAAGCGCCTCCTGGGCGCAGAGAAAAACGCCCTTGGTGTTGACGGCCATGACCTTGTCCCACTCGTTTTCGGTGAGGTCCTCGACGCGGGCGATGGTGATGACACCGGCATTCTGGATCGAAACGTCGACAGAGCCGAATTCCTTCTCGGCAGCATCGTAGAGGGCGATGACGCTCGCCTTGTCTGTGACGTCGCCGATGAAGGAGATCGCCTTGCCGCCTTCGGCCCGGATTTGCTCGGCAACGCCGTGGACCAGTTCCTCATTGGCGGAGACGACGAGATTGGCGCCTTCGCGGGCAAAGCGCCTGGCGATGGCCGCGCCAATGCCGCGGCTGCCCCCGGTAATGACGACAGTCTTTTGCTCAAAGCGTTTCATGTTCTTTCCTTCCCGGTACCGTGGATACATAGCGATCTGGGGCGCACGACCCAGCCCGCGACAATTTTTGGAGTTCAAGTGGCTGTCGAGATAATCTCGGCGAATTCCGAAGCCTTCAGCGACCCGTGGAGACCCGAACCCTCCGTCCGTTCCACGGCCGTTTCGATCAGCGTGAAGGGCGGGCAGACGACGATATCGCACGCCGCCTTACCCGTTATTCCCTTCAGCGCCTCGATCTCTGCCAGGGAGGAAGCGAGATCGTTTTCCAAGTTGCTGGCAATGCGCTTTTCGTATCACCAGCAGCAGAAACCGCCGTCGACGAGAAGATCGACGCCGGTCACGAAGCTTGCTGCATTCGACAGCAAGAACACCGCCGGGCCGACCATCTCGTCCACTGCTGCCATTCGCTGCATTGGCGTTTGCTCTTCGAAGAGCCTGGTCTGATGAACCATCTCCGGACGGGTGTTCATCGGCGTTGCCGTGTATCCGGGGGAGATGGTGTTGACGCGAATGCCGCGGTCGACCCATTCCATCGCCATAGACTTCGACATATGGATCACGCCCGCCTTGGAGGCGTTATAGTGCGCTTGGCTCAGCCCCCGGTTTACGATCACACCCGACATGGAAGCGATGTTGACGATGGAGCCGCGTCCATTCTTCAGCATGGCGCGCGCCTCGGCCTGGCAGGAAAGAAAGACGCCTTTCAGGTTGATATCCATCAACGTCTGATATTGGTCCTCCTCCATCTCCTCCGCTGCGTTGGCGTTAGCGATGCCTGCAGCGTTGACTGCAAGTGTCAATGCGCCGAGATCTGTTTCGGTACGTGCTATCGCCTCTCCAAGAGAAGACTTGCTCGTGACATCCGCTGCGATCTGGATCGAACGGCGGCCGGCGGCGTGAATATGTTCGGCCGTCCTGGCCAACCCGTCGTCGGTTCGACGGTCGAGCAGCGCCACGTCGGCGCCGCACTGTGCAAGGCCGATGGCAATGCGCTGCCCGATGCCGCTCCCAGCTCCGGTAACGATGGCAACCTGGCCGCTGAGATCGAAAAGCTTCGGGGCGTTCAGAGTGATGTCGGACACCGCTCTTCCTTTCTCTGTCTGTTCAGATGGTGGCTAGCTCCATGACCGAAACGTCATTCGCCTCGTCACGGTTGAGAATGCCTGCCTGTTTGCCTTGGGCAAGCACGAGAATGCGATTGGAAACTCCGAGAACTTCCTCGAGGTCCGAGCTTACGACGATGACCGCCACGCCCCGATTGGCAAGATTGACGATGATGTCGTAGATGCCCGCTCGGGCCCCGACGTCGATGCCTCTCGTCGGTTCGTCGAGTACGACGACCTTAGGATCGCGCATCAGCCATTTCGCGATGACGACCTTCTGCTGGTTGCCGCCGGACAGGTCCGAGGCATATTGCTCCGCACGGCCCTTTACGCCGAACTTGGCAACCGCCTTCTCCGCAAACGAGCGCTTGACGCGCGGGGTAATCCAACGCCCGCCCAGCTTGTCAAGATTGGCGTAGATAATGTTCTCACCGATCCGGTGCCCGACAACCAGGCCTTGCTCCTTGCGGTCTTCCGGGACCATCACGATGCCCTTGGCGATCGCGTCCGCCGGATCGCGCAGCCTGAGTTCTTCGCCTTCCAGCTTGATCGAACCTGCACTGATCGGGTCCGCGCCTGAAATCGCGCGGACAAGTTCTGTGCGGCCCGCACCGACCAGTCCGGCGATTCCGAGAATTTCCCCGGCGCGCACATCGAAGGTAACGTCGCGGAATGAGTTGTCCGGCGAGCTCAGCCCCGACACCTGGAGTACGGGATGGTCTGTCGGCACCGGCAGCGTTGGGAACAAGCGGTCAAGCGGGCGTCCGACCATGCTCTCGACGATCGTTCGCACCGGTGTCGCGCTGTCGGAGAATTCCTGCACGCGCTCGCCATCGCGAAGAACGACGACCCGGTCGGTTATTCGCTTGATCTCTTCCATGCGGTGGGAAATGTAGACGATGCCGACACCCTCTGACCGAAGCTTTCTAACCTGTTCGAAAAGAGCTTCCGTCTCCGCGCCGCCAAGGGCCGCGGTCGGTTCGTCCAGGATCAGGAGCTTTGCATTGAGAGCCAACGCCTTGGCGATCTCGATGAGCTGTTGATTTGCGGTGGAAAGGCCGGCGACCTTCCGGGTGGCGGGTATGTGAAGGTTCAGGCGAGCGAGCTGTTCCTGAGCGCGGCGAACCATTTGGGCACGGTCGACGACGCCGTTCTTCATCGGCCAGCGCCCGATGAAGACGTTTTCCGCGATCGATAGCTGCGGCAGCAGCTGCAGCTCCTGATGGATGAGGACAAGGCCCTTGTCGATCGCCTCCCTCGGGGAGGCTGGGGCATAAGACTGCCCCAGCCAGGTCATTGATCCTTCGGACGGCGTGCGTGACCCGGCGATAATGCCGGATAGCGTCGACTTGCCGGCTCCGTTTTCACCGAGAAGTGCTACCACTTCGCCCGGATAAACGTCCAAGCTGACATTCTTCAGAACCTGGAGCGGCCCATACCACTTGGATATGCCCCTCAGGGAAAGAACTGGATCAGTCACGGCACACCTCCTCAAGACCTCGACTTCATTACGGATGGTTGGCGATGAAGCCTGCGACGTTTTCCTTGGTTGTCAGGGTGGCATCCAAAAGTTGGACCGGCGGCACCTTCTCTCCAGCAACAAGCTTGGCGGCGTTTTCAACCGCGTCGCGGCCCATCTTCTGCGTCTGCTGGGTCGCAGTTACGTTGAAGACGCCCTTGCTGAGCGCTTCGAGAGCTGCGGTGTCACCATCGAAGCCGCCAACCACGATCTTCTGGGAAGGATTGGCGACCTTGATCGCCTGTGCGGCGCCAAGGGCGAGGCCGTCGGCTTGGGCGAACACGATGGAAACGTCCGGATTTGCCTGCAGCATATTCTGCATGATCTGGAATCCTTCGTCCTGGCTCCAGATGTTCGAGAACTGCTCGGCGACAACCTTGACGTCCGGATATGACTTGAGAGATTCAGCGCAGCCCTTCGAACGATCGACTTCCGGCGTCGTGCCCTTCTGGCCGTGGATGATGACCATCTTCCCCTTGCCGCCGGCTTCCTTCAGGATGTAGTCGCACACCGCCTTGGCAGACGCGACGGAATCCGTTGCAAGGAAGGTATCGCCGGGTGCTCCCTCGGCGTTGCGGTCAACGTTCACGACCGGAATACCAGCGCTCTTTGCGAGTTTGACCGGAACGGTCGCAGCGGCCGCACCTGCCGGAATGTAGATCAGCGCGTCGATTTTCTGGGTCAGGAGGTCCTGGATCTGATTGACCTGTGTCGGCCCATCGCCCTTTGCGTCGACCGTGATGACTTCGATGCCGCGCTTCTTGGCTTCGGCTTCGACCGATTGCTTGATCTGGTTGAAGAAGTTTGCCTGAAGGTTGGCAACGGCCAAGCCGAGCTTCTTCAGTTCCGCTGCGTGTACGGGGCTGAGCGTGAGGCCGAGCAGTGCAGCAGACGCGAGCATGGTGCGCGCAATTTTCATTGTATTTCCTCCGTTGTTTGATGGAACCCTCGGGTATGTCCTCCCCCTCGGGGTATTGATCCGCCCCAAACCCTTGGCGCGGAATGTCCGGCCCGCCGACGCGGCGGACCCCGTTTCGTCAGGCGCGACGCCGACGAATAGTCTCCGCGCCGACCGCGAGTACGATGACGATGCCGATGATCACCTGCTGCAGGAACGGCGAGACGTTGAGAAGATTGAGGCCGTTGCGAAGGACGCCGATGATAAGAACACCGATCAATGTTCCCCCGATACCGCCCGCGCCGCCGGAGAGCGAAGTCCCGCCGATGACGACCGCAGCGATCGTGTCCAACTCATAGCCCAGACCACTGGACGGCTGGACTGAATCCAGCCTGGCGGCGAGTACGATGCCTGCGAGGCCCGCAAGGACTGAACTTACGACGTAGACGCCAATCGTGACGAGCGGGACGTTGATGCCCGCAAGGCGCGCGACTTCCGGATTTCCTCCTACCGCGTAGAGCATGCGACCTTCGGAGCGGAAGTGCAGGAAAAGCCACGCCGCAAGAACCACCGCAAGCATGAGAAACACGGTGGCGGTCAGCACGCCGAAATGGCGGTCGATTGCCAGCATCATGAACCAGTCGGGGAATCCGACGATCTGCTGGCCGTCCGTGATCATATTGGCGACGCCGCGAGCCGCGGACATCATCGCAAGAGTGGCAATAAAGGCCGGAACCCTGAACTGCGTCACGAGAAGTCCGACGATCAGCCCCGAAACCCCCGATGCGACCAGAGCAAAAGCGATCGCAACCGGCAGCGGCAGGCCGGCGACATTTGCAGTCCAGCCCATGACCATCATCGCAAGAGCGAGGGCCGAGCCGACGGAGAGGTCGATGCCGCCGATCAGAATGACAAAGGTCATTCCGACGGCCATGATGCCGAGGACAGTGATCTGATCGAGAATGTTGAGGCCGTTTCGAACCGAAAGAAACGTGTCGGTGCTGACGCTCAGAAAGACGCAAAGCGCGAGCAGCCCGACGAGCGGGCCGGTGGCTCCCTTGAGCTTGCTCAACCAGGCGCCGGACGAAAGCCCGTTTTCATTGATATCGAGCGCCACCATTGTTCCTCCCTATGCCCAGGCCGACAGGTAGTTCGTCTTTAGAATAAATATTCACTGATGCTGGAAAATTCATTAACAAGTTGCTTTCTGGCTGTCAACAGGATTTCTGGACTTCCATTCGCCGGTGTGCCGCTTAAAGGGCTTGACTAATCGGCTTCTTGTGCAAAAATATTGATGAATGAATATTTATGCATGAGAGGAACCCATGAATACGACAGAACTCGAGCGGGTCGCTCGCGAGATCCGATTGCGCGATCTCCAGGCGGTCTTCGAAGCGGGCGCCGGCCATATCGGTGGGGAAATGTCGGTCATCGACATTTTGACGGCCCTCTATTTTCGTGTGCTGAATGTATGGCCCGATCAGCCGAAGCACCCCGACCGCGACAGGTTCGTTCTTTCGAAGGGACATACGGCATGCGCTCTGTATGTGACGCTCGCAAAACGCGGCTTCATCCCGGAGGAGGAGATTTCGACCTTTTTGAAGCCGCATTCGAGGCTGAACGGGCATCCAAACTGCAACAAGGTTCCTGGCGTCGAAACCAATACCGGGCCGCTCGGCCACGGTCTTCCCGTCGCAGTCGGAATGGCGAAAGCCGCCAAGCTCTCGGGCGCTAGATATCACACCTATGTCGTCACCGGCGACGGTGAGATGCAGGAGGGCTCCAACTGGGAAGCGATCATGGCGGCCGCGCAGTTCAAGCTCGATAACTTGACGCTGGTCATCGACCACAACAGGTTCCAGCAGGGCGCCGCGCTTTCGGAAACCAACGATCTCGCCCCGCTTCGTCCGAAGCTTGAAGCTTTCGATTGGGAGGTCACCGAGATCAACGGGAACACGATGTGCGAAGTCGTTTCGGCCCTCGAACACCGGGGATCGAGACCGCATTGCATCGTTGCTCACACCAACAAGGGGCATGGAATCTCGTTCATGCAAGACCGAGTCGACTGGCACCACAAGGTACCGAGCAAGGAACAATACGACATCGCAGTGGCAGAATTGTCGGAGGCACTGGCATGAACGCGCCCATAAACGCAGCCAAGCTCTACGATTGCCGCGACGCATTCGCCTCCACGCTTGAACGGCTGGCAGCCGAAAACGAAACGATCGTTGCTGTCTGCAACGACTCCGTCGGTTCCTCCAAGCTCGGCGGCTTCAAGGCTAGGTTTGGAGAGCGCCTCGTCAATGTCGGTATCGCCGAGCAGAACATGGTGGGTGTTGCAGCAGGCCTCGCCAATGGCGGGCGCCTTCCGTTCGTGTGCGCCGCCGCGCCGTTTCTAACGGGACGGTCGCTGGAGCAGATCAAGGCGGATATTTCGTATTCGAATGCCAACGTCAAGCTGGTCGGCATTTCTTCCGGGATGGCATATGGCGAACTCGGTCCGACCCATCACTCGATCGAAGACTTCGCCTGGACGCGGGTTCTGCCCAATCTTCCGGTCATTGCGCCTTGTGACCGCATCGAAACAGCTGCTGCGGTCGAGTGGGCCGCGGCCTATAACGGGCCCTGTTTCCTGCGTCTGTCTCGCGTCGGTGTGCCGGATCTACTTCCGGAGGGTCACAAGTTCGAACTTGGCAAGGCAAACCTGCTTCGCCAGGGTTCCGACGTCACCCTTATCGCCAACGGCACTTTGACCCATCGAATTTTGAAGGCCGCTGAGATCCTCGCAGAACGCGGCATAAATGCCAGAGTGCTCAACCTAGCAACGGTTCGTCCGATCGACGAGGACGCCATCATCGCTGCGGCTAGGGAAACCGGAGCGATCGTCACGGCCGAAGAGCATTCGATCTTCGGCGGGCTCGGCTCCGCGGTCGCCGAAGTGGTGGTCGACAATGCTCCAGTGCCGATGAAACGTCTTGGCGTTCCCGGCGTCTACGCTCCAACCGGTTCGGCAGAGTTCCTGCTCGACGAATTCGGGATGGCGCCGTCGGCAATCGCCGACGCCGCACAGTCGCTGATCAGGCGCAAGTAATTAGGATCGCGTGGACCGGCCGGGGCGCATTTTCACCCCGGCTGCCGTCTGATCCGGGGAGGAAAGAATGCGGGCAATTCTGGCAATCGACCAGGGCACGACCAATTCAAAGGCCGTTCTCGTTTCCGAAAAGGGAGACATTGTCGGCAGGGGTTCGGCGCCGGTCGGCATCACCTATCCGAAACCAGGCTGGGTCGAACAGGACCCACGCCGGCTCTACGCATCCGTTTGCGAGGCGATCGACGCCTGCCTGAAGGCCACCCCCGACGTGGCTATCGCGGCCGTGGCGATTTCCAACCAGCGCGAGTCTGTCACTGCCTGGGACGCCGAAACGGGAGAGGCGCTTGGACCGGTGGTCAGCTGGCAGTGCCGTCGAACGGCACAGGATTGCGAACGTCTGATTGCCGAAGGCCGCCTTGACCGTGTGCAGACGCTGACAGGCCTGCCACTCGATCCGATGTTTCCGGGTTCGAAATTCCGATGGCTGCTCGACCGTATGCCGGCCGGGCGGTCGGTCCGGCTGGGAACAGTCGACAGCTGGCTGGTCCACTGCCTGACGGGCGGGCGCCGGCATGTCTGCGATGCTTCCAATGCCGCCAGGAGCCAGTTGTTCGATCTGAAGGAGCAGAGATGGAGCGAGGAACTCGGCGAGATTTTCGGCGTCGATATCGCGCTGCTGCCCGAGGTGCTCGACAGCTCTGCCGACTTCGGCAGGACGCAAGGCTTGCCAGGCGTGCCGGATGGAACGCCGATCATGGCCGCGATCGGAGACAGCCATGCGGCGCTGTTCGGTCATGGCGCCTTCAAGCCGGGTGATGGCAAGGTAACCTTTGGAACCGGCTCTTCCATCATGACGACGCTTGCGCGATTTATTCCGCCACGCAACGGCGTCACAACGACCGTCGCCTGGCGTCTCGGGGGAAAGCCGACTTTCGCTTTCGAAGGCAATATTCTCGTTTGCGCCGCCAGCCTGCCTTGGATGGCTGATATTCTCGGCCTTTCCGATGTGGCAGCCCTTGTCGAACTTGCGGCGAGCGCCGAACCCGGCGGACCGGGTTTCGTGCCCGCATTCGTGGGACTGGGCGCACCCTATTGGAACTCCGACGCCCGTGCCCTGTTTTCCCAGATCAATTTCAATACGACCCGTGCGCAAATGGCGCGGTCGGTCACCGATTCGATCGCCTTCCAGGTGCACGACGTGATCGCCGCCATGCGAGCACAAAGCGGCGGCGAACTCGGAGCGCTCTATGTCGATGGCGGCCCGAGCCAGAACCGTTTCCTGATGCAGTGTGTCTCCAACCTCATCGAACATCCCGTGATCCAATGCGAAGCACCCGAGGCGTCGGCTTTGGGGGCCGCCTATCTCGCAGGTCTCTCACTTGGTTTGTGGAGCGATCTTAATGTTATCGCAGAGCTGCCTCGGAGCTCGCAGATCATTGACCCGGAACCGGTGGATCGCGCGGTGCTTCTGGATACATGGAATGATGCACTTGCCCGCTCGACGTCACGCGATACAACCGCTAATGATGAATAAAAATTCACACTGGGATTAGCGATGACTCGCCTCAACGAACTCCGCCTCATATCAAGGGTCGCCCAGATGTACCACTTGGAGGGACGGCGACAGGCGGAGATCGCACAGCACCTTCGCCTGTCGCAGGCGACGGTGTCGCGCATGCTCAAGCGTGCCGAGGCTGAAGATATCGTGCGAACCAGCGTCACTCCCCCCGTCGGCACCTACAGCGAGCTTGAGCGCGCGCTTCGCGAGAAATATGATCTGCCGGAGGCGATCGTCGTGGAGTGCACGGAAGACCGGGACGGCGCCATCATGGCCCGTATCGGAGAGGCGGCGGCCCACCTCCTGGAGGTGACGCTTGCGCCGGGGGAGATCATCGGCGTTTCGAGTTGGAGCCAGACCATCTTCAAGATGGTGGAGAACATTCATCCGCAGAAGAGCGCTCAGGCGAAGTTCGTCGTCCAAACCCTTGGCGGCATGGGCGATCCTTCCGTACAGACGCATGCGACGCAGCTTACCACGCGGCTTGCCCGGCTGACCGGCGCTGAGCCGAAACTGCTTGCCGTGCAGGGCGTTACGACGTCCAGAGAGGCAAAACTCCTTATGCAGGCCGATCCGTACGTCCGGGAGACGATGGACCTGTTCGGCAGCATCACGCTGGCGATCGTCGGAATCGGAGCCGTCGAACCGTCCGAACTTCTCGCGCGGTCCGGCAACATCTTTTCATCGCGCGAACTGTCTGATCTCGCGGAAGCGGGAGCCGTCGGCGACATCTCGCTTCGCTTCTTCGACAAGAATGGCAAGCCGGTCAAGACGCCGCTGGACGACCGGGTCATTGGACTTCCGCTCGAGGAGCTTGAACGCGTGGACCGGGTGATTGCACTCGCCGGCGGGTCCAAAAAGACGGACGCTATCGCAGGCGCACTCCGCGTGGGGGTGATCGACATGCTTGTCACGGACAAGTTTACCGCGCAGCGATTGATCGACTGAGGCCGGCCGATTTTGGCTAAGCTCAATGAGCCTTCCCATCAACGATCACATGGTCGTGGTCCAGCGAGCATTTTTCCACCCGGGCCTCGACCTTATAAATCTCCCGCAGCATCTCGGCGGTGACGACGTCGCTTGGGGTGCCGCAGGCACGCATGCGGCCATTGGCGATGACGAGGACTTTGTCGGCGAAGCGGAGCGCCTGGTTGAGGTCGTGGATGGCGACCAGGACGATCATGCCTTTAGCACGGGCCCGGCGGCGCATGAAGTCGAGGACCTCGACCTGGCGGTGGAGGTCGAGCGCGCTTGTGGGCTCGTCCATCAGCATGATTTCGGGCTCACGCACTAGCGCCTGGGCGATCGAGACGAGCTGGCGCTGGCCGCCGGAGAGCGCGCCGAGATCGCGGAAGGCCAGGGCGCTGATATCGAGGGCTGCCATGATCTCGTCGATGAAGCGCAGGTCGCCGTCGCCGACGGCCCAGGACTCGCCCTGCTTGCGGGCGAGCAGAATGGATTCGTAGACGGTCAGCACGGCATTGGCCGAGGTATCCTGCGGCATGTAGCTGATGGCATTTTTCGTCTTCGAGCCTTCGACGACGACGTGACCCGGCCCCTTGAGCAGGCCGGTGATGCGCTTGAAGAGGGTGGATTTGCCGGCGGCGTTCGGGCCGATCACCGCAATCAACTCGCCCGATTTCATCACCGGCGTCGTGACGTCTTCGACGAAGAGGTTGCGGCCGTGATAGGCGCCGACCGACTGCAATTGAAGCGCTACCACGACCGGCTCCTGTTCGAGAGGATGAGCGAGAAGAAGAAGGGCACGCCGACCAGCGCGGTGATGATGCCGATCGGGAAGACGACGCCGGGGATGATCGACTTCGAGACGATCGAGGTCAGCGACAGGAGCAGCGCGCCGGAGAGGATCGAGCCCGGCAGGAAGAAGCGCTGATCCTCGCCGAGAATCATACGGGCGATATGCGGCCCGACGAGGCCGACGAAACCGATGGTGCCAACAAAGCTGACGGGTACGGCGGCAAGCAGCGAGACAACCAGCATGGTTTCCAGCCGGATGCGGCGGACATTGACGCCGAAGCTTGCGGCCTTGTCCTCGCCGAGGCGGATCGCCGTCAGCGCCCAGGCGTTGCGGGCAAAGAGCGGCAGGGCCAGCAGCAGCACGGCAAGTGTCACCCAGATTTTCGGCCAGGTGGCCTTGGTGAGGCTGCCCATCGTCCAAAAGACGACTGCAGACAGCGCCTGTTCGGAGGCGAGATATTGCAGGAAGGCGAGAGCCGCGTTGAAGGTGAAGACCAGGGCGATGCCGAGCAGCACCACCGTCTGCACCGAGACGCCGCGGGCCTGCGAGACGAAATGGATAAAGAGCGTGGCGATCAGCGCCATGATGAAGGCATTGACGGGCACCAGCAGGCCGGCTGCCACAGGCAGAAGCGGAACGCTGGTGACGATTGCAAGCGCGGCGCCAAAGCTTGCCGCTGCCGAGATGCCGAGTGTGAAGGGGCTGGCGAGCGGATTGGCGAGGATCGTCTGCATCTGCGCGCCGGCGACCGAAAGCGAGGCGCCGACGACGATGGCCATGACGGCGACCGGCATGCGGATATTCCAGACGACGGCCCGCACCTGATCGGAAACGGAAGACGGGTCGAGGAGGGCGGCGACGACCTCACCGAGGCTGTAGCGGGCCGGGCCCCAGGCGAGATCGACGGCAAAGGACAGGCAGAGCGCCGCCGTCATGGCGGCCAGGATCAAAAGCTTGCGCCGGGCAAGGGCGCGGTAGCGCTCTCTCCCGGCTTCGGCTTCGATCGATATGGCGGCGACCTCGGCCATCGCGGGTTACTCAGCCGCCTTGGCGTCGACCCAGTAACCCGGCTGATAGGCGACCGGCAGGAATTTTTCGTGGAATTCCTTGAAGGTGGCATCCGGATCGAGATCGGCAAAGAGGTTCGGGTGGAACCACTTCGCCAGCTGCTGGACGGCGACGAACTGGTAGGGGCTGGTATAAAATTGGTGCCAGATCGCATGGACATTGCCGCCGGCGACCGCCTTGGAGCCGGTGAAGGCCGGGTTTTCCATCAGCGTGTTCAGCGCCTTGCGGCTGTCGCCGAAGGTGGAAGCGGCGTTCGGGCCGACATTAACAAAGTCCTTGGCATTCTTGGTCTGGCTCCAGTTGGAGCCGGTGACGACGACGACATCGGGATTGGAGGCGACGACCTGCTCGGCATTGATCGAGCCGGTATAACCCGGCAGGAAATCGGAGCCGAGATTGTGGCCGCCGGCCCAATCGACCATCAGGCCGAAATTATCGGGACCGAAGGTACCGCAGCACTCGACCAAGCCCGCGGCGCGATACATGAACACGTTCGGCTTCGGCGGATTGGCCGCTTTCAGCCTGTCGGTGACGCGTGCCATCTGCTCTTTCCAGAAGCTGGCGACGGCTTCGGCGCGGTCCTCATGGCCGAAGAGCTGGCCGAGGATCTTCAGGCTCGGTTCGGTGTTGGCGAGGATGTGCTCGCGAAAATCGATATAGACGATCTTGACGCCGATGCCGGCGAGCATCTCTTCGAGTTTCACCTCGTCCGCTGCCGTCTTGTTGCCGATCGGGAGCAGCAGCACATCCGGATGAAGCTTGACCACCGTCTCGGTCTGCAGCGTGCCGTCGGTGAGATTGCCGAGGAAGGGCAGGTCTTTGCCTTTGGGGAATTTTTCGACATAGGCGTTGAAGCCGTCCTTGTCGGTGGTCCAGAGGTCGTTGCGCCAGCCGACGATCTTGGCAAAGGGATCTTCCTTCTCGATCGGCGCGACGGCGTAGAGCATGCGGCCTTCGCCGAGGATCACCCGCTCGACCGGCTTGTCGAAGCTGACTTCGCGGCCAGCGACATCCTTGATGGTGAAGGACTGCGCCCAGGCCGATAGCGGCATTAGGCCGGCAATCGCAGCTGCGGAGACTGCGAGCATTTTCACGAAATTCATCTGGAAATTCCCCTGACGTCTGAATAATGTCCGCAGCCATAAGAAATATGACTTTGTGAATCAAGTTATATGTTTTAGAGCATTTCCAAACTGATGCACTGCCGGGGCACTCAAGGTGAATTCGATGAATACAAACTACTCGATCCGCGATGAAATCCGCGATTTCTGGTCGGAAAGGGCTGAAACCTTCGACCAGAGCGTCGGCCATGAAATCTTTTCGGAAGGCGAGCGGAAGGGCTGGCAGCGGCTGGTCCGAAAACATCTCGGCGACGGGCAGGGGCGGGCAGCGCTCGATCTTGCCTGCGGCACCGCTGTCATTTCGCATCTGATGCATGATGTCGGCTTTGCGGTCACCGGGCTCGACTGGTCGGATGCGATGCTGGCGCAGGCACGCGCCAAGGCGAAGAAGCGCGGCACCGATATCCGCTTCGTTTCCGGCGACGCCGAAAACACGATGGAGCCACGGGGTAGCTACGACGTCATCACCAACCGGCATCTCATCTGGACGCTGGTGGATCCGGCTTCTGCCTTCGCAGAATGGTTCGCGGTGCTGAAGCCGGGGGGCAAAGTGCTGATCGTCGACGGCAACATGGGTCGGGAAACCTGGGTCAAGGGCCTGCAGAAGCTCTGGACGAAAATCTCCGGCAAACCTGCGGCAAGCCACATGTCGCCGGAAATGATGGCGCGGCATCAGAAGATCCGCTCACGCGTGCATTTTTCCCATGAAATGCCGGCGGAAGCGATCGTCGATCTTCTGCGCAAGGCCGGCTTCGTCGATATCGTCGTCGATCGCAAGCTTGGCGACATTCATTGGGCGCAGGCGCGCAAGATGCCGTTTCTGCGGGGGCTTGAGCGTATGGTGCAGGAGCGGTTTGCGATTTGTGCGCGTAAGCCTGGGTGATGTGATCTCCCTTCGCCCCGTTTACGGGGAGAGCGACTGTCTTATTTGTCAAGCGTTTTGCCATGGTCGTCCGTCCCTGATGATGGCATTGAGGATGGTGAGCAGCTTGCGCATAGTTGCGACGGTTGCGACGATCTTGGGCTTGCCGGCCGCGACCAGACGGTCGCGGAAGGCCTTGAGGTCGGGGTTGTACCGACTGGCGACGAGGGCGGCCATGAACAGCACAGCCCGCACCTTGCCGCGGCCGCCGCCGATGAAACTCTTGCCCTTCCACTTTCCCGATTGCCGCGTCCAGGGGGCAAGACCTGCCAGTGAGGCGATCTGGCGGCGGTCGAGGCTGCCGAGTTCGGGCAGCTCGGCCAGCAGCGTACGCGCCGTTGTCGGCCCGACACCCGGCACCGCGGTCAACAGCGCCTCGCGCACCTGCCAGACCGGCGATTTGCGGATATGGCTGTCGAGGTCGGCATCGAGGTTTTCGAGTTCGCGGCGCAAGGCTGTCAGCAAGCGCTTGATGCTTCTCTGCGCCTGTTTGGCCAGCGCCATACGCAACCGGTTCTCCTCGGCAACGGTCATCTGGACGATCTGCCGCCTCCGGGCAATGAGTTCGGACAGGGCCTGCGTCTCGGCATCGCGCAACGGCCGGATAGCCGGCTTCGTCGCCAGTACGAAGGCAGCGATGACGGCCGCATCGATCGGATCGGTCTTGGCCCTGCGGCCGAGCGCGTTGGCAAAGGCGCGCACCTGCGCCGGATTGACAACAACCACCCCAAAACCAGCTGCCGACAGGCTACCCGCCGCTAACATCTCGTAGCCGCCGGTCGCCTCCAGGCCGACGATCGTCGGCCTGGAGGCGACCAGCCCGGTGATTAATTCCTCAAGGCCGGCGTGGTCGTTGCTGACCGCGAAGTGCTCGCCTGAAGGGTGCAGCGACACGTCCAATCGGTCCTTGGAAACATCGATACCGACAACCACCCTCTCATTCATCTCCATCTGATCCCATCCTTGCCTAAGCGGGCTTTGCTTTCGCAAGCGGCCCCGGCGACTGTTCGGGTTCAATGGAACGGCGGACGGAGACCCAGGCTCTCCCACGGGCTTGGTGTCCCAAAGGTGCAACGGTCTTCCATCCGCCACCGCAACAGGCAGTACTACGCCAATAGCGGGTAAAGGGAAGTTACAAAGGTGGCCCGCAGGGTCGGATGAGGGGGCCGCACGGCATGCCGTTCATATTGCCCTTCGCTTCCACTCAGCGCATTCGCGGCTTTGCCGCTCACCCCCTCATCTGCCTGCTGGCATCTTCTCCCCGCTGGGGAGAAGGGACATGCCGCACCGTATCCCGGCCCTTCGCGTGGCTCAGGGCGTTCGGCCCTGCGATCGATTCACTGGATCGATCGCTCCCCGCTTTGCGGGAACCGAGCCTCACCCCCCCGTAACACTCATATGCCTGGCTACCGCCGGACGATTATGCGTGCGGTCGATGATGAAGTCGTGGCCCTTCGGTTTGCGGGTGATGGCCTCGTCGATGGCGGTGCGGAGGAGGGCGTCGTCTTCGCTGGCGCGCAGGGCGGCGCGTAGGTCGGCGGCGTCGTTCTGGCCGAGGCACATATAGAGCGTGCCGGTGCAGGTGAGGCGGACGCGGTTGCAGCTCTCGCAGAAATTATGGGTCATCGGGGTGATGAAGCCGAGGCGGCCGCCGGTTTCGGCGACCCTGACGTAACGCGCCGGGCCGCCGGTCTGGTAGTCGATGTCGGTCAGGGTGAACTGGTCTTCGAGATCGGCGCGCAGTTGCGAGAGCGGCAGGTATTGGTCGGTCCGGTCTTCTTCGATTTCGCCCATCGGCATGGTTTCGATGACGGTCAGGTCCATGCCGCGGCCATGGGCGAAGCGCAGGAGATCGGGCATCTCGGCGTCGTTGAAATCCTTCAGCGCCACGGCGTTGAGCTTGATCTTCAACCCGGCTTTCTCCGCCGCATCGACGCCTTCCATGACCTTGTCGAAATCGCCCCAGCGGGTGATCTTGCGGAATTTGTCGGGGTTGAGCGTGTCGAGTGAGACGTTGATGCGGCGCACGCCGCAATCATAAAGCTCTTCGGCATGGCGGGCCAGCTGCGATCCATTGGTCGTCAGCGTCAGCTCGTCGAGGCCGGAGCCGATCTTCTCACCGAGCTGGCGGACCAGATACATGATGTTCTTGCGCACCAGCGGCTCGCCGCCGGTCAGCCTGATCTTCGTCACGCCCTTGTCGATGAAGGCGGAACAGAGCCGGTCGAGCTCCTCCAGCGTCAACAGGTCCTTCTTCGGCAGGAAGGTCATATTTTCCGACATGCAATAGGTGCAGCGGAAATCGCAGCGGTCGGTGACGGAGACGCGGAGATAGGTGACCGCCCGCCCGAAGGGGTCGATCATCGGATGTGCATCCGCCACCAGCGGCGATGCGTTGCCTATCGTTCCTACTCTCGTATTCACCAATTCCTCCGCAACGGGATCTGAAGCACGCCAGACCGGATGCCGGCCTGTTTTCAAACGATATCTTTCTATTTGTGCATATGTGATTGCGCCGTCAAGGGAAACGGATTTCGCACACGTTAATTTGCTCTTGCCTCGAAAAAGGCGAACGCCTACTTCTCCAGGGGAAAGAGGGTGATAGAGATGAGCGATATCTGGCCGAGCGAACTCCGCGTTTCGAAAGATCGGCAGAGGCTGGCGATAACCTTCGACGACGGCCAGAGTTTCGACCTGTCGGCAGAGCTGTTGCGCGTGCTGTCGCCGTCTGCCGAGGTGCAGGGCCACGGGCCGGGGCAAAAGGTGACGGTGCCGGGCAAGCGCAATGTCGCGATCATCTCGATGATGCCGACCGGCAATTACGCCGTCCGGATCGGATTCGACGATATGCATGACACCGGCATCTACACCTGGACCTATCTGCGCGAGCTCGGCGAACGGGGTGCTGAGCTGTTTTCCGCCTATGAGGACGAGCTCCGGGAAAAGGGCATGGACCGCGATACGGGCCAAAAGCCGCGCTGAAATCAATGGGTATCGGGGGATACATGGCGAAAATGAACGGAAAGAACTGGCTGCGCGCCAAGGGCAGTGCCAGCGGCAGCAAGGTGACCTTCCTCGAACTGTTCTTCGATCTGGTCTTCGTTTTTTCGATCTCGCAGCTTTCGCATGCGCTCGCCGCCCATTATACGCCGCTCGGTGCCGCCGAAGCGGCGCTGATGACCTTTGCCGTCTGGTGGGTGTGGATCTTCACCGCCTGGGTGACCAACTGGCTCGACCCCGACAGGACGCCGGTGCGCGGCATGCTGGTGGCGCTGATGATGCTCGGGCTGCTGCTGTCGGCCTCCATCCCCGAGGCCTTCGGCGACAAGGGGCTGCTGTTTGCCGGCGCCTATGTGGCGATGCAGGTGGGGCGCTCGCTGTTTACGACCTATGCGATGACACGCGTCGACCGCGCCAATACGCTGAATTTCATCCGCATCACCACCTGGCTCGTCGTCGCCGCCGTCTTCTGGATTGCCGGCGGGCTGCTCGATCACGAGGCGCGGCTGATCGCCTGGGTGATCGCGCTCGCAATCGAATATGCCGGCCCGGCCGCGGGCTTTGCCGTGCCTGGCCTCGGCCGCTCGACGGCGGGCGACTGGGACGTTTCCGGCGCCCATATGGCCGAGCGCTGCGCGCTCTTCGTCATCATCTGCCTCGGCGAAGCAATCCTGGTTTCCGGCCGCACCTTTTCCGAGCTGCCGTTTTCGGGATTGACCGGCATCGTCTTCGTCACCGGTTTCATCGGCACCGTCACCATGTGGTGGCTTTATTTCCGCTTCGGCCACGGGCGCGCCGCCCACCGCATCGAGCATGAGGCGACGCCGGGGGCCTTGGCGCGGCTCGCCTTCACCTATGGGCATATCCCGATCCTGGCCGGCATCATCGTCCATGCGGTGGCAGTCGAATTCATGTTCTCGCATCCGCACGAGACCGGCGATCTCGGCATTGCTGCAGCTGTGCTCGGCGGCTCCGGCCTGTTTCTGATCGGCAATCTCTGGTTCAAGGGCGCGACCAGCGGGCAGCTGCCGCTGTCACATCTGGCCGGCCTGGTGTTGCTGATCCTGCTGGCCTTCGTTGCACCCTTCATCGAGATCTATCTGATGGGCATGCTGGCGACGCTGGTGCTGATTATCGTCGCCGCCTGGGAATACCGCTCGCTGACCGGCACGGCGGCAGCGCCGACGCTGCATTGATCCTCAATCCTCGTCGCGGAGATCGCTGAGCAGCACGGTGATGATGCGCTCCATCGAGGTGGCGGTCGCCATGCATTGCTCGATCGGCTCTTGCGAAAGCGAGCGTTCGATCAGATCCGTCTGGATCACCATCGCCGCCTCGGTCAACGTGCGGCCCTCCGGTGTGAGATAGAGGCGCAGCACGCGTTTGTCGCGCGCATCGCCGCGTCGTTCGATCAAGCCGCGCTTTTCCATCTGCGGCAGGAGCATGCTCATGTTGGAGCGGCCGACCAGCAGCTTGCGGGCCAGCTCCTGCTGCGAGATGGCTTCGAAACGATAGAGATTGACCAGGATGTCGAGGTGCGGCGGCTTGATGTCGAGATTGGCCAGCGAGCGGGTCAGCGATTGCTGCATCAGCTGGCAGGCGCGCGCCACCGCGATCCAGCTGCGAAAACGCGGATGATCCCAGGGAAGGGATTGATTTTTGTTCATCGTTGTACTTTATTGTTCAGTGTTGAACAGTCTTTTGGATTCTCACTATGGCAAATTTTGCGCGCAAGGTCACCCGCCTCGGGTTCTCCCTGCTACAGGCGGTTTCGCCGGATCTGGCGGGCAGGGCGGCGTTCCTGCTGTTCTGCAGGACGCCGTCGCCGCGGCCGAAGGGAGCAAAAGCCAAGGCGGCGCATGCGGCGGGCGCGGCCCGGCTTGACGGCGCCGAACGTTTCACCCTCAGACTTGCCGGCGGGGCGAAAACGCATGCCTATCGGCTGAACGGCGGGGCGAGAGGAAGACGCAAGCGCTATCTGGTGACGCATGGCTGGGGCTCGAGCACCGAATACATGGCCGAGCTCGTTTCGATGCTTTCGGCAACGGGCGCGGAGGTGGTGGCCCTCGATTTTCCCGGCCACGGACGTGCCAGCCGGCGCTTCCTGCACATGGGGCTTGCGGTCAAGGCGATTGCCGCGATCGAGGCACGCTTCGGCGCCTTCGATGCGGTCATCGGCCATTCCTTCGGCGGCGCGGCGCTGGTGGTATCGGTGGCGGGTCTGCTGCCCGATGTCGCTCCTGTCACGGCTGAGCGGCTGGTGCTGATCGGTGCGCCAAGCGAAATGGCCTGGCTGTTTACCGACTTCGGCCGGATGATCGGCCTTCGCCCGGCCGCGCAAGCGGCGCTGGAGAATGAGGTTCGTCACGTCACCGGACGGAGACTTGAGGATTTCGATGCTGGCGATGCGGCGAGTGCGATCGGCCGGCCGGTGCTCGTCATCCATGCCGAGGACGACAAGGAAGTGCCGCCAGCCCATGCCAAGCGCTATCAGGCAGCCGGCGAGGGCGTCCGGCTGTTCTGGGCGAACGGTTTCGGGCACCGGCGCATCCTCGCCGCCGCTCCGGTTCTTGCCGCAATCGCTGCGTTTCTCGGAGCTGTCCAAGGCGAGGAGGACATGGCCGACGAAGGCATCAAAAACGCTGCTGAGATCATTCCGTTTTTTGAGCTTCCGGTAAAGCGCGCGGCATTGTAGCGTCCGTCCCGATATCAAGCCGCGGCGGGACGCCTCATGAAAATCATCAGCAGCATCGATGAGCTCAACACGATCTACGGCGCCGGGCTTTCGCAGGCCTCGGTCGACAAGGTGACGAAGCGGTTGACGCCGCTCTATCGGCAGATGATCGCGCTTTCGCCGTTCGCAGCGCTTGCCACCGTCGGGCCCGAAGGGCTCGACTGTTCGCCGCGCGGCGATCTCGGCGGCGTGGTGCGCGTCGTCGACGACGAGACGCTGCATCTGCCGGACTGGCGCGGCAACAACCGCGTCGACTCGCTCTCCAATATCGTGCGCGATCCCCGGCTGGCGCTGATGTTCCTGATCCCCGGCTCGAACACGACGATGCGCATCAACGGCCGCGGCGTCGTCTCGGACGACGAGGCAGTGCTTTCGAGCTTCGAGATGGACGGCATACATCCCCGCACCGTCGTGGTGATTTCGATCGACGAGGTCTATTTCCAATGCGCCCGCGCCGTGATGCGGGCCGAACTCTGGAATGGCCAACATTTCGCCGATCCGGCGGGCCTGCCGACACCGGGCCAGATGCTGAAGGCCGCGGTCGGTGATTTCGACCAGGAAACCTACGACCGGGAATGGCCGGGACGCGCGGCGAAGACGATGTGGTAAAACCGCCGTCACCTGTGGGGTGACAGCGTGCCAGTGGCGCGGACTTGCCGTCAGCTCTTGTAGATCAGCCAGCTCTTGGTGAAATCCTTCTGCATGCCGTCCTGATAGAGGATGGTGCAGTTGCGGCCGGCATTCTTGGCGCCGTAAAGGGCGATGTCGGTCTTGCTGTAGAGTTCGCCGGCATCTTCGGCGCTGGAGGCCATGCAGATGCCGATCGAGACGGTGATCGGGCCGTAATTGACCCGCGTGCGGGAATTCTTGAACGAGGTGGTTTCCAGCGTGCGGCGGATGCGCTCGGCGATCGCCGTGATCTCTTCGGGCGTGTTGCCGTCGATGATCAGCGCGAACTCCTCGCCGCCGGCGCGGGCAACAAAGACATCACGCCGGACATTGCTGCGGATGACGGAGGCGACGGTGGCGAGAATCTTGTCGCCGACGGGATGGCCGTAGGTGTCGTTGATCTTCTTGAAGTTGTCGATATCGGCCAGCAGCAAGGCCGTCACCGGCCGCATGCCGGGATTGTTGAAGACGGCGGCGAGGCGCTCGTCGAAGGCGCGGCGGTTGGAAAGGCGCGTCAACGAATCGGTGTTGGCGATGCGTTTATATTCATCGAGTTCCTTGCGGACCTGATCCATCTCCTGCGAGCGCTGGACGACGTCGCCGACGGTGCGTTCGCCGTGCGCCATGGTGTCGCCGGTCGCCTGGCTCAAAAGTTCGATGGCGTTTTCGATCAGTTCGACGCTGGCATTGCTTTTGGAGGTGATGCGCTTATGGGTCTCGCCGAGTAGCCTTGTATAGCTTTCCAGCGAGTTTTGCTCCTGTCTCAGAACCCGCAGCAGTCCATCGAGTTCGCCTGAAATGCGGGTATGGGCGTCGTCGAAGACGCGGGCCGGGCTGCTGGTGAAATACTGCGCGCCTAGCTCGTCGAGCTCGGCCTGCGTCGCCTGGCCGCCGAGGGCTGCAAGGTCCCGGGTGAGCGCGGGGTTGGAGCCGATATAGGCTTCGTAGAAGAGTTCGTAGTTGCGCGGTATTGGCGCAACGCCCATCGAGCGCATGGCATAGGTGATCTGGCCCGCTACGTCGGGAACCTGCACCTTGGGCGCGACAGCCGTGTTCATCCGGCGAACTCCTCATATATTCGAAGGCAATAATCTATTTGGTAGCTTAAATTTCTTGGGAAAAGATTAAAGCGATATATACCAAAGATTACATACGATAAGTCCATGACTGGCCAATACTTCAAGTAGCCCCATGATTCTCAAAGAAAATATCTAGCTTTGGTGAGAAAGCGGATGCTCGCTAGACGGGAGCGATATCTGAAAAACTTGCAGTTCTTCTCTGCATTTCGCACGTATTCATCATATCGATAGTTGTTCGGCAGCCCGGTATTTCATTGGAAATGGGTTGGAATGATATTTCCAAGGCTGTTTGCTGGCGGCGGACTTTGCCGCAGCCCGCACATTCAAGAACGGGACGGGCGCCGATGCCTGCCCGTCCCGCATCCGAGAGCGTCACCCCAGGTTCAATTCCTGGAAGAAGTCATTGCCCTTGTCGTCGATGACGATGAAGGCCGGAAAGTCTTCGACTTCGATCTTCCAGACCGCTTCCATGCCGAGTTCGGGATATTCGTAGACTTCGACCTTGCGGATGCAGTCCTGAGCAAGACGGGCGGCGGGGCCGCCGATCGATCCGAGATAAAAGCCGCCATGTTTCTTGCAGGCCTCGCGCACGGCGCGCGAGCGGTTGCCCTTGGCAAGCATCACCATCGATCCGCCGAAGGACTGGAACTGGTCGACGTAACTGTCCATGCGCCCGGCCGTCGTCGGGCCGAAGGAGCCGGAGGCGTAACCGACAGGCGTCTTGGCCGGGCCGGCATAATAGATCGGGTGGTTTTTCAGGTATTCGGGCATGCCTTCGCCTTTCTCCAGCCGCTCGCGGATCTTGGCATGGGCAAGGTCGCGGGCGACAATGATCGTGCCCGACAGCGACAGGCGCGCCTTGACGGGATGCCTGGAGAGTTCGGCCAGCACTTCGGCCATCGGCCGGTTGAGATCGATACGGACGGTCGATTCCGACAGTTTCGCTTCGTCGATCTCGGGCATGTATTTCGACGGATCGGTTTCGAGCTGCTCGACGAAGATGCCGTCGCGGGTGATGCGGCCCTTGGCCTGACGGTCGGCGGAACAGGAGACGCCGAGGCCGATCGGCAGCGAGGCGCCGTGGCGGGGCAGGCGGATGACACGCACGTCATGACAGAAATACTTGCCGCCGAACTGGGCGCCGACACCCATCTGCTGCGTCAGTCGGTGGATTTCCTTTTCCATCTCGAGATCGCGGAAGGCGTGGCCGCTCTCGGAGCCTTCGGTCGGCAGCTCGTCGAGATAGCGGGTCGAGGCGAGCTTGACGGTTTTCAGGTTCATCTCGGCCGAAGTGCCGCCGATGACGATGGCCAGATGGTAGGGCGGACAGGCTGCCGTCCCTAACGTCAGGATCTTCTCCTTGAGGAAGTCGATCATCCGGTCGTGCGTCAAGAGCGAGGGTGTGCCCTGGTAAAGGAAGGTCTTGTTGGCCGAGCCGCCGCCCTTGGCGACGAAGAGGAATTCGTAGGCGTCGGTGCCTTCCTCGTAGATGTCGATCTGTGCCGGCAGGTTGTTCTTGGTGTTCTTCTCCTCGAACATCTTGACCGGCGCGAGCTGCGAATAACGCAGGTTCTTCTTCTCATAGGCATCCATGACGCCGCGGGCGAGTGCCGCGGTATCCCCGCCCTCGGTCCAGACCCTGCGGCCCTTCTTGCCCATGATGATTGCCGTGCCGGTATCCTGGCACATCGGCAGCACGCCGCCGGCGGCAATATTGGCGTTCTTCAAAAGGTCGTAGGCGACGAAGCGGTCGTTGTCGGTCGCCTCGGGGTCATCGAGGATCGAGGCGAGCTGCTTCAGGTGGCCGGGGCGGAGCAGATGGTTGATATCGGCGAAGGCGGTTTCGGCAAGCAGGCGGATGGCTTCCGGCTCGACGGTCAATATTTCCTGGCCTTTGAAACTGTCGACCGAGACATGGTCGCCGCTGATCTTGCGGTAGGGGGTGGTATCCTTGCCGAGCGGGAAGAGATCGTCAGCCATCGAAGTGACCTTTCTGGTGGGCGTGCGTCGCTAAATTGGAACCGGTCTAAATCCGCGGCGCTGCAAATGCAATCTGGATGGGCGAGCGGTCAAATCCGCATTCGTCGGGAAAGACGACTTCAGGTTGCCTTTCGCCGGAGGCCGGTTCATATTTCCCGCGACGTTAACTTCCGGGGGCTTCCGATGACGAACGCAAAACCGACTGCTAACGACGATCTTCTCATTTTCTTCGAGCACGACTGGATCAGAGGGGATTTGCTGTCCAATGACAGCGATCCAGAGGGATCGACCACCTATCTTCGCTCTTTCGACGGTGTCAGGGTCGATGCGAAACAGGGACTGACACAGGAAACGATCATCAAAGGCGATTATGGGACCTTCACCGTGCGGCCCGACGGTCACTTCACCTACGAGCTGGATTACTCGCTCGACGTGGTGAAGAACTTGCGGGCGCACGACCAGTTGATCGAAGAGATCCGCTACAAGATCTCCGATGGCGTGGGGGGAACGGATGTCGGGGTTCTGACGCTGGCGATCGACGGCGTCAATGAAGAGGACAAGTATCATGAAGTCCTGGATTTCGACGACCTGGGTGTCACATCGCGCGCGGATGACTTTTCTCTGCCGAATTACCGGGGCTTCGCGCTCTCCGTGAACGGCATTCACGACCTGACGTTTCTGAACGGTATTGTCTATGACACGATCCCGGGCGTCGACGCCATCACCGAGGACGGTTTCAGCGATACGGTTCTATCGCCGGGTTCGGCGCCCGTGACCCTGAAAATGGTCGATGGCGGCGACTTCACCTTTCAGGGCGTTTCGATTGCCGAATTGTCGGCCTCGCCCTTTCATTTGACGCTGACCGCGATGAACGACGGCCAGATCGTCTATCAGCAGGAACTTGAGGTCGCCGATCCCGATCTTCTGGTCGAGATTGAAGACATCGATGAAATCAGTTTCGATTTCATGGGCAATTCGGTCGTGATGGACAATTTTTCGCTGTTGGTCTGATCGCAACCGATCGCCTTCTCCGCCGCAAGCGAGGGAGAAGGCTGAAGCTTCATGGCGTTACTACTTTGGGCCGATCATCGTTTCCGGGCGGACGATCGTATCGTAGTCTTCTGCCGAGACCAGGCCGCTGGCGAGGGCTTCTTCCTTCAGCGTCGTGCCATTTTTGTGGGCGGTCTTGGCGATCTTAGCGGCTGCGTCGTAGCCGATCTTCGGGGCAAGCGCGGTCACCAGCATCAGCGAGCGTTCGAGGCCGGCCTTGATGTTGTCCTCGCGCGCCTCGATGCCGACGACACAATTATCGGTGAAGGAGACGGCGGCATCCGCCAGCAGTTGCACCGATTGCAGGAAGTTGTACGCCATCATCGGATTGTAGACGTTGAGTTCGAAATGACCCTGGCTGTCGGCAAAGGTCAGCGCGGCGTGATTGCCGAAGATGTGGATGCAGACCTGCGTCAGCGCCTCGCACTGGGTCGGATTGACCTTGCCGGGCATGATCGAGGAGCCGGGCTCGTTTTCCGGCAGCGCCAGTTCGCCGAGACCGGCGCGTGGGCCGGAGCCGAGCAGGCGGATATCGTTGGCGATCTTGAAGAGGGCGGCAGCGCCCGCATTGATGGCGCCATGGGAAAAGACCATGCCGTCATGCGAGGCGAGCGCCTCGAACTTGTTCGGCGCGGTGACGAAGGGCATGGCTGTTATGGCGGCGATCTCTTCGGCGACCTTTTCGGCGAAGCCCAGCGGCGCATTGAGGCCGGTACCGACGGCCGTCCCACCCTGGGCGAGTTCGCAGAGGCCGGGCAGGGTCATTTCGATGCGCTTGATGGCGGAGCCGACCTGGGCGGCATAACCCGAAAATTCCTGGCCGAGTGTCAGCGGTGTTGCGTCCTGGGTGTGGGTGCGGCCGATCTTGATGATGTGGCTGAATTCGGTGACCTTCATGTCGAGGGCGGCATGGAGGTGCTTCAGGGATGGCAACAGGTGATGGGCGATCCGTTCGGCGCAGGCGATGTGCATCGCCGTCGGGTAGGTGTCGTTCGACGACTGGCTCATATTGACGTGATCGTTCGGATGCACCGGCTTCTTGGAACCCATGACGCCGCCGAGCATTTCTATAGCACGATTGGAGATCACTTCATTGGCATTCATGTTGGACTGCGTGCCTGAACCGGTCTGCCAGACGACCAGCGGAAAATGGTCGTCGAGTTTGCCCTCGACCACTTCCTGGGCGGCATCGACGATGGCCTGTCCGAGGCCAGGATCAAGCTGGCCGAGCGACATGTTGGCGCGGGCCGCCGCCTGCTTGACGATGCCGAGCGCACGCACGATCGACAGCGGCTGCTTTTCCCAGCCGATCTTGAAATTGCCGAGCGAACGCTCGGCCTGGGCGCCCCAATATCGGTCGGCGGCAACGTCGATGGGCCCAAAAGTATCGGTTTCGGTACGGGTTGCGGTCATCAGCCTTGCCTTCCCTTTAAATGCTGTTTTCGGTCGTCTTCGAAAGATCAGGTCTTATAGGTGGGAACGTTCGACAAGAAAACCGGACGCCATGCGAAATATTGAAGTCGGAAGTCATGTTTGCGAGGCTTGTGCGGCGTGCCTTTTAGGCCACTTTCGAAATTTTATGCGTCTGGGCGTTTTCGCCACATTGGTCTGGCGGCAAAAATTGGGTAAAAAATTAACTAATAATTTCATAATTTTGTGTGAACTTCTGCGCGGCGCCGTGCAGGATCTCCGTCACACAAAATTGAGTCCGCCGGCGCTGGCGGCGCAGGCCGGTTTCTGATCAATGAGGCCTTACGCTGCATGAGTTTCGCGGGATAAGATATTGAGCCTTGCGCTCGTGACAAGAACAGCATGACACCGGGACTGGAAGATATATGACGTTCGTTTTGAAAAGCGCGGCATCCGCATTGGCAATTTCCTGCGGCGTAGCGGTTATGAATGCCGCACCTGCGCATGCTTATACATTGATGGAGATGCTGCGCGGCGACAGGCAGCGGAACCAGAGCACCATCTTCATGGATCAGGCGCCTGGCCGTCCGGTGCCGCGCGGCGCCGTCGGCGGCTCGCTCGGCGGGCTTGATCCGGAAGCGCCGTTGCCGAAGGTGAGCGGCCCGCGTTACTACACCTATAAAACCGAAACGCTGCAGTTGGTCGATACCGGCAAGTTTGCCGATCCTGTCGTCACCGGCGCGGTCGCCGATGTATCGGCGAGCGGCGATGCCAGCGCCGAACCCGCCGTGCAGCGCCGTTTCCTGGCGCAGGCCAAGGTGCGTGCCAATGCCGACGTCGCAAAGGCGCTCGAAGCCTATTATGGCGATAGCCGCAACCCGCTCGTCTGGGTCGATGGCAATCAGATCAACGATGGTGCCAAGTCGGCGATGCTGGTGCTTGCCGATGCGGCCTCCGTCGGCCTCGACCCGGCAGATTACGCCATCCAGACGCCTGATATCGACCCGGCCAATCCCGATCCAGCCTTCCGCGATCGGGCGCTGACGCAATTCGAGCTCGAACTCTCCGCCAAGGTGCTGGCCTTCGTGCAGGACACCGCGCGCGGTCGCATCGATCCGAACAAGATCTCCGGCTATCACGACTTCCAGCGCAAGGTGGTCAATCTGGCGCCGGTGCTGAAGCTTGCCCGCATGAGCCCCGATGTCGGCGCTTACATCGCCAACCGCTCACCCGATAGTCCACAGTTCCAGGCGTTGAAGGCGGAACTCGCCAAGCTTCGCGCAGCCGACGGCGGCAATGAGGAGCGAATCGTCGTTTCGCTCGATACGCTGCTGAAGCCCGGCGAAAGCTCGCCCGAGATCGCCAATATCGTCAAGGCGATCGGCAAGCACGGTTCCGAAACGCTGAGGACCGATCACGCGGCAACGCTTGCTGCTTACGCAGGCAGCAGCGACTATTCGCCTGAGATCGTCTCGCTGGTCGAGGATTTCCAGAAGGAGCGCGGACTGAAGGCCGATGGCGTCATCGGCCAGGCTACGGTGCGCGCCATGACCGGCGGCGATAGCAATGCCTCGAAGATCGACAAGCTCGTCGTCGCCATGGAACAGGCGCGCTGGCTGCCCGAAGATCTCGGTTCCCGTTACGTGATGATCAACCAGCCGGCCTTCATGGTCTATTACCACAATGGCGGCAAGGAACAGCTGTCGATGCGCGTTGTGGTCGGCGGCAAGAACAACCAGACCTATTTCTTCGACGACGAGATCGAGACGGTGGAGTTCAACCCTTTCTGGGGCGTGCCGCAGTCGATCATCATCAACGAGATGTTGCCGAAGCTGCGCTCGGATCCGAACTATCTCGACCAGCTCGGTTATGAGGTTGAGGTGAACGGCCACGCGGTCGCCTCGTCGAGCGTCGACTGGTACGGCTCGACCGACAACGTCTCGGTGCGCCAGCCGCCAAGCAGTGACAATGCGCTCGGCGAACTGAAGATCCTGTTCCCGAACAGCCACGCGATCTATATGCACGACACGCCGTCGAAGAGCTTCTTCAAGCGCGACATGCGGGCGCTGAGCCACGGTTGCGTGCGCCTTGCCGATCCGCGTGCCATGGCAGCTGCAGTGCTCGGAACGACGGTCGACGACGTTGCCAAGCAGATCGCCACGGGGCAGAACCATGCGGTCAAGGTGCCGCAGAGGATTCCCGTTTACGTGTCCTATTTCACAGCCTGGCCGAACAAGGACGGCGTGGTGGAATATTTCGACGACGTTTATGGCCGCGACGGCTATGTCGACAAGGCATTCGACGCGACGACCAAGGCGCGTGGGGCGCAGATCTGACGCTGATTTTATTAGATTACGGAGCGGGCGGTCTTTGGGCCGCCCGTTTTGTTTTTGTGCGGGATTCGAACGCCTTCGTTCTGGGCTTAGTCCAAGGTAGGAAATACGAAGGAGAGGGCGGCTCACACGGTACGCCGGCAAAGGAAGGATCAGAACTGGGCGAGAGCCTCAGACGGCGACCTTCGCTGCAAACTCCCGCAACAGCCTCTCCACCAGTTCCGGGGTCAGCTCATCGTAATGGGTGATGATCACATCCGGATCGAGGCTTGAGACTGGCACGTCGGAATAACCAAAGGGCACGGCGATCGACGGGACGCCGGCATTCCTGGCGACGGCGATGTCGTTGATGCTGTCGCCGATCATCACGGTGCGGGACCGGTCGCCGCCGGCGCGTTCGATGGTGCCTGTGAGGTGGCGGGCGTCGGGCTTGCGCACGTCGAAGGTGTCGCCGCCGGTGATGGCGGCGAAATAGCTGGCGAGATCGAGCTTGTCCAGCAGGCCGAGCGCCAGGCTTTCCATCTTGTTGGTGCAGACGGCGAGGCGGTAACCCTGTGATTTTAGCCGATCCATCGCGGCGACCAGGCCGGGATAGGGCTCGGTGCGGCCGGGCATGTTGCCGGCATAATGGGCGATGAAACGCTCGACCAGGGGCGGCAGGGCTTCCTGAGTAAGCGGATGGCCGCGCAGCCGGCAGGCGCGTTCGATCATCACGCGGGCGCCGTGGCCGACGAGATGGGTGAGGTCGTCATAGCTGACCGGTTCGAGGCTAAGGGCCGCAATCGTATGGTTCAGGCTCTCGACCAAGTCCGTATGGGTGTCGAGAAGGGTGCCATCGAGATCGAAGACGACGAGCGCCGGGCGGACGGAGGAGGGGATCAAGGGCTTGCCTCTTTAAGCGATGGATCGTCCTTTGAGGTGACGAGCCGCCTCCGCGAACGACAGATCGCCTCTGGGAATGACGGATCGTCCCCTGGGGACGAGGGATCGCCCCTGAGGACGATGGATCGCCTCTGAGGTAGGCGATCATGCAGCGGAAAGCAACGGCCTGAAGATCCCCGGGGGAGGCCGCAGGCATCTGTTTCGGCTTTTCATTTTCCGTGATGATTTTGACTTTCGTTTGCCAGGCGAGCCGTGTAAACAGCACATCCAACGCAATAATTGGAGCTGGCGGCGCATGGATGCCCGCGAAATGAAGATCAAGGCCGCCGCGGCCGCACTCGCCCATGTCGAAAGCGGGATGCGTCTCGGGATTGGCACCGGCAGCACGGCGGAAGAATTCGTTCGCCTGTTGGCCGAGAAGGTCGCTGGCGGCTTCAGGGTCGAAGGCGTTCCTACGTCTGAAAGAACGGCGCGGCTTTGCGTCGAACTCGGTGTGCCGCTGAAATCGCTGGACGAGCTGCCGGCACTCGATCTGACGATCGATGGCGCCGACGAACTCGATGCTGGGCTCCGGCTGATCAAGGGCGGCGGCGGTGCGCTGCTGCGCGAAAAGATCGTCGCGGCCGCCTCCGAACGAATGATCGTCATTGCAGACGAGAGCAAGCTGGTCGATATGCTCGGCGCCTTCGCGCTGCCGATCGAAGTCAATCCGTTCGGGCTCGTCTCGACACGGATCGCGATCGAGAAGGTCGCGGCCCGGCTCGGTCTTTCCGGTGAACTGGCTTTGCGCCAGTCCGGTGACGGAGAGTTTACCACGGATGGCGGTCATCACATTATCGATGCATCTTTTGGCCGCATTCCTGATGCAGAGGCGCTTTCGAGCGAGCTGAATTCCATACCCGGCGTCGTCGAACACGGGCTCTTTATCAATATGGCGGCACTTGCGATCATTGCCGGTCCTGCGGGTGTGCGAACACTGCAGACAAACAGATAACAGGAGCATACACTCATGATGAACATTGCAGGTCTTGGCCGTCTCGCCGCTGCGACCGTCGTTCTTTCCGGGCTTGCCTTCGGCTCCGCCGTCAAGGCGCAGGAGGTCTCCGAGGACCAGCTGAAGGCGTCTCGCGCCGCGATCGACGCCATCGGCGCCACTGCCCAGTTCGACAACATCCTGCCCGGTCTCGCCGAGCGCCTGAAGGCCGGCCTGATCCAGGATTCGCCAAACTACCAGGACATCATTTCGTCGACGGTCGACGCGCAGGCGCTAGCGCTGGCGCCGCGCCGCGGCGATCTCGAGAAGGAGGCGGCACTCACCTATGCCAAGACCTTCACCGCCGCGGAACTGAAGGCGATCGCCGACTTCTATAATTCCGACGTCGGCAAGAAGCTGCTGCGCGACGGCCCGGTCGCCTCTCGCGAGACGGCGAAGGCTGCCGACATCTGGGCGCAGGGCATTTCCCGCGACCTGGAAAAGCAGAGCAATACCGAGCTTTCCAAGGTCATCAAGGCGCCGCCGCCGGCAACCGAAAGCCCGGCTGCTCCGGCTGCCGCTCCCGCTCCCGCTCCGGCTACCCAGCAGTAAGGCCTCCACCATCAAATTGCGAAAGCCCGGCATCGTCCGGGCTTTTTTGTTATGATGCGGCAAATGCCGCCGGCGAGGCTTCAGGTGACTGCAGATATACCCGATCGTTACAACGCTGTCCGAGTGCGGATATCAGGCAAGGTCCAGGGTGTCGGCTTTCGCATGTGGACGCGCAATGAGGCGGTACGGCTCGGTTTGACGGGCTGGGTTCGCAATGAAAGGGACGGGGCCGTCGTCGCTTTGATCGCAGGACCCGATACCGCCATCTCGATAATGATCGAACGTTTCAGCCGCGGGCCTGCGGGGTCGTCGGTTGCGGGCGTCGAGACGGAAGCAGCCCAGCTTGAGAAAATGCCGACGGATTTCGAGATCACCCGCTGACAGCAGCAATCACTATGCATCGAACATGCGGGGAAGCTAGCTCTTCGCTTTTATGCATGTCGTTTCCTGGGACCGCTGCACACCTCCTGGTGACATGCATCAGGGGTTCGGGTTCTTTGCAAGTTGCCACACACCTTCCTCATCCGGTTCCACGCGCTTGTTGCCGCGATAGAAGATCGGCAGTCTCGTCTTCTTGTCGATCGAGAAGCGGCTCGGCGTATATTTTTCGTCCTCGTGACCCTCAGTCGCGAGGCCGAGCGCTTCCTTGAATTTGCCAGCCTTGCACAGATTGGCGAAGAGAGTTTGATCCATCTTTTGCTCCGGCATCGTTTTCTATCCCTGGATTGCCCTGCCAGCCTCAGGCGACCGGGTCAACCGTTTGCCGGGAAGATTCGGCGATGCGTACGGGATGATGCAGGAGCGGGCTTTTGTTTTCAGGGCGATCGCCCCTATATCAGCAACATCCTTCCTGCGATTCCCTTCCGGAGCTCCTCATGTCTTCCTACGACTACGACCTCTTCGTCATCGGCGGTGGTTCCGGAGGCGTGCGCGGTGCGCGTGTCGCCGCCTCGCTCGGCAAAAAGGTGGCGATCGCCGAAGAGTACCGCTATGGCGGCACCTGCGTCATCCGCGGTTGCGTGCCGAAGAAGCTTTTCGTCTATGCCTCGCAGTTCCACGAGCATTTCGAGGATGCGGCGGGTTTCGGCTGGACGGTCGGCGAAAGCAGCTTCGACTGGAAGAAGCTAGTAGCCGCCAAGGATGCCGAGATCGCCCGGCTGGAAGGCCTCTACAAGAAGGGGCTCGCAGGCGCCAATGCCGAGATCCTCGAAACGCGCGCCGAACTCGTCGATGCTCATACTGTGCGGCTCACGAAGACGGGTCAGACGGTGACGGCAAAGACGATCGTGATCGCCACCGGCGGACGGCCGAACCCGCATGCAGCCCTTCCCGGCCACGAATTATGCATTTCCTCCAACGAGGCTTTTCATCTCGAAGAGCTGCCGAAATCGATCGTGATATCAGGCGGTGGCTATATCGCCGTCGAGTTCGCCAATATCTTTCATGGCCTCGGCGTCGAGACGACGCTGATCTATCGCGGCGCCGAGATCCTGTCGCGCTTCGACGAGGATCTGCGGCGCGGGCTGCACGAGGCGATGGTCGCCAAGGGCATCCGCATCCTTTGCCACGACACGCTGCAAAAGGTTTCGAAGGGCGATGACTGCCTCGTTCTGGAAACGCTGAACAGCGGCACGCTGCAGGCCGGCGTTGTCATGCTGGCGCTCGGGCGCGATCCGAACACCGAAGGTCTCGGCCTCGAGGCTGCGGGCGTCGCCGTCGATGAGCGTGGCGCCATTATCGTCGACGATTATTCCCGCACCAATGTCGAAAACATTTATGCGCTCGGCGATGTCACCAATCGGGTACAGCTGACGCCGGCAGCGATCCACGAGGCGATGTGCTTCATCGAGACCGAATACAAGAACAATCCAACCCGGCCGGATTACGAGCTGATCCCGACCGCCGTCTTCTCGCAGCCGGAGATCGGCACCGTCGGGCTCTCGGAAGAGGAGGCGGGCAAGCGTTACTGCGAGCTCGAAGTCTACCGCGCCCAATTCCGGCCGCTGAAGGCGACGCTTTCCGGGCGGGCCGAGCGGATGATCATGAAGCTGATCGTCGATGCCGCGAGCGGCAAGGTGGTGGGCGCCCATATTCTCGGCCACGATGCCGGCGAGATGGCGCAGCTGCTCGGCATCACGCTGAAGGCCGGCTGCACCAAGGACGATTTCGACCGGACGATGGCGCTGCATCCGACAGCGGCCGAGGAGCTGGTCACCATGTATGCGCCAAGCTACCGGATCCGAGACGGCAAAAGAATCTAAGCAGCGGTATCCTCAGCTGGTGATGCGCGGCGCGCGTATGACCTTGAGGAAGAGCGCCTTCATCGCATCGGCGATACCGTCGGTCGGCGTCACCTCGAAATAGAGGCCGGGCGAGGCGCATGCCTGCATTTTCGTCGGGATTTCGCTCTGGAAGGGCTTGATCCACGTATTGTACCAGTTGTTTTTCGGCAGCGGCAGATAAGTGGTGTAGAGCACCGCGATCCTGATGCCCTTGTCCTTCAGCGGTTGGCAGAAAGAAGTATCGATCGGCTCCTGGCAGCGGTCGCCGGTCAGTTTCTTGGTGCAGCCTTTCGGTTTTGCACTGTCGCCGACGCCGTCCGAGACGAAGAACAGGATCTTTTGCGGGGTGGTAGCGGTGCCGCCGTCGCCGGGGGTGGTGATGATGGTTTTCATCTGTGTCAGCGCGCTGTCGAAGCTCGTCTGCTGGTCGTTGTTATAACCCTGATACGGGATGGTCATCAGATCGACGGCGTCGGTATAGCTGCGTACTTTATCGAGATCGTCCGTCGGGTCGGATATAGTGGTCAGATTGGCATCCTCAGCCTTGGTGCCGAAGGTATAGACGCCCATGCGGAACTGATTATCGGAAACACGCGTGGACTTCGCGGTCAGCGTCAGCTCCTTGGTCGCCTGGCGCACGACGTCGATGCGCATGCTGACGCCGAGCTTTTTGGCGAGATTGTAGTAGTTGTTGTTGTTCTGGGTTTCGTGGCAGGCGAAGGCGCAGGTATCGCTGGTGTTCTTTTCCATCGTCGCCACGTCGGTCGCGGTGGCGCCGACGCCCATCGAAGGAGTGTTGTCGAGCAGGATGTAGAAATCCATGAAGGAGGCGGTCTGATATTCGGCCGTCGCCGTGCCCGAGATTGTGATCGAATCCTTCCCCAGAACACGCATAAAGGTCGTCGGCACGGTCGCGCTGAAAGAGACTTGCGAGTTCAGTTTGTTGGCCGCTTTGGTGACGTCGATGCCGAGATCGACCTGAACGTCGGCCAGCTCCCCGGACATCTGAGACATGAAGATGCTGCGGGCATCGGTCTTGCCGAGCGAGATCGTGCCGTTGCCGCTCATCGTCATGGCGGCTGCGACTGCGCCGGATTTTTCGGCGATCGAGCCGACGGCGGCGGCATCGGCTGCCGCGTAAAGCTGCGTCCTCAGGCTGAGCGCGTGGCCGAAATCCACCGCCATGCCTGCCGTACCGAGGAGCGGCACCATCAGCAACGCCGTCATGATGCCGAAATTGCCCGAACGATCCGATATGAAGCTGAGCGGAAGGATCGCCATGCCATGTCCCCAATGTTGAAATCATCCGTGGTTCTACATTGGAAGTCTAAAATATCGGGAAATTGACATGGTATATGCCGGTTTAACGATGGAATCCGAGATTTCTGCCACCTATATGCGAGCTCTGCCCGATGGCGCCGGTACGGCATTCGAGCTTTGGGCGATTGGTCTTTGCAAGCCCGATCTAAAGGTCTATAAGCCGCCGCAATCAAAGATACGGGCATCCCAGGGATGGGTGTGAGTGAGGTGAGTGAGATGGCAGAGAACTGGACCCCGAGCAGTTGGCGGCAAAAACCGATCCTGCAGGTTCCCGATTATCCCGACGCAGCCGCTTTGGCTGCAACGGAAGCTCAGCTCGCCAGCTATCCGCCCCTCGTCTTCGCCGGCGAAGCGCGCCGTCTGAAGAAGCACCTTGCCAATGTCGCCGAAGGCAATGGCTTCCTGCTGCAGGGCGGCGACTGTGCCGAGAGCTTCGCCGAACACGGCGCCGACAATATCCGCGACTTTTTCCGCGCCTTCCTGCAGATGGCGGTCGTGCTGACTTTTGGCGCGCAGCTGCCGGTCGTTAAAGTCGGTCGCATCGCCGGCCAGTTCGCCAAGCCGCGTTCGTCGAATGTCGAGAAGCAGGGCGACGTGACGCTGCCGGCTTATCGCGGCGACATCATCAACGGCATCGAGTTCACCGAGGAGTCGCGCATTCCGAACCCGGAACGTCAGGCGATGGCCTACCGGCAGTCGGCCGCGACGCTGAACCTTCTGCGCGCCTTCGCGATGGGCGGTTACGCCAATCTCGAAAACGTGCACCAGTGGATGCTGGGCTTCGTCAAGGACAGCCCGCAAGGCGAGCGCTACCGCAAGCTGGCCGACCGCATCAGCGAAACCATGGATTTCATGAAGGCGATCGGCATCACCTCGGAAAACCAGCCGGCATTGCGGGAAACCGATTTCTTCACCAGCCATGAGGCGCTGCTGCTCGGCTACGAAGAGGCGTTGACCCGCGTCGATTCCACTTCGGGCGACTGGTATGCCACCTCAGGCCACATGATCTGGATCGGCGACCGCACGCGCCAGGTCGATCATGCGCATGTCGAATATTGCCGCGGCATCAAGAACCCGATCGGCCTGAAATGCGGCCCGTCGCTGCAGGCCGACGATCTGCTGCAGCTGATCGACATCTTGAACCCGGCCAACGAAGCCGGGCGCCTGACACTGATCTGCCGCTTCGGCCACGACAAGGTCGCAGAGAACCTGCCGCGCCTTATTCGTGCCGTCGAGCGTGAAGGCCGCAAGGTTGTCTGGTCCTGCGACCCGATGCACGGCAACACGATCACGCTCAACAACTACAAGACCCGTCCCTTCGAGCGGATCCTGTCGGAAGTCGAAAGCTTCTTCCAGATCCACCGCGCCGAAGGCACGCATCCAGGCGGCATCCATATCGAGATGACCGGCAAGGACGTGACGGAATGCACCGGCGGCGCCCGCGCCGTTACCGCCGACGACCTGCAGGATCGCTACCACACGCATTGCGACCCGCGCCTCAACTCCGACCAGGCGCTGGAGCTCGCCTTCCTGCTTGCCGAGCGCATGAAGGGCGGTCGCGACGAGAAGCGCATGGTCGTCAACGGCTGATAGCAGCCCCAGACGGATGCGGAAAAACCCGGCTTGATGCCGGGTTTTTTTGTCTCAGGATGGAGCAGGCGATCAGATGCTGGCCTGAACGCTATGCAAGTTGGCGTAGACGCCGTCTTTCGCCATGAGCGCGTCATGGGTGCCCTGTTCGACGATGCCGTCGGCCGTCAGCACCAGGATTCTGTCGGCATGGCGGACGGTCGAGAGACGATGGGCGATGACCAGGGTGGTTCGGCCATTTGCCAGGCTGAGCAACGCCTGCTGCACCGCCCGTTCGCTTTCGTTGTCGAGCGCGCTGGTTGCTTCGTCGAAGATCAGGATCTCCGGATTCTTGAGGAAGGCCCGGGCGATGGTGATGCGCTGACGCTGGCCGCCCGAGAGTTTGACGCCGCGCTGGCCGATATCGGTGTCATAACCCTGGGGCAGGGCCATGATGAAATCGTGCGCGTTGGCGGCGCGGGCGGCTGCCTCCAGCTCGGCATCGCCGGCGCCGGGCCTGCCATAGCGCAGGTTTTCCGCCACGGTGCCGGCAAAAAGATAGACGTCCTGCTGCACCACGCCCACATGGCGCCGCAGCGAGGCCAGCGTCACGTCGCGGATATCGGTGCCATCGATGCGGATCGCCCCGGCCTCAACATCGTAGAAGCGTGGTATCAGCGCACAAAGCGTGCTCTTGCCGACCCCGGAAGGACCGACCAGGGCAACGAACTCCCCGGGAGCGATGGTGAGCGACAGCCGCTCGAGCACGCGCGGGCCATCGGCCTCGTAGCCGAAGGCGACGTCGGAGAAACTGATCTCGCCCCTTGGCGCCGGCATCGGATGAGCGGCCGGCCGGTCGATGATATCGGGATCGATCTCCAGGATCTCCATGGCTCTGATGAAGCCGGTGTAGCCCTCCTGCCAGAGGCGCACGAAATTGGCCAGCCGCTGCACCGGATCGACCAGCACGGCAACGCAAAGCAGGAAGGTGAGCATATCCGGGACGGTCAGTTCCGCTGCCAGGATACGCAGGCCGCCGACGATGATCACCAATATGGTGACGAGCTGGGCGAAGGTTTCGGTGCCGACCGAAAACCACGCCTCGCTGCGGTAGCCGTCGGCGCGGCTTTCAAGGAAGCGTCGGTTCTGCTCGGCGAAACGCTCCCGTTCCAGCGCCTCGTTGGCGAAGGACTGGACGACACGGATGCCGGCCAGAGCATCCTCGACGCGCTCGTTAACCGCGGCGATCTGGTGCTTGCTGGCTTCGAGCGCGCGGTTCATGCGCCGGTTGAAATACAGCGCATAAACCAACGCCACAGGGGTGAGCAGCAGGATGAGGCCTGCCAATGGCGGATCGATGTAGAACAGCACCAGCATGGCGCCGCCAAATTTCAGCAGGGCGATGGAAAGATCCTCGGGACCGTGGTGAAAGAGTTCGCCCAGCCACAGGCTGTCATTGGTGATGCGGCTCATCAGCTGGCCGGTGCGCTGGCGGTCGTAGAAGCTGAACGAGAGTTTCTGGCAGTGCTCGAAGAGTTCCTGCCGGACCGTCGCCTCAATGCGAGCCCCCATCACATGGCCGCGATAATCGACGAAGAAGATCGCGGCGATCTGGACCGCCAGAACGGCCAGCATGACGCCGCCCATGCCGAGGATTTGAGCGAAGGCCTGCGGGGCATCGGGCAGAACCAGAAGCCGGCTGGTGACGACATTGGCGCAGAGCGGCAGGGCGAGCGCCGTGCCGGCGACGAGCATGGCGCACAACAGATCCGCCAGCAGCAAAGGCAGGTGCGGGCGATAGTAGGAAACGAATTTTCGCATGCGCGACCAGCGTCGGCCGCGGTCGGCGGGATCGTTCTGGAAAAATTTGGGGAAGCCGTTATGGCGTCGCGAGCTTTTCCTCGCGCGGGAGAACCGAATGTTCATGAGGCAGAATGTCCTTGTGGGCCATGTTTCCTTTCTGTTTGGACAGGGTCGTTCTCATGTCAGTCTCCCGGGGATTAAATGAAATTTGACCTTGAGTATCGCCGACAATAGCGGCCGATTCAATGCCGGGACGGGATGAGGTTGGCGGATGTTGTCGAGATGCAACAGCGGTAACGCGTCAGCCGAGAGCGCACAAGGCCAGGCGGCTTTCAAGATTCCTGATGGCTCATTCAGAAAACCGGATTTGACGCCGGACAAGATCGGCGGCAACGTCTCTTAGGAACAGGGGATGACCATGACTGAACGACATACAGGCGGCTGTCTTTGCGGCGCCGTGCGATTTTCAATTGCGGCGAAGCCCGGACCTGTTGTTGGCTGTCATTGCTCGCAATGCCGCCGGCAGACGGGGTTTTACTATGCGGCCGTCAACGTGCCGCGGGCGGCTCTTTCGGTGGAAGACACGGAAGCGGTCCGCTGGTACCGGTCGAGCGAACAAGCGCAGCGCGGGTTCTGTTCGACTTGCGGCTCCGCGCTGTTCTGGCAGGGCGACCAATCGCTGGAGATTTCGGTTTTGGCCGGGTCCTTCGACGAGCCGAGCGGCCTGGCCTTCGGCCATCACATTTATTGCGCCGACAAGGGCGATTTCTACGAGATATCGGATGGCCTGCCGCAATATGCGGTGAACCCTGTCTAAAGCGCGTCGCATCACATTTGATGCATGCGACGCACTTTAGCCCTTTGTTTTATGCATGTCGTTGTCCCGGAACCGCTGCACTTCCGGGCGACATGCATTAACCCTTAGCGGAAAGCTCGGCGGTGAGACGCGCCACGTCCTCGCGCAACGCCGTCAATTCGGTCAGCACGCGCATATCGATCTTCTGGTGCAGGGAGAGCACTTCGAGTTCGGCCTTGAGATTGACTTCGTAGTCTTTGGCGGCCTCGAAGCGGTCGCGCTCGGCCTGGCGGTTCTGCGACATCATGATGATCGGCGCCTGGATGGCGGCGAGCATCGACAGGATCAGGTTCAGGAAGACGAAGGGATAGGGGTCGAAGGCACCGCTCACCAGAATGATGGTGTTGATCACCGTCCAGGCGAGGAGGAAAACGAAGAAGGCGATGATGAACGACCAGGAACCGCCGATGCGGGCGATGCTGTCGGCGATGCGCTCGCCGAACGAGGCCTCGGCGGAAAGAGCGGCGTTGACATCGGTCGAGATGACCTTGCGCTCGTGCGCCTTCGCCAGCACGCGTTTTTCGATATCGCCGAGTTCGTCGGCCGGCTTGTCGAAATGATGGTGCATGAAGTTCGAAAGATTAGACATGGCCTGTTTCCGGTGCCCGTTATCGACGCTGTTGATTTGCGCGCCAGTATTCCGGTCCGCCGGCAAATTGCAATGCGTGTCTATGCCGCGAGGTCGCGGCGCGTCCGTTCACAAAAATTTCGTCACAGCAAGGTGCGGCTTTTGCTGCGGACATGTTGCGGTCCCGGAAGGTGCAGGCTAAATAAATGACATGACACAGGAAAACGCTCTTTCTGATATCTTCCGCATCGCCATCGGTCAGCTCAATCCGACAGTCGGCGATGTCGCCGGCAATCTCGCCAAGGCACGCGAAGCGCGCGCCGATGCGGCTCGGGAAGGCGCGCATCTGCTCGTCCTGACCGAACTTTTCATTTCCGGTTATCCGCCTGAAGATCTGGTATTGAAGCCGGCCTTCATTCGCGCCTGCTGGAAAGCGGTGGAGAGCCTAGCTGCCGATACCGCCGATGGCGGGCCGGGTGTCGTCATCGGTTTTCCCCGGCAGGACGAAACGGGGCGCTATAATTCCGTCGCCGTGCTCGACGGCGGCAAGGTGATTGCGGTGCGCGACAAGATCGATCTGCCAAACTATGGCGAATTCGACGAGAAGCGTGTCTTCGACCAGGGCTCCATGCCGGGTCCGGTGAATTTCCGCGGCGTGCGCATCGGCATTCCGATCTGCGAAGACATCTGGGGCGATCTTGGCGTCTGTGAGACGTTGGCCGAAAGCGGGGCCGAGATTCTACTGTCGCCGAACGGCTCGCCCTATTATCGCGGCAAGGTCGATATCCGCCATCAGGTGGTGCTGAAGCAGGTGATCGAGACCGGTCTGCCGCTGGTCTATGCCGCACAACTCGGCGGCCAGGACGAACTGGTCTTCGACGGCGCCAGCTTCGCTTTCAATGCCGACAAATCGCTCGCCTTCCAGATGAGCCAGTTCGAGACGGCGCTGGCGGTGACGACGTGGAAGCGCGGTGGGTCTGGCTGGCACTGCGCCGAAGGACCGATGGCCCATATTCCCGAAGGCGAGGAAGCCGACTACCGCGCCTGCCTGCTCGGCTTTCGCGACTACGTCAACAAGAACGGCTTCAAGACGGTGGTGCTCGGCCTTTCCGGCGGCATCGACTCGGCGATCTGCACGGCAATCGCCGTCGATGCGCTGGGCGAGGAGCGGGTGCGCACCGTCATGCTGCCCTACCGCTACACATCGGAAGATTCTTTGAAGGATGCGGCCGATTGCGCCAAGGCGCTCGGCTGCCGCTACGACATCGTGCCGATCGAGCAACCGGTGACGGGCTTCAGCAGCGCGCTGTCTGATCTCTTCGCGGGAACGAACAGTGGTATCACCGAGGAAAACCTGCAGAGCCGGGCGCGCGGCGTCATCCTGATGGCGATCTCCAACAAGTTCGGCTCAATGGTGGTGACGACGGGCAACAAGTCGGAAATGTCGGTCGGTTACGCCACGCTCTACGGCGACATGAACGGCGGCTTCAATCCGATCAAGGACCTCTACAAGATGCAGGTCTATGCGTTGGCCCGCTGGCGCAACGAGAATGTGCCGCCGGGTGCGCTGGGGCCGTCAGGCGAGGTGATCCCGAAAAATATCATCGACAAGGCGCCCTCGGCCGAACTGCGTCCCGACCAGAAGGACCAGGATTCGCTGCCGCCTTATCCCGCCCTCGACGATATTCTCGAATGCCTGGTGGAGAAGGAGATGGCGGTCGAGGAGATCGTCGCGCGCGGCCATGACGTGGCGACCGTCCATCGCATCGAGCACCTGCTCTATCTCGCCGAATATAAGCGCCGGCAATCGGCGCCGGGCGTGAAGATCACCAAGAAGAATTTCGGACGCGACCGGCGGTATCCCATCACCAACCGGTTCCGGGATCGCTAGCGCGATCGAGATCGCTGGCGCAGTTGTTATAGAAATGCGGGGGAGGAAGCATGCGCAGCTCGGTCGAGATCTATAATGTCAGGACGGGCAGGGCTCGCGAAGTCTGGCAGACGGACAGACTGGTGGAGGCTCCGAACTTCTCGCCTGACGGTTCCTACCTGCTGCTGAACGGCGACGGGCGGCTCTACCGGCTGCCGCTCGGTCGCGGTGAAGTCACCAAGCTCGATACCGGCTTTGCCGTCAACTGCAACAATGATCACGGCATCTCGCCCGACGGCACTGAGATCGTCATTTCCGACAAGACCGAATTCGGCAAGTCGACGATCTATGTCCTGCCGATCGGGGGCGGCGCGCCGCGGCTCGTCACCCAGAACGCGCCGTCCTACTGGCACGGCTGGTCGCCTGATGGCCGCGAACTCGCCTATTGCGGCATCCGCGACGACCTCTTCGACATCTATACGATCTCGGTCGAAGGCGGCGCCGAGACGCGACTGACGCATGGCGAGGGCCGCAATGACGGACCGGATTATTCCGCCGACGGGCAATGGATCTACTTCAACTCCAGCCGCACCGGGCTGATGCAGATCTGGCGCATCCATCCCGACGGCACCGGGCTGGAGCAGGTGACCTCGGACAATCAGGGCAACTGGTTCGCCCATCCGTCGCCTAAGAATGACAAGGTGTTGATCCTGTCCTACGACCCCTCGGTATTCGATCACCCACGGGATCTCGACGTGCGGCTGCGGTTGATGGACATGGATGGCGGCAATCTGAAGACGCTGTTCGAGCTCTTCGGCGGGCAGGGCACGATCAACGTGCCCTGCTGGTCTCCTGATGGCGAAGAGTTCGCCTATGTGCGTTATGTTCCGGAAGCTTAAACAGCGGCCTTGCGCCGGACGCGGGCGGATTGCGCCAGGTCTTCCAGCGTCGTCACCGACATATCCCAGTCGATGCAGCCATCGGTGATGGACTGGCCGTAGACCAGCGGCTTGCCGGGAACGAGATCCTGGCGGCCGGCGACGAGGTTGCTCTCGATCATCATGCCCTTGATGTGGCGGTTTCCGGCGGCGATCTGCGCGGCCACGGATCTGACGACGCGCGGCTGGTTCATCGGATCCTTGCCGCTATTGGCATGGCTGGCGTCGATGAGGATGCGCGGGGTCAGGCCGAGCTTGACGGCCTCGGCCGTGACCGCTTCGACATCGGTCGCTTCGTAGTTCGGCTGTTTGCCGCCGCGCAGAATGATGTGGCAGTCCTCATTGCCGGTCGTCGAGGCGATGCCAGCCTGTCCGTCCTTGGTGACGGCAGGGAAGTGATGCGGCTGCGAAGCGGCAAGGATGGCGTCGAGCGCCACACGTGCGCCGCCGTCGGTGCCGTTCTTGAAACCGATCGGACAGGAAAGGCCGGAGGCAAGCTGCCGGTGGATCTGGCTTTCGGTCGTGCGCGCGCCGATCGCGCCCCAGCTGACTAGGTCGGCAATGTATTGCGGCGTGATCGTGTCGAGGAATTCGACGCCGGCGGGAAGCCCTGTCGCATTGATATCGAGCAACAGTCGTCTGGCGATCCTCAGCCCTTCCTCGATGCGGTAGCTGCCGTCGAGATGCGGGTCGTTGATCAGGCCCTTCCAGCCGACGGTGGTGCGGGGTTTTTCGAAATAGACGCGCATGACGATCTCGAGATCGCCGGTGAAGCGCCGTCGCTGCTCCTCCAGCCGCGCGGCATATTCCCGGGCGGCAATGGGGTCGTGGATCGAGCAGGGGCCGATCACGACAATCAGGCGATCGTCGTCGCCATGTAGAATCTTATGGATCGCATCACGATTGCTGGTCACGGTTGCCGTGACGGCGGCATTGCGGTGGATTTCGGCGATGATATCGGCGGGTTTGGTCAGTGGGGTGATCTCGAGGATTCGCAGATCATCAATGGTATCAGACACGGCAAGGCTCCTGTTTGGTCATACCGTGCGGAACAAAAAAAGCCGCCAGGTAGACTAGCGGCTGTTCGGGTTGTCGTTGCGTCGATTTCAGTTACGCATGGACCCGCGTCCGCTGGGAGCAGCGGTACCAATAAAATCGCGAGGCGTAGATCGAAGTGGTCGACATAAGGCGTATGTAGCGTCGCGGCCGTGCGTTGTCACGCAGAATTTGCGGCGCAAAAGCCGGGCGCTCAGCTGTGGCACAATTGCCGCTGCAGGAGGCTTAAACAATCGCCCAACAGCGCATGCTGCTGGGCGATGTTGGGTCTGGATTACGGTGACAAATTAAATGCAGATCCCGAGATCATAGGGCGTCAACGTTCACGCCGACGGTGATGGCGCCGATCGGCGTTCCCTTGTCGTCGGAAATCGTGACGCTTGCCTGCGACTGCAGTGCCTGGGTCGATTCGTCCTTTTCGATATCGTCGACGAAAACAGCGTCCTTGCCGGCTCCGAAGGACTTCTGGAACTTGCCCTCGTCACCCTGCCAGTAATCCGACGTGGGATCGCTTTGACCGACATTCAGCCCCTTTGCATCCATGACGAAGACCTCGGCAATCTTGCCGTTTGAAGCAGCCTTCTTCTCCTGAAGGAATTTTGACAGCGCATTGCCGAGCACGCCGTCGATCATCGAATGGTCTGAGCCATCGACCTCGGCGCGCCACTTCTTGTCGAGGGCGTCGATATCGCCCTGGCCCAAACTGGCGTTTGCGGCGTTCTGCGCCTTGATAGCCTCGATGACGACCGGATCGTTCAGCCAGGGCTTTACGTCACTCGTCACGTAGTCGGAGATCGGGGCGAGCTTCGCATCCAGCGCCATGGATACGCCGGTCGACGCTGCAATTGCGGTGCAGGCCAAAAGAAATGCGGAGACGACTTTCTTCATAACTGTTCCCTTCCTGATTATGGGATGCTTTGGAATAAAAGCGCATTGAACGAAGGTGAGGTCAGAACTCTTCCCAGGCACCGGGAGCAGCGGCGACGGCGGCATTTCCTGCGTGCCGCTGCACAAAGGCCCTGGGCTCGGGGGCCCTGAGCTCGGGGGCCCTGGGCTCGGGGCGAGATTGACGAATGCTCGGCTGAGCGGTTTTGGGCGGGCTGGCGGCAGAGGTGCCAACAGTGAACCTGCCGGCTGAGTCCTGCAGAAGGCGTCCCTGGGTCAGCAGCTCCTGGCAGGCCGCGTTGGTTTCCTCGACCATCGCCGCGTTCTGCTGTGTCGCCTGATCCATCTGGTTGATCGCGCCGTTGATTTCCTGCAGACCCGTCGCCTGTTCGCGATAGGACTGAACGATGGAAGCGATACTGTCGCTGATGCGGTTGATCTGCTCCTCGATCTTCAACAGGGCATCGCCGGTTTCATTCACCAGCCCGACGCCTGCTGCAACCTCCTGACCGGAGACATTGATGAGGTTCTTGATTTCCTTTGCCGCATTGGCAGACCGTTGGGCGAGTTCCCGCACTTCCTGCGCCACGACCGCAAACCCTTTGCCGGCTTCGCCGGCGCGCGCCGCCTCGACGCCGGCATTCAGCGCCAGCAGGTTCGTCTGGAAGGCGATTTCATCGATGACGCCGATGATCCGGCCGATCTGGCTCGACGAGGTCTGAATCCGGTCCATCGCTCCGATCGCGTCACGAACCACGGTCGCTGAGACATGAGCGCTGCGCTTTGTCTCCTCGACAAGCTTCCCGGCATTTTCGGCCCGTTGCGACGATGCTCTGACCGTGGTGGTCACCTCATCCAGTGCGGCGGCGGTCTGTTCCAAGGCTGCGGCCTGTTGCTCGGTTCGCTTGGCGAGCTGATCGGCGGAGAAGGCTATTTCGCTTGACCCACCTTCAACCGCAACGGAAGCGGTCTTGATCTCGGTCAGTGCTGCCGCGACCGCTTCGACCATGCGGTTGAAATCCTGCCGCAGTTTATCGAATTCGGGGCCGAGATCGGCCAGGTGTATCGAGAAGTCACCGGCGGCAAGCTTTTCCAATTCATTGGCGAGCGCGGTCATGACCAGCCGCTGAGCGTTGTTGGCCTCTTCCGTCAACGATGCGTTGCGTGCCCGTTCGGCATCGAACGAGGCGCTCTGCTCGGCAGCGGCTTGCTCTCTCTCGACCTTGACAATTGCCTCGTTACGGAAGACTTCCAAGGCACGTGCCAGGAAACCGATCTCATCGCCATTTTCCCTGTAGGTGACGGGAGAGGCCAGATCGCCTTTCTGCAAGGCGCTGATCCGTTCGCTGATGATCCGGATCGGCCGGCCGACGAGGCTGCGCATAGCGAGAAGGAAAGCGACAACGGCCATGGCGGTGATCATGAACTGCGTCAGCAGCGAAATCAGAACCTTCTGCCTGACTTCGGCAGCGATTTTTTCGACAGACCAGTTCGTAACGACATAACCGGTCGCCTTGCCCGATTTATCCAACGGAAGCGGCGCGATGATCGTCACAACGCCGGCAGATATTCCGCTGTCGTCGATCGTGGTTTTCTCAGGCTTCGCGCTCAGGCTCTTTGCCAGATCGGCCGGTGCGGGCAAGCCGCTGATGCCGTCGCGTGTCCAGGTATCGACGGCTGAGGGTTCGGCGTTGAAGGCGGCAAACTGCACAAGATCGAGTGATGGATCGTCGCGGTAAAGCGAATAGGCCTCACGCACGGCGTTGGCCTTGCCCCATTTCACGCCGCCCGCGGCCAGAGACGCAAACTGCTCCGCATCCTTGGACCAGTTCGCCTTGGCGCCATCGATCAAGGCTTTGGTTTCGTACATCCAGGTGTAGGTGGCGAAGGCGGAAATGCCGCAAAGATTGACGGCAACGATAATCGCCGCCAGCTTGGCTGTCAGAGGCATCGTTTTCAAAAACTGGAACATTCCGCGGGGCCTGGAATTGCGGCTCGGTCGGCGATGTTCCCGACCAGCGTATCAAAACGGGCATCGCCGCTGACGGTCACATCACAAGCACTCATGCCCATGTCTGATAGCAACCCAAAACGCGCAAACGGAGTGTGTCTTTGATGTGTGAATAAATCATAAAGTGGAAAGGATGCCGGAGCACAAGCATCCGCCGTTGCGACCGCCGGGGATTTGGCTTGCTCAGCTGTTTTCCGCGATCGCCTCTTCGGGCTCGGGCTCGGGCTGGCGGCGTTTGCGGCGGCGCGTCGTCAGTTCGGCGCCGGCATCGCGCGGCAGGCGCAGGAAGGTGATGCAGGCCAGCGCCGAAATCGCCGAGACGCTGAAAAAGGCGATGTGGAAATCCGATACCAGCAGCCTGCCGCCGTGGAAGCTGCTCGAAATTTCGAGGATGCCTCCGGCAATCGCCACACCCATGGCCATGGAGATCCGCTGGGCAACGGCGTTGATTGCGGTTGCCTGGCCGCTGTCGGCGTCGTCGACATCGCCGAAGGCCATGGCGTTGACGCCCGAGAAGGCCATCGAGCGGAACAGGCCGCCGATCAGCAGACAGGCCATGATCAAATACAGCGGCGTTTCGACGGTAAAGAGGCCGTTGATGCCGAGGAAGATCGCCGCCAGCAAGGTGGTGATCGATATCACGGTGCGGAAGCCGAAGGCATTGAAGGTGCGTGAAGCGGCGAATTTCGAGCCCATGGAGCCGAGCGCGCTGACGAAAGTGACCGAGCCTGATTGCAGCGGCGTCAGGCCGAAGCCGAGCTGCAGCATCAGCGGCATCAGGAAAGGCAGAGCGCCGAGCCCCATGCGGAAATTCGAGGCGCCGAGGATCGCTGCTCGGAACATCGGGTAGCGGAACATCTTCGGATCGAGAAGCGGATAGGGCGCGCGGCGGGCATGGAGGAGATAGAGGAGGCCGGCAAGAATGCCAATGGCCACCGTGACATACCCGTAGATCACGGGCACGGCAGGCAGGCTGATCACCGACAGGCCGAAGACGAAGCCGGAAAAGCCGATGCCGCAGAGGAAGAAGCCCGGAAAATCCATCGGCCGCGGGCTGCGCCGCCCGACCGCCGGCAGGAAACGCGTGACGAGGATGATGCCGAGCACGCCGATCGGCACGTTGATCCAGAAGATCCAGTGCCAGCTGAGATAGGTGGTGAGGAAACCGCCGATCGGCGGGCCCATCATCGGGCCGATCAGCGCGGGAATGGTCAGCCAGGCCATGGCATCGACGAGTTCGTGGCGCGGCGTTCCCCTGACCAGCAGCAGGCGGCTGACCGGCGTCATCATCGAGCCGCCGGCGCCCTGGATCAGCCGCGCGACGACGAAGGCCGCGATCGAGTTTGAAAAGGCGCAGGCGACCGAGCCGATCATGAAAACGAAGATCGCCAAACGGAAGATGTTACGCGCGCCGAACCGATCCGACATCCAGCCGCTGATCGGGATGAAGATCGCCAGCGCCACGAGATAGCTGGTGACGGCGAGCTTCAGCGCAATCGGCGAGGTGCCGATATCGGCCGCGATAGCCGGCAGGCTGGTGGCTATGACGGTCGAATCCATCTGTTCCATGAACAGGGCGACCGCAAGGATCATCGGGGTGAGGCGGGGCACGGGCAACCGGGATGCTGGTGTGGATTGTTCAGCCATACGCCTTCGCCAGCGGCTAGGATATAGAAACAATCGACGCTGCGGCCTGCCGAGCCGCTTCAAACCGACGCGGGTGATCAAATCAGATGAGTGTCCGTTTCTTGCTGTTTAGGAGAGGGTTGAGGTCGGATCGAGACTTGGTCATCTCCCTCTTCTCCCCGGCGGGGAGAAGGTGGCCCGCAGGGTCGGATGAGCGACTATCTGGGCTGTCAAGTTGCATGTTCGAATTCTCTTCGCGCATCTCGTGCTTTTGCATTGAGAATGACCAGGAGTTTTCGGGCGAGCGCGATGCGGATGACCATTTTCGGTTTGCCCTGGCTTTGCAACCTTTGCTGGAATGCCGCCAGATGCGGATTGTGTCGGGCTGCGATGGCGCCAACCAGGAACAGAATGGCGCGTGGTCCGGAGCGCCCGCCGCGCACCGGCCGATGTCCGCTGCGTTTGCCGCTGTCGTTGGCAATCGGCGCAAGGCCGGCCAGCTTGGCGATCGCCTTGTTGGAGATCCGGCCGATCTCAGGCAATTCGGCCATCAGCCGGGCAACGGTACGGTTGGCCACGCCCTTGATCGAGCGAAAGGCCTGGTTGAGGCAGGCCCAGAGCGGATCGTCATCGATCATCGAGGCAATCTCGCCTTCGAGGGTGCGGCTCTGGCGCACCAGAAGCGCGATCACCTCGTTGAGGCTTGCCACGCTCTGATGATCGCGGGCCGCACTGCGGCGCTGCCTCTGGACGGTCAGGTCACTCGTGACCTGGGACAGCCGCGCCATCAGCGCCGACAGCCGCATCTGCGCGGCTTTCGGCGGCGGCAGGGCAGCCAGCCGCTTGGTTTCGGCATAATGGGCGATCATCGCCGCATCGATGCGGTCGGTCTTTTCCAGAAAGCCCATGGCTTCGGCAAACCGGCGCACATGGCGCGGATTAGCCAAGGCGCAGGCGATCCCCATCTCCCACAACAACAGGAAGGCCGTCCGCTCGTAACCGCCGGAAGCCTCCATGACGACGAGCTCGACATTCTCGGCCCGGCAAAGATCGGCCAGCGCGCCGATGCCGGTGGCGTCATTGCTGAAACGCTCAAACGTCCCGGACGGGCGGATAGACGCATCCAGCCAGTCCTTCGAAACATCCACTCCACATATAACTCTGTTCACGGTAACCTGCCTTGTGCGTGCGATTGGAACCAAGCGACTATTCGGTCGTACGTGACGATGACGAAGATCCCAGGCTCATCCACGGTTGTAACCAGAGGGGGAACGGGCGACTTCGTCACGCCTCTGGCCGGGTGGCCACCCGGCCAGAGGCTCAATCGCTTCCATCGCACAAAATCTCTAACGTGCAGATACAAGGGGGTGAGCGGCGAAGTCGCGAATGCGGTGAGCGCGAGCGAAGGGCAATGAATGGTGTGCCGTGCGGCCCCCTCATCCGACCCTTCGGGCCACCTTCTCCCCGCTGGGGAGAAGGGGACTCCCGGCTTGCAGCAGCACTGCTTTCCTGAAATAGATGCGCCGTCAGGTGCCCGCCGGCCAGGCGGGAGAATCGGGAATCCGGTGCAAGACCGGAACGTGCCCAACGCTGTAAGGCTGACGTCTGCCGCTAATCATGCCACTGGCTTTGCCGGGAAGGCTGCGGCAGACGGATGACGCCAAGTCAGAAGACCGGCCTGGCAAGATAGACCCAACCCGCGCGGACGGCGGGCGGTTGCGTTGTTGGGGATTTGACGATGCGACCCTTTGATGAGGATGCCCTTTCTGCGGCGTCCGGTTTTTCCTTGGCCGAACGCGAGGCCGTCTATCATGCGATCTTGACGCGGCGCGACGTTCGCAGCCAGTTCCTGCCTGACCCCTTGCCGGACGACGTCGTGGAACGGCTGCTGACGGCCGCTCATCACGCACCCTCCGTCGGCTTCATGCAGCCGTGGAATTTCATTCTGGTGAAAAGTCCAACGGTGCGCGCGCGCGTCCGCGATGCCTTTGCCAAGGCGAACGAAGAGGCGGCATTGATGTTTGAGGGCGAACGGCAGCAGGCCTACCGCTCCCTCAAGCTCGAAGGCATCGCAGAGGCGCCGCTCGGCATCTGCGTGACCTGCGATCCCACGCGCAGCGGCAGCGTGGTGCTGGGGAGGACGCACAATCCGCGGATGGATAGCTATTCCACCGTCTGCGCCATCCAGAATCTCTGGCTTGCGGCGCGCGCCGAAGGGATCGGTATCGGCTGGGTTAGCATCTTTCACGAAGGCGACCTGAAAACGATTCTCGGCATACCCGAGCATATCGAGGTGGTCGCCTGGCTCTGCGCCGGTTTTGTCGATCGGCTCTATGATCAGCCGGAACTCTCCGTCAAAGGTTGGCGGCAGCGGCTGCCGCTCGAGGAACTCGTCTTCCACGACGGCTGGGGGCGGACCGAGCCGTAGCCAATTACTGCTGCTGCTGGGGTTGGGGGCCAGGTGCGGCAGGATTGGCGAGATCGATCGAGCCCTGGTCACCGGCAAGGAACTGCGGGCCGACCTGGCGGACCTTGTTCTGCGTTGGGTCGTACGGACGCTCCGGCACGGATGGCTGCGGCGCGGCAGCCGCACCATCCTTCACCGGCGGATTGGTGTGGATGGTGGTGATCGAGCCTTGTTGCGGCGGCTGGCTTACCGCCTGCTTGCCGCGCATCTCGTCATAATAGGCGGTGAGATTGCAGGCGCAGGAGGTCTTTTCGCCGGGCGTGCGGTTCTTGTAGGCAAAAGCGTTTTTCATGGCGCTGTAGGGTGTGCCGGTCGCGACCGAGATCATGTTCGAGGCTTCGGTGCTCGTCACCTCGCGATAGAACAGTTGGGTTTCGATCCCCGGGCACATCTTGGCGCAGGTCTGGGCATCGCGGCCGAAATCGACCGAAGTGGCGTTCGAGCTGATCGGGAAGAAACCGCCATCGCAGCTGCGCACGCACATGGTGCTGACCGGCGACAGCATCTCGGCTCGCGGCAGGCCGTAGCGCGGGTCGGCCTCCTCACCACCGCCGAGCGGTATGAAGGTATCGGAGCGCATCGCCTGTTCCTCGACGCTCGGGGCAGGGTCGTTGGCGCTGCGCTCGTCAGGCGCATAGAAATTCTCGCTGTTGCAGCCATTGCTATCGAGCGCAGACATCAGCTCCCGCCGGGCGCCGTCATCGGCGCCGTTCCGGCCGGTCAGCTCGTTGCGGCGATCCTGGAGGTAACCGATATTGTCGATCATTCGGGCTTCGGAGTCCGAGAGCTCGGCGCAATAATCGGCATTCTGGCCGCCGATCACCACCATGCTGCCCGAGGTGCAGCCGTAACTGCGCAGGTCGTTGCGAACCTTGCGCAGCTCGAGGTTCTGCTCGGCCATGGCGCTGGAATATTGGCGGGCTTCCGGACCGTTGCCATTGCCGATCGATCGCGGCAGGTCGGCGAGACGGCCGCGCAGGTCCTCACAGACGGCACTAGTCTGCGCGGCGGCGGGCGCTGAGAAAGCGAGGAGGACGGCGAGAGACAGGTTTCGGCGTTTCACGGCGTCGTCCCGGAATGAGCAAACGGTCGGTGGGTCGAATGCGACGTCAACGGCCGCGCGTTTTCCCTTAACGGATTTCTCTTAATAAGCTCAGAGAAAATCCTACCGTATTTTCGTAATCTTATCCAGCAATCGCCTGGGACTCGGTTAAAATGACAGGCATTCCCGACGAGATCCGACCCTCAGCACCGACATCAGGCGTAGCGGAAACCCAACACGGCCTTCACGTCTTCGCGGACGGTTGTTTTGAGCCCGGTTCCGGGCATGGAGGCTGGTCGTTTGTCGCTTATCGCGATGCGGTGGAAATCGCGGCGGACTTAGGTGGCGTTGGAGATTCCAGCAATAATTCGATGGAATTGACCGCCGTTCTCAGGGCGGCCATGTGGATCAACAGCCAAACAACCGGCGAAGCTGCGACCATCTGGTCCGATTCCGTCTATGCCGTCAAAGGCTGTAACAGCCGGCGACATATCTGGAAGAACAATGGCTGGAAGAAAAGCAGCCCGAATGGACATGGCCGACGGCGAACGATCGATAATGCGGAACTCTGGAAAGCGATCGATCTTCAATTATCCCGGAACGCCCTGGTGACCATTGCCTGGTGCAAGGGTCATTCAGGGATTATCGGCAACGAACGCGCGGATGCGCTCGCGGGCAGAGGACGCCTGTCGATAGAGGGTGGTTGACAGGGCGTCGGGCCGGTCTCAAGCGCCTGTCGTTTGCTTGCCGGCAACCGGCTTAAGCCGGTTGCGATGCTTCGACGACGGCCAGCGCCGCCATGTTGACGACGCCGCGGGAGGTGACCGAGGGGGCAAGGATGTGGGCAGGCAGGGCGGTGCCGAGCAGGATCGGCCCGACATGCAGACCATCGGTCATCGACTTCACCACGCCAAGCGTGATGTTGGCGGCGTCGAGGTTCGGGAAGACCAGAAGGTTTGCCTCATCGTGCAGGGTCGTATCCGGCATGACGCGCTTGCGCAGCGCTTCGGTGATGGCGCTTTCGCCGTGCATCTCGCCGTCGACCTCGAGATCTGGGGCGGCCTCGCGCACAAGCTGCAGGGCGTTGCGCATCTTTGTGGCACTTTCGGATTCGCGCGAGCCGAAGTTGGAATGCGAAACGAGGGCAGCGCGCGGCGTGATGCCGAAACGGCGGATTTCCTCGGCCGCCAGCACCGTTGCCTCGGCGATTTCTTCGGCGTTCGGATTGAAGGTGACGTAGGTATCGGTGAAGAAGGTGGCGCCGCGCTGTGAGATCATCAGGCTGAGGGCCGAGAAATCACGAACATCCTTGCGCTTGCCGATGATCTGGCGGACGTCGCGCAGGTGCTTCTCGTAGCGGCCTTCCAGACCGCAGATCAGCGCATCGGCCTCGCCGCGCCTCAGCGCCAGTGCGCCGATGACGGTGGTGTTGGTGCGCACGATGGTGCGGGCGGCTTCGGGAATGACGCCGCGGCGGCCGACCAGCGAGAAATAGAGATCGACATATTCGCGGAAGCGCGGATCGTCTTCCGGATTGATGACCTCGAAATCCTGCAGCGGGCGGATACGCAGACCGTAGCGCTTCAGGCGGGTCTCGATGACCTGCGGGCGGCCGATCAGGATCGGTTCGGCGAGGCCTTCCTCGAGCAGCACCTGGGCGGCGCGCAACACGCGCTCGTCTTCGCCTTCGGAGAAGATGACACGCTTGCGTTCTGCTGCCTTGGCCGCGGTGAAGATCGGCTTCATGACGAAACCGGAGCGGAAGACGAAGCGGTTCAGCTGATCGAGATAGGCGTCGAAATCCTGGATCGGGCGGCGCGCCACGCCGCTCTGTTCGGCGGCCTTGGCAACCGCAGGGGCGATGCGCAGGATGAGGCGCGGATCGAAGGGCGAGGGGATCAGGTAGTCGGGGCCGAAGACGGGCGTTTCGCCGGAATAGGCGCGGGCAGCGACATCCGACGGCTCTTCGCGGGCAAGGGCGGCGATGGCACGCACGGCCGCCATCTTCATTTCCTCGTTGATCGTCTCGGCGCCGCAATCGAGCGCGCCGCGGAAGATATAGGGGAAGCAGAGGACGTTGTTGACCTGGTTGGCGAAATCCGAGCGGCCGGTGCAGATCATCGCATCGGGGCGGGCGGCACGGGCAAGATCCGGCATGATTTCCGGCGTCGGATTGGCGAGCGCCATGATCAGCGGCTTATCGGCCATCTGCGCCAGCAGCTCGGGCTTCAGTACGCCGGCGGCCGACAGACCGAGGAAGACGTCGGCGCCGCCGATATTTTCGGCGAGCGTACGCGTCTCGCTCCTCTGGGCGTAGACGGATTTCCATTCGTCCATCAGCTCGATGCGGCCCTCATAGACGAGGCCTTCGAGATCGTGGACCCAGATGTTTTCGCGCTTGGCGCCGAGGATCACCAGCAGGTTCAGGCAGGCAAGGGCGGCTGCACCGGCGCCGGAGGCGACGATCTTGACGTTTTCGATCGCCTTGCCGGCGAGTTCCAGCCCGTTGAGGATCGCGGCGGCGACGATGATTGCCGTGCCGTGCTGATCGTCGTGGAAGACCGGGATCTTCATCTTTTCGCGCAGGCGCCGCTCGACCTCGAAACATCCCGGCGCCTTGATGTCTTCGAGATTGATGCCGCCGAAGGTCGGCTCCAGCGAGGCGATAGTCGAGACCATCTGCTCGACGCCTGCGGCGTCGATTTCGATATCGAAGACATCGATGCCGGCGAATTTCTTGAAGAGCACGGCCTTGCCCTCCATCACCGGCTTCGAGGCCAGCGGGCCGATATTGCCGAGGCCAAGCACTGCCGTGCCGTTGGAAATGACGGCGACGAGATTGGCGCGCGAGGTATATTCGGCCGCCATTTCGGGATTGTCGCGGATGGCAAGGCAGGGGGCTGCGACGCCGGGCGAATAGGCAAGTGCCAGGTCGCGCTGGTTGCCGAGCGGCTTGGTTGCCTGGATCTCCAGTTTGCCGGGGCGGGGATAGCGGTGGAAGAACAGCGCCTGCTCGTCGAGATCGCCGCCTGTCAGGTTCTTTTCCGTCTTGGATTTTTCCTGGTGATCCATTGCCGCCTCCGTGCACGTCTTTTGTGCTCCCTGCATACATCAATCGGTTAGCGGCGACAGTATGGAAATAGGGATGGGAGAAGTTTTCGTGAGACGGGCGGGCGGAGGGGCATCTCCAATTGACAGCTGGACACTGCGCGATCGCTGCCTCATCCTTTGGTGATGCTGCCCATCCTCGAAATCCTCCCGAATGAGCCAACCGCCGAAGAGCGGAACGAAGTGCTCAAATTGCTATTGGACTTCAACGCTCCGCACACGACTCACCTGATCGAGCAGCCCGATCTCGGGATAGTCCTGAGAGATCCCGACACTTTCGACATCATCGGGGGTCTCTATGCCGTGGAGGAGTACAATTGGCTTTTTATCAAATACCTGGTTGTTCCAGCTGCGCGCAGAGGCGAAGGTTTTGGTACCAAGCTGATGGAGGAGGCAGAGCGCATAGCCCGCGAGCGCGCTTGTTTGGGTATCTTTCTCGACACCTTCGATTTTCAAGCGAAACCCTTCTATCTCAAACTGGGCTTCGAGCAGTTCGGCGAACTTGAAGGCGACGCCCAAACGCCGCGCCGTTTCTTCCTGAGAAAGCTATTTTCCAGCGTGCGCTGATATTTGCGCGAAGCAGCAGGTTACTGCTGCTGAAGGGCGAGCCTGGCACCCAAGGCCATGTAAACCGTGCCGACGACCTTTCCCTGCCACCGCCCAACCCGACGGTTGCTCTGCAGCCAGCCGCCAATAGAACCGGCCGCGATCGCCAGAAGCGACGTTACGCAGATGCTGAGCCCGACGAAAATGATTCCGAGCAGGGCGAATTGTGCGATGGCGGACCCGCTTTCCGGATGGATGAACTGCGGCAGGAAAGCCAAGAAGAACAAAGCCGTCTTGGGATTCAGGATCTCGGTAAAGAGTCCCTGACGAAAGGCGCGCATGGGGCTGATCGCTTGTGCCTTGGGCATGTCGAGGCTTTGCGCCTTCTCGAAGAAGGCCCGGAATCCGAGATAAATCAGGTAAGCGACGCCGGCATATTTGACGATTTCAAACGCCAGGGCTGACGTGGCAAGCAATGCCGACAGGCCGAAGGTTGCCATCGTCGTATGGACAAGATCACCCGCAGCAATGCCGAGGCCCGTTGCCATTCCGGCGCGTTTGCCGCCGCTGATGGCTCTGGCCAGGGTGAGGAGTGTGGCCGGCCCCGGAATGATCATCAGACCCAGCACCACCAGGACATAGGTTGTCAAAACACCGAAACTGACCATCGATCTTCTCCAGGTTGGCGATCCTGTCTATCGCAATGGCAAATCAAAGCAACGAATTTGCATCCCGCCATTTACGAGGTTGCAAAGTAGGAACTTGCGCGGCGATCGCAACGGGCTACCACGCAAGGATCGCCGTCCGTCGGCGCCGGTACAAATTTTAAAAGTAATCTCAACGAGATACGCTTCGTTCTACCACGTCTATATTAGCTAATCCTTTTCGAAACTTGTTTGCCGAAGGCAACGGGCGCAAAATCCCGGCCGCGACGGTGCGGGGCGCCGGTCGCATGGAGGAAACCATGGACAATTTGAACCTGACGACCCTGCAAAAGGGGCAGACGATGGTCAATGACGTGGCCATCGATGCGTTTGCCGCCGGATTTCGCGGCAATCTCCTGACCAGTAAAGACATCGATTACAATGAGGCGCGGGCGATCTGGAATGCGATGATCGACCGGCGGCCCGGGCTTATCGCGCGTTGCGCCGGCGCTGCCGATGTCGTGCGCGCGGTGCGGTTTGCGCGCGACAATAATCTGCTCGTTTCGGTGCGCGGCGGGGGCCACGGTATTGCCGGCAATGCCGTCTGCGAGGGCGGTGTCGTCATCGACCTGTCGGCGATGAAATCGGTGCGGGTCGACCCGGAGACGCGCCGCGCCAGGATCGAGCCGGGCGCAACACTTGCCGATGTCGACCAGGAAACGCTGGCCTTCGGGCTGGTGCTGCCGACCGGCATCAATTCCACCACCGGCATAGCCGGCCTGACGCTTGGCGGCGGCTTCGGCTGGCTGACCCGCAAATTCGGGCTGACGATCGACAATCTGATTTCGGTGGATGTGGTGACGGCCGATGGTGAGCTGGTCAAGGCGAGCGAGACGGAAAGACCAGACCTGTTCTGGGCGTTGCGCGGCGGTGGCGGCAATTTCGGCGTCGTTACCTCCTTCGAATTCCAGCTCAACCCGCTCAAAACAGAGGTCCTCGCCGGGCTGGTGGTGCATCCGTTCGCTGACGCGGAAAAGGTGCTGAGGGAATATCGGCAGGCGCTGGAAGCCGCACCCGATGAACTGACCTGCTGGGTTGTGATGCGCCAGGCACCACCGCTGCCGTTCCTTCCGGCCGAATGGCACGGCAAGGAGGTCGTGGTGCTTGCGATGTGCTATTGCGGAGACATCGCGGCCGGGGAAAAAGCGACGGAAAGATTGCGGGCGATCGGAAAACCGATTGCCGACGTCGTCGGCCCGGTACCGTTTACCGGCTGGCAGCAGGCATTCGACCCGCTGCTGACGCCAGGTGCGCGCAATTACTGGAAGAGCCAGGATTTCGCCTCGCTCTCCGACGCAGCGATCGAGGTGCTGCTCAACGCCGTGCGCAAGCTGCCGGGACCAGAATGCGAAATCTTCATCGGCCATGTCGGCGGTGCGGCCGGCCGCATTCCGACTGAGGCCACCGCATTTCCGCAGCGCAGCTCGCATTTCGTCATGAACGTGCATGCACGCTGGCGGGAAAGCGGGATGGATGCAAGCTGCACCGGCTGGGCGCGTGAGCTTTTCGAGGCAACCAAGCCGCATGCTGTGGGAACCGCCTATATCAACTTCATGCCTGAGGACGAGGCCGATCGGGTGGAAAGCGCCTATGGCGCCAATTACGGCCGGCTTGCCGAAATCAAGCGGCGCTACGATCCGAACAATCTGTTCCGCATGAACCAGAACGTCAAACCGACGGTGGCCGTGCGGGCTGCTTAGCCGGATCATCCCGCGCTCAAGTGACAGCGCTCGGGCGCGGGATGCCGATCGGCTGTCACCCCTCGGTGAGTTCGATCAATTCCTTCAGCAGAGCCGTGTCGTCCGAGCCGGCCCGGTCGTCTGGCCTTAGGACATGGGCGAGCCATGCGCCATCCGCCGCCAGGCGAATGATTTCGAGCCGCATTCCCGCGTCGGTTTCGGCGTGCCTGACCAGCCGGTCATTGATCCATTTGTGCCAGAGGCTTTTGGAGTAGGGGTCGGCCAGCACGGTCATCGTTTGCGCCGACCATGGGCTGTTGTTGAGAGCGCGATCGGAAAAAAGAGTACGGACATAGGCGCGGCTGAATGTGCCGTGGCCGCCCTTGTCCTTTTCCAGTTCCTGGTCGATCTCGCGGTCGAGGTTTTCCATCATACCGTCGAACACGGCCTCAATAAGAGCCTGCTTATTGGGGAAGTGGTGAAACAGACCTCCTTTTGTCACACCGGCAGCACTTGCGACCGCCTGCAGGCTGACGGCGGCCAGACCCTGCTCCAGTGCCAGCTTGGTGGCACAATCGAGAAGAGCCTGCCGCACGACTTCCGGTTGTTTCTTTCTGTTGCGGGGGCTATCTATCAATGCATGACCTGGGTTCGAGATGCGTTTCGTGACGAGAAGACCGGAGGGGATCAGTATCACTCCCGGGATCGCGGAGCTATCATACCAAAAGAAGTGATGTCGCTATCATACCAACCGGTAGGTATCTTGCAATCCGAAAAAAGATTGGCTATCTGTCGGCACAGGAGGCCCGCCGAACGTCATTTCGGCGGGCTGTGCTTTTTTGGACCTCACCGGGACCATCAGGAAGGCTAGTAGATTATGCATTTTCATACGAAAACAGTGCGTTACGCACTAACGCTGGCGCTGTTCCTCGGCGTGGGATTGCCGGTTCACGCACAGGAAGGCGGCGCCATGCCGCCGGCCGCCGTCAGCGTGCTGACGCTGAACGCGCGTCCGGTTCCCGTTGTCAGCGAATTGCCCGGCCGCATCGCCGCGACGCGTGTTTCGGAGGTGAGGGCCCGGGCTTCCGGCATCCTGCAGGAACGGGTCTTCGAGCAGGGCAGTCTCGTTCATCAGGGCGACGTGCTCTATCGGATCGATCCGGCACTGTTCCGGGTCCGCGTCGCCAGCGCGAAGCCAGCCTCGAGCGCGCCAGGGCGACGCAGCTGAATGCCCGCCAGCAGCTGGATCGGCAGAAGTCGCTGCGCGACCGCGATGTCGCAAGCGGGGTCGAATATGATGCGGCGGCTGTCGCCCTTGCCCAGGCCGACGCCGATGTCGCGCTGGCGCAGGCAGCACTCGACGAAGCGAAGATCAATCTCGGCTATACCGAAATCCGGGCACCGATCTCAGGCATCATCGGCGCCGCACTGGTGACCGAAGGCGCGTTGGTGACGGCAGATGCCGGCGATGCGCTGGCGATGATCCAGCAGATCGACCCCGTCTATGCCGACTTCACGCAATCCTCCGGCGAGTTGCTGGCGCTGAAGCGGGCGGTCGAGAATGGCAACCTCGCCTCGACGGAACAAGGCAAAGCCGACATCAAACTCGTCTTCGACGACGGCACGGTCTACGCCCAGGCCGGAAAACTGCTGTTCCGCAGCGCCAGCGTCGATGCGACGACGGGCCAGGTTACCCTGCGCGGCGAATTCCCCAATCCCAACGGCGATCTGCTGCCGGGTCTTTACGTCAGGGTCCGCATCGAGCAGGCCGTCCGCGAGAAGGCGATCCTCATCCCGCAACGCGCCGTCATCCGTGCGGCCGATGGCAAGGCGCAGGTCTATGTCGTAGAGGACGGAGACGTGGCGCAGCCGCGCGACGTCGAGCTCGGTCAATCCTCCGGCAATGAATGGGTGGTCGAAAGCGGCCTGTCTGCTGGCGAACGCCTGGTCGTCGACGGCGTGCAGAAACTGCAGCCGGGCGCCAAGGTCGCGCCGGAAGCGTGGCGGGATGGCGAAGTCGCGTCCGGCGACGCCAAGAAGCCGGAGTAAGATCAATGGCACGTTTCTTTATCGATCGCCCGATCCTGGCATGGGTCTTTGCGATCTTCATCTCCATCGCCGGCCTGATCGCGCTGCCGTTCCTCCCGGTCGCACAATATCCGAAGGTCGCGCCGCCGCAGCTCAGCATTACTACCAGCTATCCCGGCGCATCGCCGCAGGACATCTATCAGGGCGTCACCCGGCAGATCGAGGAAGAGCTGAACGGGGTCGAGCACCTTGCCTATTTCGAATCGACCTCCGACACCTCGGGCGCGATGACGATCACCGCGACGTTTGCGGCGGGCACCGATATCGACCAGGCCTCCGTCGACGTTCAGAATGCCATCCGCCGCGTCGAGCCGCGGCTGCCGCAATCCGTCAAGGATCAGGGCGTCACAGTCGAGGAGGCGTCGTCCGGCTTCCTGATGTTCATCTCGCTGACCTCGACCGACGGCAAGACCGATGAGGTGGCGCTCGGCGACTATCTCAACCGGAACGTCATCGGCGAGCTACGCCGTCTCGACGGCGTCGGCCGGGCGCAGCTGTTTGCCTCGCAGCGGGCGATGCGCATCTGGATCGATCCCGACAAGATGGTCGGCTTGAACCTCACCGCCTCCGACATCAGCGGGGCGATCTCGGCGCAGAATGCCCAAGTTGCGGCGGGCCAGATCGGCGCCGCACCCAATCCGATCTCGCAAGACCTGACGGCGACGGTACTGGTGAAGGGTCAGCTGACCGACAGCAAGGAATTCGGGAACATCGTGCTGCGCGCCAATGCCGACGGGTCGAACGTCCGGCTGCGCGACGTCGCGCGGATCGAAGAGGGCAGCGAGAGCTACAGCTTCTCCACCCGGCTGAACGGGCAACCGAGCGCTGCCATCGCCATCCAGCTGTCGTCGACGGGCAACGCCGTCAACACGTCCAATCTGGTCAAGGCGAAGATGGAGGAGCTGTCGCGTTTCTTCCCGGCGGGCGTCGAATATTCCGTTCCCTACGACACCAGCCCGTTCGTCTCGGCATCGATCGAGAAGGTGGCGCATACGCTCGCAGAAGCCGTCGCCCTCGTCTTTATCGTCATGCTCGTCTTCCTGCAAAGCTTCCGCTACACCATCATTCCGACGCTCGTCGTGCCGGTCGCGCTGCTCGGGACGCTGGCGGTGATGTTTGCCGCCGGCTTCTCGATCAACGTGTTGACGATGTTTGCGATGGTGCTTGCCATCGGCATCCTCGTCGATGACGCCATCGTCGTGGTCGAGAACGTCGAGCGTCTGATGGCGGTGGAAGGCCTGTCGCCGAAGGAGGCGACCAAAAAGGCGATGCGGCAGATCACCGGCGCAATCCTCGGCATCACGCTGGTGCTCTCCTGCGTCTTCGTGCCGATGGCGTTCTTCCCGGGTTCGACAGGCATCATTTACCGCCAGTTCAGCCTGACCATGGTCGTCTCGATCCTGTTTTCGGCCTTCCTGGCGCTGTCGCTGACGCCGGCGCTCTGCGCGACTTTCCTGAAGCCGATCAAGGGCCATCACGAGAAGAAGGGCATCGCCGGCTGGTTCAACCGAAAGTTCGAACGGCTGACCGGCAGGTATGCCCGCGCCGTCGAGGGACTGGCCAAGCGCTCCTGGCGGGTCATGGCGGTCTATGTCGCGGTCGTCGTCGGTCTCGGCTATCTCTTCGTCAACCTGCCGAGCAGTTTCGTGCCGGACGAGGACCAGGGCTTCCTGATCGTCGACGTGCAGGGGCCGCCCGAGGCGAGCCGTAACCGCACGGTCGCCTCGCTCGAAAGCATCGAGGCGATCTTCAAGAAGGAGCCGGCGGTTGCCAACGTCGTGGCGATCCAGGGCTTCAGCTTTTCGGGGCAGGGGCCGAATGCCGCCCTGGTGTTCGTTACCCTGAAGGACTGGGCCGAGCGTGGCGCGGGCAATTCGGTGCAGGAGATCTCCAACCGCGTCAATATGCAGCTGTTTGCGTTGAAGGATGCGACTTCCTTCGCATTGTCGCCGCCGCCGATCGAAGGCTTCGGCACGACCAACGGTTTCACCTTCCGCCTTCAGGATCGCGGGGCAAAGGGCCAGGCGGCACTGACCGAGGCGGCAGGAATGCTGCTCGGCAAGGCATCTGAGAACCCCATCATCGCCGGTATCCGGCCGGAGGGCATGCCTGATTCGGCTCAGCTGGTGCTCGTCATCGATCGCGAAAAGGCCAATACCTTCGGCGTCGCCTTCGCCGACATCAACAGCACGATCACCGCCAATCTCGGTTCGAGCTACGTCAACGACTTCCCGAATTCCGGCCGCATGCAGCGCGTCATCGTGCAGGCACAGGACAAGAGCAGGCTTCAGGCCGAAGACCTGATGAAACTCAACGTCCGCAATGCGAGCGGCGGCATGGTGCCGCTCTCATCCTTCGCGGTCGCCGAGTGGCAGAAGGGGCCGGCGCAGATCGTCGGTTACAACGGCTATCCCTCTGTTCGCATTTCGGGCGCTCCGGCGCCGGGATATTCATCGGGCGCGGCGATTACCGAAATGGAACGGCTGGCCTCCGAGCTTCCCGACGGCTTCGGCTTCGAATGGACCGGCCAGTCGCTGGAGGAGCTCAAATCGGGATCGCAGGCGCCGTTCCTGTTCGGTCTCAGCATCCTTTTCGTCTTCCTGCTGCTATCGGGGCTATACGAGAGCTGGTCGATCCCGTTGTCGGTGATGCTGGTCGTGCCGCTTGGGGTCATCGGCTGCGTGCTCGCGGTAATGAGCCGCGACATGTCCAACGACATCTACTTCAAGGTCGGCCTGATCGCGATCATCGGTCTGTCGGCGAAGAACGCCATCCTGATCGTCGAATTCGCCAAGGACGGCTTTGCCGAGGGAAAATCGCTGATGGATGCCGCGATCGAAGGCGCTCGGCTGCGCTTCCGGCCGATCATCATGACCTCGCTCGCCATTACATTGGGCGTGGTGCCGCTGGCAATCGCCACCGGCCCAAGTGCGGCCAGCCAGAATGCGATCGGCACCGGCGTGCTGGGCGGCATGGTCTCGGCGACGGTGCTGGCGATCTTCTTCGTTCCCGTCTTCTTCGTCTTCGTGCTGCGTCTCTTGAGGATGAAGCGGCCGGAGACTGTGAACGAGGAGGCACCGGCCGGGCAGGAACCGGCAACGGTGACGTCGCCGACATAGGGTGACCAGTCACCCGAGGTGAAGGTTCACCCGAGGCGACGAATAACCTGAGGTGAGGAGTTGGCGGGTTGCCTTGTGTAATCCGCCAGAAAACCTATCCACCGGGCTTCGGCGTGATCGTCACGTCGGCGCCATAGGCATCGCACAGTTCACTTTCCTGTCCCGGCTGCCGGTCGGCCGCCTGGTGCAGCAGGGTCGACACGTATCCTTGCGAGCGCGTCCCCTCGATCAACGTGATATCGGCATTTCCAGGATTGTCGGAACGCTCGAACCATTCGACGGGGCGGTGCAGAAAATTCATTTCGACCGCCCGGTTGGTGACGCCATGGCCGACGATCACGACGTTGTGGCTGCTATTTTCAGCGTCGCGCATGACGGTCTGAAGGAAAAGGCGGACACGCTGGGCCACATCCGCCCGGCTCTCGCCATCTGGCGGCCGCGCGTAGAACTTGCCGCTGTTGCTGCGCAGTCTCGCCCATTTTTCGAATTCCTCGGGAAATTTCTGCTTCTGTTCGGCATGGTCATAGATTTCGGTGAACAGACCGAAATCCTGCTCGCGCAGCAGGTAATCCTCCCGGATTTCGCCGACATAGCTTTCCGGCAGGGCTGTAAGCAAGGCATCCTTACTTTGCCGTGTTCTGAGGAATGGCGAGTACCAGATTTGCAGCTTGCGGAAATCCGCGCCCGGCAGTGTCTTCAAATAGGAGGCGATCGCGCCGCCGGCTTCCACCGCCTGGCGGTGACCCCACTCGGTCAGCGGCACATTGTGATCGCCGAATTGCCGATAGGCCTGTTCATTGAGGTTGCCGAGAGATTCGCCGTGGCGAACGAGAAAGAGACGCATCAGCCATCCCGCATTGTCGGATATGAGTCGCCTTCATCATGAACGCGCTCGATGGAGAGGGCAATATTGCCGGCGCGCAGGGCTTTTCCCCAGTCTGTCATCTTCCTGAAACACGAGTCTGGTTTTGGAAGGCTAGATGAAAGATGGGGCATGAGCGACAGCTCGTGATAGACATGATGGAACCCAGACATTTCCGAACGCTCTTCATTTCCGATGTCCATCTCGGCTCGAAGGCCGCGAAGGCCGATTTCCTTTTGGATTTCCTGCGCCACCACGAGGCCGATACGATCGTGCTCGTCGGCGACATCGTCGACGGCTGGCGCCTGAAGCGCAGCTGGTACTGGCCGCAGGTCTGCAACGATGTCGTCCAGAAGCTGCTGCGCAAGGCCCGCAAGGGCACACGCGTCGTCTATATCCCCGGCAATCACGACGAATTCCTGCGCGACTTCCCGGGAATGCATTTCGGCGGCATCGAGGTCGTCGACCGCATGATGCATGATGGCGCCGACGGCAAAAAATACCTGATTTTGCACGGCGACGAGTTCGATGTGGTCGTCCGCAACGCACGCCTGCTCGCCTATCTCGGCGACTGGGCCTACGATACTGCGATCCGCATCAACATCCTCCTGGCGGCAGTGCGCCGACGCCTCGGCATGCCTTACTGGTCGTTCTCGGCCTGGGCGAAGCTGCAGGTCAAGCATGCCGTCAACTTCATCGGTGAGTTCGAGCGCGTCGTGACAGAGGAAGCCCGCAAAAGCGGCGCCGACGGCGTGATCTGCGGACACATCCATCATGCCATCATCCAGGACATGGACGGCATCCGCTACATCAATACGGGCGATTGGGTGGAAAGCTGCACGGCGGTGGCCGAGCACGACGACGGCACGTTCGAACTGATCACCTGGCGGGCGCTTGCCAGCAGTGTGCCGGCGCTTGCCGCCAGCGAAATGCATGACCAGGGCGAGTTCGCCCCGCAGGCCGCGTGATTTGGGGGGCGCCTGATTTGAGGGCCGTCTGATTTTTGGGGCCGGCGTATCAGCGCCGCGCGCTCCAGGAGTTTAGCCGTTACCGTCAGGCGACAGGCACTATTTATTTTCTAAAACGTTTCAGTAGGGCTATTTCTCGCAATGGTCGCCTCCAGGGTGGTGTGTTAGGACAACGATCAGTTTCCTTCAGGTCCACCGATGATTCCCGCTCAACATTCCCCGAGTGAGGGAGCGCCTCCGCGCTTCCGGCTGCTCAGCGCGCTTTCCTATTGCGCGCCATTGCTCGTCAACGGCATCGTTCTGCCGTTCTTTCCGATGTGGCTCGCAACCCACAGCTTCAGCGACCACGAGATCGGCGTTATCCTTGCCATACCGATGGTGGTTCGCGTGTTGGTGGCGCCTGTTGTCGCCATGATCGCCGACCGTTTGAAGGAGCGCGCCGACGTGCTGCTCTGGTCGGGCAGCCTGTCGCTGCTGACGGCGATCGCGCTCTTCTGGACGACGACCTTCTGGCCGGTGACGATCGTCTATGCACTGCAGGGCGCCACTTTCGCGCCCTATGTGCCCGTCGTCGAATCGATCGTCATCTCGGGCGTGCGCCGCTGGGGCCTCGATTACGGGTCGATGCGCGTCTGGGGTTCGATTGCCTTCATCGTCTCGACGCTGGTCGGTGGCCAGCTAATCAGCCGGTGGGGCGGCGGGATGGTGCTTGATATCATGGTGTTCGGCTTTGCCATGACCGTGGTCATGGCGATCTTCTGCCCGCGCATCGGGCCGACGCGTCGGCGTGGCCAGCCGATCAACATTCCGGCCGCCACCGGCAGCGGGTTGCGCGAGCCGCACTTGCTGCTGCTGCTGATCGGTGTCGCCATTCAGCAGTCGAGCCATGCGGTGCTCAACGCCTTTTCATCGATCTACTGGCATCATCTCGGCTTTTCCGGCACTGAGGTCGGCCTGCTCTGGAGCGTCGGCGTCGCTTCCGAAGTGACGGTGTTCTTCCTGTCGAAGCGTCTCAACCGGCGCTTCGACGCCTGGACCCTGATCCGCTTCGGCTGCGCGGTCAGCGTCTGCCGCTGGATACTGTTTCCGATGAATACCGGCTTTGCCGGTTTTTTCCTGCTGCAATGTTTCCACGGCTTCACCTATGCCTTCGTGCATACCGGGGTGCAGCGGCGGATCATGGCGACGGTGCAGGAGACGCAGGAATCCTCGGCGCAAGGCGCCTACTTCTTCTATGTCGGCATGGCAATGGCGCTGATGACGCTGGCGTCGGGTTATCTCTATGCCTGGCTCGGCGTCGTCAGCTATTACGTCATGGCGCTCGTCGCGTTCTCCGGTCTCGGCCTCGTCATCTCAGCTTACTACCTTCAGCCCCAAAGCGTGCTTTCAGGCGGAAAGACCAGGGAAGCGGCGTAGCGCAGGCCGGGTTCGCGATCGCGGGCAAGCAGCAGCGGACCGTCGAGATCGACGAAATCGGCATTCTGGGCGAGCAGCACGGCCGGCGCCATGGCAAGCGAGGTGCCGACCATGCAGCCGATCATGATGCTGAAACCGAGCCGTTCTGCCTCGACCTTCATCGCCAGGGCCTCCGTCAGGCCTCCCGTCTTGTCGAGCTTGATGTTAATCGCATCATAGCGGTCTGCAAGGCTTGCGAGATCGCCGGTGTGGTGGACACTTTCGTCGGCGCAGACGAGAAGCGGGCGACGGATTTCGGCAAGCAGAGCGTCGCGGCCGGCCGGCAGCGGCTGCTCGACGAGAGCCACACCCGCTTGCGCCGCGATGTTGAGATGTCGTTCGAGCACGGCTTCCGGCCAGCCTTCATTGGCGTCAAGGATGATGGCGGCATCGGGTGCGGCCGCGCGGACGGCGCGGATACGGCTTTCATCGTCGCCGGTTCCGACCTTGACCTTGAGCAGCGCGCGGCCTGCATGTTCGCGAGCCTTTGCGGCCATCACCTCCGGCTCACCGAGCGAGATGGTGTAAGCGGTGGTGAGCGGCTTCAGATCGGCAAGGCCGAGACGGGCCGCGACGCTTTCACCCGTTTGTTTCGCTTCCAGGTCCCAGAGGGCGCAATCGACGGCGTTGCGGGCAGCGCCCGGCGGCATGGCGGACAAGAGGTCGCGGCGGGAGATCCCGGCCTCGATCAGCGGACGCGCCGCCTCGATCTGGGCAAAAACGCTCTCCATGGTCTCACCGTAGCGGCGATAGGGCACGCATTCGCCAAGCCCCTGTACACCGTCTTCGGAGAGCGTGCAGGTAATCACCTCGGCCTCGGTCTTTGCGCCGCGCGAGATGGTGAAGGTCCCGGCAATCGGAAATGAATTCATCTGGATATCGAGGGTGCGCGGCATTATTGCTGTCCTGTGAGCATGGAATTCGCACGTTGCTTCTGTATATTGACGCGCCGGGCGGCGAACGATCCGCCGAGTCGGTAATGTCGCCGTGAGCCTTGAAAGACATAAGTATCTTGAACGCCGAGAATCGCAACGTTGCCTCACTTGACGTGGACGACCAGTCCGATGGCTCGGGGCAGCATGTGCGTCTCAGAGGCAGCTGGCGTAGTGCCTATGTGCATTTCGTGCTGCGTGACTTCGAGAAGCTGCTGCACCAGAAGGCCGGTGACCTGACGGTCGATCTTTCCGACATTACGGATATCGATACCGCCGGGATCTGGCTGCTGTGCCGGCTGAAGAAGGAAGAGGAGGCGGCCGGACGGACGGTCCGCTTCGAAGGCACCAATCAGCATATCGACGAAATGCTGGCGATGTTCTCCGAGGAGTCGGCCAAACCGGAGCCGGAGTTGAAGGAGAAGGTGTCGCTTGCTGGGCGCATCTTCGCGCCGGTCGGTAAGATGGCCTACGACGTCTGGGACAATTTCGCCGCCGCCATGTATATTCTCGGCTCGGCGGTGCGCGGCGCACAGATGAAGTTCGGCCGCGGCAGCGGCGTTTCGCCGGCCTCGATCATCAACCAAATCGACAATATGGGCGTTCGCGCCGTTCCGATCATCCTTCTGATGTCGTTTCTGATCGGGGCGATCATTGCCCAGCAGGGCGCCTTCCAGCTGCGCTACTTCGGTGCCGAGGTCTTCGTCGTCGATCTCGTCGGCATCCTGCAATTGCGCGAAATCGGCGTGCTGTTGACCTCGATCATGATCGCCGGCCGTTCGGGCAGCGCGATCACCGCCGAGATCGGCTCGATGAAGATGCGCGAGGAGATCGACGCGCTGAAGGTGATGGGGCTCAACCCGATCGGCGTACTGATCTTCCCGCGACTGGTGGCGCTGACCATCGCGCTGCCGCTTTTGACGGTGCTGGCAAATTTCGCCTCGCTCGGTGGTGCGGCCGCCGTCGCCTGGGGCTATTCCGGCATCACCTTCGCCAACTTCCTGTCGCGCCTGCACGAGGCGGTGACGCTGTCCACGGTGCTCTCAGGCATGATCAAGGCGCCGTTCATGGCGCTGGTCATTGGCATCGTCGCCGCCGTCGAAGGGCTGAAGGTCGGCGGCAGCGCGGAATCGCTCGGCCAGCATGTGACGGCCGCGGTGGTGAAGGCGATTTTCGTCGTCATCCTGATGGACGGGCTTTTTGCGATGTTCTATGCAGCGATCGACTTCTAGCATGGCGAATCGCGTGGACGAAAAACCAATCGATACGGAAGACAGAAACGAGAGCGACATCGTGCTCTCGGCGCGCGACGTCACCGTCGCCTTCGGCTCCAAGGTGGTGCTCGACAATCTCAACCTCGACATCTATCGCGGCGAAATCCTCGGCTTCGTTGGCGCGTCGGGCACCGGAAAATCGGTGCTGATGCGCACGGTGCTGAGGCTATTGCCGCGCCGCTCCGGCACGATCAAGATCCTCGGCCAGGATTTCGACGAACTCGACGAACCGCAGCGCAACGCGCTCGACATGCGGCTTGGCGTGCTGTTCCAGCAGGGGGCCCTGTTTTCGTCGCTGACGGTCAAGGAAAACATCCAGGTGCCGATGCGCGAATATCTCGACCTGCCGCGCTCGCTGATGGACGAACTGGCGCATCTGAAGATCCGCATGGTCGGGCTCGCAGCCGATGCCGCCGACAAATACCCGTCCGAACTGTCAGGCGGCATGATCAAGCGCGCCGCCCTTGCCCGTGCACTCTCGCTTGATCCTGAACTCGTCTTCCTGGATGAACCGACCTCGGGTCTCGACCCGATCGGCGCCGCCGAATTCGATGAACTGATCGCCAACCTGCGCGATAGTCTGGGACTGACCGTCTATATGGTAACGCATGATCTCGACAGCCTGTTTTCGGTCTGCGACCGTATTGCCGTGCTCGGAAAGAAACGGGTAATGGTGGAAGGCACGATCAACGACATGCTGGCCTACGACGATCCGTGGGTGCAAGCCTATTTCAAGGGTAAGCGGGCGCGCTCGATCGTGCCGCAGGATGATGGCGCGCGGCACGGCAGCAGCGGGAAGTGACCGGATAAGATGGAAACCAAAGCCAATTATACGATTGTCGGTTTTTTCACGGTGCTGGTAATCGCGGCGGCCTTCGGCTTCGTCTACTGGATGGCCGAATATGGCCGTGGTGGCCCGATGACCGAGCTGATCGTGCGTATTCCGGGTTCGGCCAACGGCCTCAGCGTCGGCTCGCCGGTGCGCTTCAACGGCATTCAGATCGGCTCGGTGCAGACACTGTCGATCGATGCCGACGATCCGCAATATTCGCTGGCTTTCACCCAGGTGCGCACCGATGCGCCGATCTACCCTTCCACCAAAGCCGCCCTTGAAATCCAGGGCTTGACCGGGGCTGCCTATATCGAACTTTCAGGTGGCCGCAAGGGCGAGGAAAGCATCCTCCAACATGCGCTCGACAACGGCAAACGCGCTGTCATCGTCGCCGACCAGTCGAGCGTCACCAATCTTTTGGCGACCGCCGACAAGATCCTCGATCGCGCCAATGATGCGGTCGGTGAACTTCAGGGTTTCATCGAGGATTCACGCGCGCCACTGACCCAGACGTTCAAGAATGCCGAGACGTTCTCGGATGCGCTTGCCAAGAATTCCGGCAATATCGACGCCTTCTTGCAGAGTGTGGGTGAGCTTTCCAATACGGTGAAGGCGGTCTCCGGCCGTGTCGATTCGACGCTTCAAGCTGTGGAATCGCTGGTCAAGGCGGTTGATGCGAAGAAGATCGACAACATCGTTTCCAACGCCGATAAGATCACCGCCAACGTCGCCGATGCCTCTGGCGACCTTAAGGGGGCGATCCAGAAGTTCGACCAGACGGCCACCACCTTCAACGATTTCGGCAAACAGGCACAGGCGACGCTCGACCGCGTCGACACGCTTGTCGCCCAGATCGACCCGGCCAAGCTGAAGGGCTCGGTTGACGATATCTCGCAGGCGACCAAGGATGCACGCGCCGCGGTCGCGTCGATCCGCGATGTCGCCAACACGGTTTCGGGGCGTCAGAAAGATATTGACCAGACGATCCAGGACGTCTCGCAGCTTGCCAACAAGCTGAATTCGGCCTCGACCCGCATCGACGGTATCCTGATCAAAGTCGATGCCTTGCTTGGAACCGACAACACACAATCGCTGTTTACCGAGGCGCGCGATACGCTGGAATCCTTCAAGAAGGTCGCCGACAACCTGAATGCGCGCATCGGGCCGATCGCCGACAATCTGCAGAAATTCTCAAGCGGCGGTTTGCGCGACGTGCAGACGCTCGTCAACGACATGCGTGGAACCGTCAACAATCTGAACGATACGATCACCAACTTCGACCGCAATCCCCAACGGCTGATCTTCGGCGGGGACACGGTGAAGCAATATGACGGCCGGACGCGGCGTTAACTGGGAAGTCAGGGGTAGCCTAATATGGTCGCATCGCATCTGTTGTCGCGCCGTTCATGGATCAGGGGAACGGTGATCGCGCTGCCGCTGACGGCGCTGATCCTTTCCGGGTGCGGCACTGCGGCCAAGAACGATACCTATGACCTTTCCGCCGCCGTCGACGGCGACGGACCGGCGGCCAAATCCCGCCAGATCCTGATCGCATCGCCAACGGCGCTGAGTGCGCTCGGCAGCGAGCAGATCGTCATCCGCGTCTCGTCCTCGGAAATCCAGTATCTCTCGCGGGCGCAATGGGGCGACAAGCTGCCGCGCATGGTGCAGTCGAAGCTGGTGGAAGCCTTCGAGAACTCCGGCAAGCTCGGTGGCGTCGGCATGCCGGGGCAGGGACTGGCGATCGACTATCAGGTCGTCACCGATATCCGCTCCTTCGAGATCGACGCTTCAAACGGCAACCAGGCGGTGGTCGAAATCTCCGCCAAGATCCTCAACGACCGCAACGGCTCGGTGCGCGCCCAGAAGGTATTCCGCGCCACGGCGCCGGCCGGCGGCGATAATGGCGGCTTCGTCAAGGGTCTCGACCGTGCCTTCTCAATGGTTGCCTCCGAGATCGTCAACTGGACGCTGCGCTCGATCTGATCCGGTGTTTGCAGGAGAACGCCGCAATGTGACCTTGCCGGCGTTTAAAAATATTTGTCCCGACGGCGCCTGGATTGTCACCCTATTCCATTTAGCCTGGGGGTAGTTTTCAGATAACCGGCAGCAAAAACCTGTCGGCAGGTTTCTGTTTCCTGCATGCCGTTATCTCAAACGCTGGGCATTTTCGGGCGACGTGCATCGAGCGCTTATTTCGTCGGTTGCGAATCCGTCATCGTCGCTCCCGGCTGGTTGCCTGGTGTCGTGGAAGCTGTCGCACTCGACGACGACGACAGGGTGCTGTCCAGCAGTCCTGCCATCTTGTCGTCGCGCAGGCCTGCGGTCTTTTCGCCCATGACAACGCCGACGACGCGGCGGCCATCCTTCAGCGCCGATGTCACGACATTGTAGCCCGATGCATCGGTAAAGCCGGTCTTGATGCCGTCAACGCCGTCATAGCGATACATGAGGTTGTTGTGGCCGCGCAGCTTCATGCCGCGGAACTGGAAGCCGCGCATGGAAAACAGCTTGAACTCCTCGGGGAAATCCCGCATCAGCGAGACGCCGAGGGTCGCCATATCGCGTGCGGTGGTGACCTGCTCGGGATCGGGAAGGCCCGAGGGATTCTTGAAGACAGTATCCTTCATGCCGAGTTGGCGCGCCTTGTCCGTCATCGCCATGGCGAAAGCCTGTTCGGAGCCACCAAGCTGTTCGGCGATCGCCACGGCAGAGTCGTTGGCAGACAAGACGACGATGCTTTCGACCGCTTCGCGCAGCGTCACTTGGCGGCCGGCGCCGACAGCGAGTTTAAAGGGCTCCTTGCTCTCGGCATTTTCCGACATGGTGAGCTTCTGCTCCCAGTTGAGGCGCCGCTCATGCAGGGCCTCGAAGGCGAGATAGAGAGTCATCATCTTGGTCAACGACGCCGGATAATTCAATTCGTCCTGATTGGAGCCTTCGAGGACCTGACCGGAGTGCGCATCGACGACGAAGCTTGCCTGGCCGGCCTCGGCCACAGTGAAAGCGCCCATCAGAATGGCGGACGAGAGGGCGGTGGCAAGGAGCCGGGAGGTTGTCTTGGTCATCGATGTTACTGTCTCTGTCGTTGGACGGTCGGGTGAGCCATCGGCTAGACGCAAGCGGATCCAGAAAGTTTGTGACGAAATGAAGGACGGGCGGCAATAAAAAGGCCCCATCCACAGCTGATTGCTTTTGGCTCACCGTCTTCGGTTTTGACAATGGCGCGCAGGGCACGTAGAAATTCAACATGAGCATGAAGCGCGCGCCTTTCTCCCGCCATATCAGCACCTGCCTGCAGGCTGCGATTGTGTGCGCTTTTGACGGACGAGGTCTCTGCGTCCTGCTGTGACGTCGGGGCGCTCTCTGCGTCCGGCTGGACGTAAAGCCCCTCACCACGTCAATCCAGGTTGCCAGGGAGACAGGCACCGTGCTCAATCTTTATCATGTCAATTCGCTCGTCCATTGGGAGGAGCGCGAGATCCATCTGCGCGATCATATGATCGGCTTCTTCTCGCAAGAGGTCCGCAGTTTTCTGAGATCGGTCAATCCGGCCTGGGATGTTCGAAGGGTCGAGGCTCCCAGCTTGATGCCGCGATCACTGGTTTCGAGCGCTTATTCGAATGCCGATATCTGGGTTCAGGAACAACTGTCAGCCGGTGATGCCGCGCTGGTATTGAGGCCGGAGACCACGCCATCGACCTATGCCTACATGCAGCATATTCTCGGCAATCACTCGAAGACGCGGCTGCCGCTCTGCGTCTGGCAGGCCGGCAGATCCTATCGCCGTGAGCAGGAGCAGCCGACCAAGCACATGCGGCTGAAGGAGTTCTGGCAGCTCGAGTTCCAATGCGCCTTCACGGCCGACAGCGGCAACGACTATCACGCCGCCTGCCTCGAGCCGGTGCGCCGCATGATCGCCTCGCTGATCCATCTGCCGACGCGGATCGTGCCCTCCGACCGGCTGCCGGCCTATTCCGAGGTGACGATGGATATCGAGGTCGACAATGGCGACAAATGGATGGAGGTCTGCTCGATCTCGCGACGCAGCGATTTTCCGCAGCGTTACCGGTCGCAGCCGAAGAGGGGAGCTGCCGTCGACCATGATGTCCTCGTGCTCGAGATCGCCATCGGCCTCGATCGGTGCGTCTACAACTGGGGGGTAGCAGCCTATCGGTAAGATGGAGCCGGGGCCGCTGGTGGCGATTCCGGATCTCCGCGATGGCGATGCGCGTGGTAGCGGGATTCTGTCGTCGCTGGCGCGTTGAACCTTCGGGCATCTCGTTGGTAAGAGTAATGATCAGCAAAGGAGCACGATTGTCGTTCTCCTTCGCCCGAGATGTATTCACTCAGCGACAGGATCGGAAACCATGCTGATTATCTTCGGCGGCTTGCCGGGTAGTGGAAAAACGACTGTCGCCCGCGTGCTCGCGAAACGGCTGGGAGCCGTGTATGTGAGGGTTGACACCATCGAGCAGGCGATCAGAGCGGGTGTCCCTTCAATAGACGTCGGTCCGGCAGGTTATGTTGTCGCCTATGGGGTTGCCGAGGATAATCTCACGCTCGGCCGTATGGTGATCGCCGACTCGGTCAATCCTCTTCAGATAACGCGCGACGCCTGGCTGGCAGTCGCGGCGCGATCTGCGGTGACCGCGGTCGAGGTCGAGGTGATTTGTTCCGACAAGATCGAGCATCGCCGCCGGGTCGAGACGCGTGAAACCGACGTCGAAGGACTTGTCAAACCGACGTGGCAGGAAACCGTCGAGCGGGTGTATGACCATTGGGAGCGGAGGCCGATCGTTGTCGATACGGCCGCGAAGGATGTGCAAGAGATCGTCGACGCGTTGATCGTCAGGCTGGGGATTGATCGCCCGCTTTCGATTTGATGTCGGGTCTTGTAGGGCGTGCCGTGAATGCCCCTTGCCCTGCCGGGCATCTCCCCCACAAGGCGGGAGAATACAGGAGGCATGGACTATCGGTCCCTCTCTGCCGGCGGACGATATGTCTCTGCCGACGTTTTATGAAAAAGCAATGTCGGCGGCCGGGCGGATATCCACCGTCGCCTTGCCCGCGTCGAAACCGTCGAGCGTTTCATTGTGGTGGGCGATGATCGCGGAGAAGGTGAGGGTCGCCGTGTCGCCGGTGGTGTGGCCATCGGCAATCAAAGTCACATCATATCCGAGGGAAACGGCGCGCCTGACTGTCGTGTCGACGCAAAATTGCGACATGCAGCCGCCGATGACGAGGCGGGTAACCGAGCGTTCGTTCAGGCGTTCGGCAAGATCGGTTTCGAAGAAGGAGTCGGCGCTCTTCTTGCGCACGACCACCTCGCCCTGTCTCGGCGCAATCTCCTCGCGCAGTGCCCATCCCGCCGTGCCGACGGCCAATCGATGACCGGTGTCGCCGTCATGCTGGACGAGCACGATCGGCGCGCCTGCCTGCCGAGCCTTTTCTTGCAGTGCGGCCAGCCGCGCGACGGTGCCGTCGAGTGCTGCATCGATCTGAGGCTGCCTCTCCAGCGTAGCTTTTCGGGAGAGGATCGCATTCTGCACGTCGATGATCAGAAGGGCCTGCGTCATTCGGGAGAGGTTTCCGTGGCTGGATGGCAAAGTCGGGTCTGGGTGGCGGTATTGCTTACGAATGGCTGCTGGAGATCTTATCTGGACAGTGAAGCCGGAGAGATCTTAGTCGCACTCTTAAAGCGCGTCGCATCAAACTTGATTCATGCGACGCGCTTTAGTCCTTTGTTTTTATGCATGTCGTTATCCCGGAACCGCTGCACACTTCCGGGCGACATGCATTAGTTCCACTGGCATCGCAAAAGAAAAGCCGCCTGACATATGTTCAAGCGGCTTTCCCAATTCCAGTTCAGATCAGCGAACTTAGCTGAGCCTGCCTGCGGCGTGGGCGAGCATGGTGTAAACCTTGCCGGTATCCGAGGTGAGGTAGGACTGCGTCACCGTCCGGTTCGGGTCGGTGCGGGCAACATCGGCAAGCAGCTTTTCGAAGTCACCGATGTAGCGATCGACGGCGGTGCGGAATTCCGGTTCGCGGTCATATTTGCGCTTGATCTCGTCGAAGGTCTGCTGGCCCTTCAGCGTGTAGAGGCGACGGGTGAAGACGTCGCGCTCGCCGCGCTGGTAACGGCGCCAGAGATCGACCGAGGCGTCGTGGTCGATGGCCCGGGCAATGTCGACCGAGAGCGAGTTCAGCGATTCGACGACGTGGCGCGGATTGCGGCTGTCATTGCTGCGCGCGGCCGGTGCGGCGGTTTCCGCCGGCCGGACCGGAGCGCGGGCAGACGCCTCGTCGGCGGCCTCCTCACGCGACGCGCCGCGCAGGAGATCGCTGATCCAGCCGCCGCTTTCCGGAGGAGCCGGCTCCTGGCGCCCTGTGTCCTGGCGAAGAGGCTGCGGGGCGGCGCGCTGCGGGGCGGCAGCGGGTGCTGTCGGCGCGATCGTTCCGCGCAGACCCGTCGCTTCGATCGGCGGGGGCGCTGCCGGCTGCGGCGCCTGGGCTGCGACCGGCTGACTTACGACCGGCTGACTTGCAACCGGCCGGGTTGCGACCGGCTGGGCGGCACGCGGGGCCGGCTGCGCCTGGGCGAGCGTGCGGGCGACGGGCTCGGAAATCTCAAGCTGCTGGCTCGAGCGGCCGACAAGCTGGGAGATATCCTGCAGCGCCTTGATCTGCTCGGCGACGGCCCGGCGCATGGCCGAGGCGCTTTCCTTGGCTTCCTCGGGAAGATCGAAGGCGCCGCGCTTCAGTTCGGCGCGTGTGGCGTCGAGCTCGTTGCGGATGTCGGCGGCGGAGCGGCGGATATCATCCGTGGCGCCGGAGAAGCGGCCGACGGCATCATCGATCGCCTCGCGCAACGCCTCCCGCATGTTCTGGGCGGCGCCGTCGGAGGCGCGGCCGGCTTCGCCGAGCATGCGCTCGACTTCCGACAGCGAGGCCGTCAGACCGCCGCGAATACGGTTGGAGAGATCGCCGGAGCGGCGCTCGACATTGGCGAAGGTGCCGTCGATCGTCGTATTGGCTTCGTCGCCGGCGCGGGTGATTGCCTCGCGCATCGTCTCGGCCGCTTCCTGGGCGCGCTTCTCGGTTTCGGTGAGAATGCGGCCGATATCGGCGAAGGAGGATTGCACGCCCTGGCGCAGATTGCCGGTCACCTGGCTTGAGCGTTGCTCTGCCCGCTCGAACACAGTCTCGATCATGCCGCCGAGGCCGAGCATGGTCTTTTCGATCTCGGCGGAGCGTTGGACGAGGCCGACGGAGAGCGTCTGCAGGGCGCTTTCGCGCTCCTCGAGCGTCGAGGCGAGATTGGACTGGGCGGCGCCGAGGAGCTGCGAGGCCTGAGTGAGGACCTTGGAGTGTTCGTCGAAGCGGCCGATGATGCCGCCGACCTGCGACAGCGTCTGGCCCGAGATGTCGGAGAGGCGGTCGACCTTGCCTTCGAGCAGCCTGGTCGAGGCCGAGACCATTTCGGCGGCCCTGTTGGCGGACTCGGCAAAACGCGTGGTGGTGTCGCCGAGACGGCCGTCGACGGTGGTCAGCTGCTCGGCGGCGCGGTTCATCATCATCGCCATCGCCGCGCTGCTTTCCGCCATGCGCTCGACGAGGCCATTGACGTTGCCGACCAGGCTGTTTTCGATGGCGCTGACGGCATTGGCGACATTTTCGGTACGGGCGGCAACGGCGCTGGCGAGCGCTTCGTTTTCGGCGCGCAGACGGTCGGCGCTGAGGTTGGCTGCGGCGGTGATGCGGGCGGCGGCCTGCTCGCCGGCGTCGGTATACCGGTCGATGATCGGACGGGCGGTTTCGTCGAGGATGCGCGTCAATTCGACCGAACGGCCCGACAGCATCGAGTTGAGGTCGCGGGTGCGTTCGTCGAGCGTCGAGCGGATCGAATTGCCGCGCGCTTCGAGCGCCCGGTCGATCTCGGAGAAGGTCGTATCGATCTCGCGAGCACGCTCCTCGAGATTGGAGCGGATAGCGCTGCTGCGGGCTTCGAGCGCCCGGTCGACATCCGCCATGGTGGCGGAAATCTCGCTTCCGGCCCCCGACAGCGTCAAGCGGATGGCGTCGCCGCGCGTTTCCAGAGACTGGCCGGCATCCGACAGCGCCTTGGAGATGGCATTGACCTGCGTGCCGACGATGGTTTCGGCCTCGGCGACCTTGTTGACGATTGCGTTGCCGGCTTCCGAGAAGGTCTGGGCGACGGCAGCGGCCTGGCTTGCCAGCCGGCTCTGGGCTTCAGCGACGCGAGTGACGATCTGCGACGAGCGTTCATCCATGGTGCGGGTGAATTCGTCGCTTTTCGCATTGAGATCCACAGCGAATTGCTGGCCGGTCTTGCCGAGCAGTTCGGTGGTCCTCGTTGCTTCGCCTTCCATTCCCTGGGCGGCTTCGGCAACCGCGCTGCGTAGCGTCGAGGCGAGGCCGACGGCCTTGCCTTCGATGGTGCGGTTGACGGCCTCGAGGCCGACGGTCAACGCGCGATCCATGGTGGAGAGGCGTTCCTCGATGCGTTCATTGCCGCGGTCAAGGGTTTCGCCAAGGCTCGCGGTGCGGCCGTCGATGGCGCCCGTCAGGGTCGTGGCGCGGCTGTCGAGCGTCTCGGCCAGGTTGGCGGTGCGGCTGTCGATCGCCTGGGTGAGGTTTGCGGCGCTGCCTTGGAGCGTTGCCGAGATGCGCTGAGTGGCGTCGTCGCTGAGCGTGCCGATACGGGATATGCCGTCGGCCAGCACGCCGGACAGGTGGCCGCTGGCGGCTTCAACCTTTTCGGCAACGCCGCCGACACCGTCACGGATGCGGGTCTCGATGGCCGCAAGACCGGCTTCCACACGCGATCCGGTTTCTTCGACCCGGCCAGTCAGGCTTTCGACCGATTGGTCGAGATGAGCGGAGAAGTTCTGGGTTGAGCTGGAAATCGCATTCGCCGCCTCCTGGAAGCGGCTGGCGATCTGGCCGGCGCCGGCATGCATGCGATCTTCCAATGTCTGGGCGCTGGCATCGATGGCCTGACGGATCGAGGCTTCACGGTCCTCCAGCGACATTTCGAGCATGCTGACGCTCGTTGCCACCGAGGTGCCGATGCTGGTCGCATGTTCGGTCAGCGTATCGTTGATCAGCGCATGGGCTTGGTTCAGCGACAGGTCGATGGCGTTGGCGCGATCCTCAAGCGTCGTGCGGATGCGCTCATGGGCAGAGGTGAGTCCGCCTTCGATGCGTGCGGCGGCCTCGTCGGCGAGGCCTCCGAGCCGAACATGGGCGTCGGTCAGGCGACCTTCGATGCGGCCGGTCAAGCCGCCGACGAGATCCTCGAAGCGGGCGCCGCCGGAATCGAGAACGCCGGAAAGGGCGGCACTATGCTCGGAGAGCGCATTTTCGAGCCTCTGCTGATTGTCGGTGTAGGCGGCGCGGATGGCATCGGTCTTGTCGGTGAAGGCGCCGGCGACGCGTGACTCGGCGCCGGAGACGGCCTCCATGATGGCGTTGCTGCGCGCTTCGAGCACACTGTCGAAGCGGCTCTGGTTGTCGTCGAGCGAAATGGCGAGCGCCATGGTCTTTTCGTCGAGCGTATCGGTGAGCCGGTCGTGAGTTGCCGTTACGGCACCGATGATTGCAGCGGTGCGGTGCCCCAAGGCTTCCTCGATGCGGGCCTGGCCCTCTTTCAGCGAGGTGGCAAGGGAGGCGGCCTTCTGGTCGAGCACACCGTTCAGGCCTTCATGCGTGCCGGAGACCGCATTGATAATTGCATCGGCGCCTGATGTCAGTGTCTCTTCGAGACGGCTCTGGCTCTCGTTCAGCGAAATGGCAAGCGCCATTGCCCGGTCGTCGAGTGTCTCGGACAGGCGGTCGTGGGTGGCGGAGACCGCAGTGAGGAAGGATTCCGAACGGCTCTCCAGCGTGTCCTGCAGGCGGTTCTGACCCTCGTTCAGGGAGGCGGCGAGCGCTGCCGACTTTTGGTCGAGGGTTTCGGAAAGACGGTCATGCGTGCCCGACACGGCCTTGAGGAAGGCTTCGGAGCGCGCTTCAAGCGTGTCTTCAATCCGCGACTGGCTCTCATTGAGCGAGATGGCGAGCGTCATCGCCTTCTCGTCCAGGGTTTCGGACAGACGATCATGCGTGCCGGAGACGGCGTTCAGCAGAGCTGCGGAGCGGGTTTCGAGCGTATCCGCAATACGGGTCTGGCCTTCGCTCAGCGCAGTGGCAAAAGCTGCCGCCTTGCCGTCCAGCGTTTCGGAGAGGCGCTCGTGAGTGCCGGAGACGGCGTTCAGCAGCGCCTCCGCACGCGTTCCAAGCGCACCCTCGATGCGGGCGCTGCGCTCGTCAAGCGAGGTTGTCAGGGCGGTTGCCTTGCTGTCCAGTGTTTCGGACAGGCGGTCATGTGTGCCGGAGACGGCGGTCAACAGGGCCGCGGAGCGGGTCTCGAGCGTATCCTCGATGCGGGCCTGGCTTTCGTTCAGGGAGATGGCGAGCGCCATGGCCTTTTCATCGAGCGTTTCGGAGAGGCGGTCATGCGTGCCGGATACGGCGCTCAGCAGCGTTTCGGAGCGGGTTTCGAGCGTATCCTCGATGCGGGCCTGGCTTTCGTTCAGAGAGATGGCGAGCGCCATCGCCTTTTCGTCGAGCGTCTCGGCAAGCCGGTCATGGGTGCTGGAGACGGCGTTGATGATGGCGTCGGAGCGGGTCGTCAGCGCTTCCTCGAAGCGGCCGTGATGTGTGGTGAGCGCCTCGACCAACGCGCCACCGCGTTCTGCCATGACACTGTCGATGCGGCCGTGGGCCGTGCCGAGCGCCTCACTGATTTCTGCCGCACGCGCCGCAAGCGCGCCGGTCAGTTCCTCGGCGCGGCCGCCGAAGGCAGCGGTCACCTGCTCGGTGCCGGCGGCAACGGCGGTCGTCAGATCGGTGGTGGTGGTGCGCAGCGTGTCGCGGAATTCGGCTGTCCGGGTCTGCAGATTGTTCTGCAGCTCGGAGGTGCCGGATGCAAGCGTCAGCGCGATTTCCGAGGTGGCGCTCTGCAGCGCCGAGGTCAGTTCGCCGGTCCGGCTGGTGAGTGCAGTGGTGATTTCATCCGCCCGGGTGCCGAGCGTGCTTTCCAGCACTTCGTGACTGGTGGCGAGTGTGGTGGCGAGCGCCAGCGACTGATCGGTCATCGACAAACCGAGCCGGTCGATGCCGGAACTCAGGATGCCGTCGATCGAATCCGAGCCGCCGGTCAGCGTCTCGTTGATGCGGGCGAGGCTCTCCATCAGCTTGGTGTCGAGCGAGCCGGTGCGTTTGTCGAAGGCGCTGGTGAATTCGGCGACTCGTTCGTCGAAGGCGGTCGACAGCTGGGCGACGGTCGTCTGCAGCCGTTCTTCGAAGAAGCCGGAGCGGACGTCGAGATCCATGACGGCATCGTCGGCGGTGGTCTGCAGGCTCTGGCGGAAGCTCGCGCCCTTTTCGTCGAGGGCGCTGTTCAGCTTCGACAGCACGTCGTCGAGCGTGCCGCCGATGGTGCGTTCGCCTGATTTCAGGCTCTCATTGATCTCGCGGGTGCGGGCGATCAGGATCTCGCTGAGCTGATGCGTGCGTTCGTTCAGCGCCGCATTCAGCTTCTCGGTGCTGCTGTCCATGGTCGAGGCGCGCGTCTCGAATTGGCTGAGCAACCTTTCGCCATGGTCGTTGAGATTGACGGAGAGCGCTTCGAGGCGGCTGTCGAATTCGGTGGCGAGCGCGAAACCCGATGCGTTCAGTGTCTGCAACAGGCTATCGGTCTTGGCGGCGAGCAGGCTGCCCATCGACTGCAGGGCGTTGTCCGATCGTTCCAAAATCGTCGCGGCGCGCGTGTCGATCAGCGAGGCGAAGGCTTCGCCCGATGTGGAGAGCCGCACCGCGATCTCTTCGGTCGCAAGCGACAGCTCTTCCTTCAACTGGTCGTGGACGCTGCCGATCGAGGTACGGATGCGGTCGGCGTGGTTGACGATTGCCTCGCGCTCGGAGCCGAGTTCGTGGACGAGACCACGGACGCGCAACTCATTGTCGGCATAGGAACGTTCAAGTGCATTGACTTCGGAATGGACGAGCGTTTCCAGCTCGGACGCACGCGCGATGGTGCGCTCGATGCCTTCATTCATCGCTGAGACCTCACGGCGGACGGCCTGGCCGACGGTCATGATGCGCTCGGAGGCGATGGTTTCGGGCTCCGCCAGGCGCAATGCCACCTCTGCCATGGAACGGGCGGCGTTGCGCATGTCCTGGGCGCGGGCGATCATGATGGCGAAAGCATAGAACATCATGACGGGAATGATGATGCCGACGAGGCCGGCGATGACGCCCGGCAGGGCGACGAGATCGGCGAGCGAACGGATCTGCCAGATCTGAGGCGCATAAAGCAGCGACATCAGGCCGAGCCCGCCCATGACCCAAAGCACCGAGAAGAGGGTGGCGGTGCGCACCGCTGAGCGGCTGGAGGCGCCGTCGAAGGATTTCAGTATCGAGGCGGGCGTATTGCGACTGGCATCGTTTGCGGGCGCGAAGGCCGGCCCCCGGGATGTCTGCTCGCCGGCGGCGGCGCGGCGGCTACGGCGCTGCGCTTCTTCCTGGGCCTGCTGGTTACGCGCGTTCACTGGATCAGACACATTAGCCTCCGGGGCTTCAGGCGCGTCGCCGCGGCGAGACGGCACGTTATCTTTGCCGAAGTCGATCTGGAGCGCCTCGTCCAATGCCTTGAACGCCTTGTCCTCAACCGACTCGTTATATTTGTTGTTCGCCATTGGTTACGCCTCGTTACTGTCGGCCGGTCTGGCAGCGCAATCCCGGGCTTCCGCCTCACCCGGGGAACAACTTTGCCGTTCCAGCCTTCCATCCCAACGACGGACGGATTAAGCATGTCATTTCAGAGTAGATAGCCGCTTTTTCAAACGGAAGGTATCAAAACACTACCATTATCCACTCACTCGGCAAAGGCGCGTACCATAAACCCGCTCCACCAGTATCGTAGTGACACATCTGGGCTCCTCACACAATTAATGAAGGCTTGAGATTTGAGGCTCGTTAACCCGTTGTTAACATCTTTAAATCCGTAGCACCGCTTAAAAACCAATAATTTAGCGATATTTAACGGACGTTAACCATGTGGCGAGATTTCCGCCCTGAATGTGCCGGAATTTAACGTGATGGCCACCCTCCTGACGCAGAACTGTTGGAACTGCGCACGACACGAGACGGGAGAATTGGCAATGGCAGCTCAGATGGCAGCATTGAACATCGTATTCGAGGCGCCGGATAATGCAAAGGGACCCTGTCCCTCGAAGGTCCGGCCAATCGATCTGGTTCATCTCGCCAAGCAGACGATGGGCGACAAGACGTTGGAAATCGAAGTCCTTCAGATGTTTGCGCGCCAGGCTCGTGCATGTCTGCAGGATATTGCGAGCGGCGAAACCATCCGCGTCGGCGCGGCCGCGCACCGCCTGAAGGGCGCGGCAAGTTCGGTCGGCGCGTTCCGCGTGTCGCAGACGGCTGAGGCCGTCGAGGAAAACGGCGGCGATGCCGGTGCGACGGCAGCGCTCGGTGCAGCCGTCATCGACGCCGAGAATTTCATTCTGAAGCTCTGCCGCGGCTGATTTCTTTCTCTAGACCGTTCAAACAAGGACCCGTTGTTCCATTGCGGAACCACGGGTCTTTTTGCGACCTGTGGCATGACGCTTTGGAGACGGCGGGTGAAACCCCAATCTGCGAGGCTATAGTGAATTTCCCGATGTTGACTGACGCGTCGAATTGTCGGAAGAAAATCCGCCCATCATTTGAAGACCGGAAATAGTCCTGATGCCCAAACTTACCATCGTCGCCTTCGACGGCACGCGCTTCGACCTCGACGTCGACCAAGGCTCCACCGTGATGGAGAATGCCGTGCGCAATTCGGTGCCCGGCATCGAGGCCGAGTGCGGCGGCGCCTGTGCCTGCGCGACCTGTCATGTCTATGTCGACGAGGCGTGGACCGAACAGGTCGGTCAGCCGGAAGCGATGGAAGAGGATATGCTCGACTTCGCCTTCGATGTGCGCCCGACCTCGCGGCTGTCCTGTCAGATCCGCATGAAGTCTGTCTATGACGGTCTCGTGGTGCACGTGCCGGAACGCCAGGCTTAAGCGCGCTGCGCTTCAAACTTCGCCAGAATTCGTCCAGAAAAAAAGACGCCTCGCGCGCTTGAGCGAGCGAGGCGAGGCGGGCGCATTACCTACGGATGAGGGAGGAACATCCGCGGCTTCGGAACGCGCCAGGAGAACCCAGCGATGAAAGTGCAGATGCCGTACCTGAACTTTCGAATGTGTTCATATTAACGCGTTCCGGTTGAGTCTGCCAGGATGAAAAATGACCATTAAATCACTGGGGAGGGTGCAAGTTTCGCACAAGTTTTGTTGTGCAGCTAAGGTTTTCCGCTCGCAACCAGACTAAAAAAGCCTTATTTTTCGCCGGCTCGGCCGTTGATTCGATTGTTCAGCAACCTCAGCATACGCTTCTGGAAATTGACCGCTTCGACCCGGTCGAATCGCGCCTGCTGCCGATCGTGCTCGTCTATACCGCGAGCTGATTCGCCAGTGACGAGTTCCTGCATGGCCTCGCAGCTGCGCTGCTGCGGCAGCGCGCGAATGGCGCGTTCCATGGCGCGGGCCTGATCGCGGGCGATTTCGGCATGGCGCTCCTCGTGGCGCTTGATATCGCTCGACAGGGCATCCCAGATCATCGACAGCTCCTTGCTGGCGCCCTTGCGGCTGCTCCAGCGCGGCAGGATGATCTGCGTGTGGACCGTGACCTTGACGCTGCCAACGCGGCAACGGCCGTTATCCTGGATATAGGTGGCTTCACCGCCAAAGCGGATCTTCGTTGCGCCGGGATGGCGCGCCGAGGAGCCGCTCGACGTCGGGCCGCGCCGGCTGAGTTCGCGGTCGAGCTCATCCGCGGTTTTGCCGCGGATGTCGAAATAGGAGTAGCTTTTCGATGCGATCACTTCTGCCGCCGCTGGGCTGCAGACGGAAAGAGCAATGGAAAAGGCGATAGGAAGGACCATATAACGCACTGCAAGCGGCATTCTGAACGCAACCCGTGTTGAAATCGACCGGAGCTTGGGGCATAGCCACCACAAGCGCAATATCGGATGGCGCTTTTTTCGTGATCAATGGGATAAGTCTGGTGACAGGGCTCGAAGGCAGTTTATGGCGTGTGGGCCATGGCCGGCAGATCGAACTCGGCCGTCGTTCTCTCATCATGGCGATCATCAACGTGACGCCGGACTCCTTTTCCGACGGCGGACGTTTTGAAACCGTCGAGGCGGCGGTCGAACACGCGCTGCGGGCAGTGAGCGAGGGGGCCGGGATTGTCGATATCGGCGGCGAATCGACCCGGCCGAACGCAGCATCCGTCAGCCCTTCCGAGGAGCAGGCGCGCGTGCTGCCCGTCATCGAGGCGCTACGCGGGCGCACTCAGGCGCTGATCTCGATCGATACCTATCGCGCCGAGACGGCGCGGCTGGCGGTCAGTGCCGGCGCCCATATCGTCAACGACGTCTTCGGGCTGCAGAAGGAGCCCGATATCGCCGACATCGCCGCGGCGACCGGGGCCGGGCTCTGCATCATGCATACCGGCCGCGACAGGGCGAAGCTTCCCGATGTGATCGCCGACCAGGTGCATTTTCTGAAACGGTCGCTTGCGATCGCCCAGGCCGCGGGCGTCAGCAGCGATCGCATCGTGCTCGATCCGGGCTTCGGCTTCGCCAAGGAGACGGCGGAGGAGAATCTCGAACTGATGGCGCGGTTTTCCGAACTTTCCCGCTTTGGCCTGCCGCTGCTCGCCGGCACGTCACGCAAGCGCTTCCTCGGCGCGGTGACGGGACGTGAGGCGCCGGACCGAGACGCGGCGACGGCTGTCACCAGCGCCCTGCTCAGACTTCAAGGCGCTGCGGTTTTTCGGGTGCACAATGTCGCAATCAACAGGGATGCGCTCGACATCGTCGATGCTATGCTGAATGCGCGCCAGGAATTCGAGAGGAAGCGGCCGACATGACCACCTACACGATCACGCTGCAGAACTGCGCCTTCTTTGCGCGCCACGGCGTGCATGACGAGGAGGAATTCCTCGGCCAGCGCTTCTTCGTCGATGCCGAGCTCGATGTCGTTGCCGGCGAGGCGCTGGAAAGCGATTCGATCAACGATACCGTCAATTACGGCATCGCCTTCACCGTGATCGAGCAGATCGTCACGGGCAAGCGGCGTTACCTGATCGAGGCCCTGGCGCTCGATATCGCCAAGGGGCTGTGCGAGACATTCCCGCAGGTCCGGCGGGCGAAGATCACGGTGCGCAAGCCGAACGCGCCGGTGCCCGGCGTGCTCGATTTCGTGCAGGTGAGCGTTGAGCACTTTGCCTGAGGCCGCATGGCAATCGGCCACACTCGGTCTCGGCGGCAATGTCGGCGATCCCGTCAAGGCGATGGCCGCCGCACTGCAGAGGCTGGACGAACGAGATGACTGCCGGGTGACGGCGGTCTCCCGGCTCTATCGCACGCCGCCCTGGGGCAAGACCGACCAATCCTTCTTCTTCAACGCCTGCGCCGCCGTCGAGACCCGATTGGAACCCGAGGCTTTGCTCGATGTCTGCCTGTCGATCGAACGGGAGATGAAACGCGAGCGCATCGAGCGCTGGGGTCCGCGCACGCTCGATATCGACGTGCTGACCTATGGCGACGTCATTCAGGAGGCGCCGCGGCTGGAACTGCCGCATCCGCGCATGACCGATCGCGGTTTCGTGCTGATGCCGCTCGCCGATATCGCGGCGGACATTTTCGTCAAGGGCAGGGCGATCAGCGATTGGCTGTCGGATGCTGATGTGGCGGGCATCGAAGTCGCCGATAACAGCCGCGACTGGTGGCTCAAAAGCTGAAGCGGAGATCCTGAAACGGAAAACGGCGGGAAACCCGCCGCTTCAGGAAAATCCACTATACGATTTATCTATTCGATAGAACCGACGGCCATCTCGTCGACCTGGCGGGTCAGTGTCAGACCGATGACCGGGATCATCTGGCTTTCGACCTTGACGGAAACGGTGACATTCATCGTCTTGTCGTCCCGCACCCGGGCGATCATCGCGCCGTTCAGCTTGGCGCGGTTGATGCCGACGACGACGGTATCCTCAGAAACGGCGCCGGAGACGACGTCAAGCCCCTTGCCGGCGGCGCCGTCGAGGAACTTGCCCTTGTAGGTCGAGCCCGACTGCGAGATGACGGCGGTCATCGGTTGCTTGAAGACGCCGACGCGGCAGGTGCCGTCGAGCTTGATGCCGGCGCCACTGTCGCCAGTCGGCTCACCGATCAGATTGCAGGTGAATTTGGTGCCCTTGTACTTGCCGGCAACGATTTCGCCCGGGCCCTTCCAGGAGCCGGTGACGGAATCGAAGAAGGCCTTGTCACGGGTTGCAGCGGTGGCTGCCGGAGCGACATCTGCGACGGGAGACAGTGCCGCGGCGGCCAGACCGCATATAATAAGAAGCTTGCGCGAATACATGGATTTTCCTTGGCAAACACCACTCACGAACTGGCTGCAAGTTTTGCCGAAGAATGGTTAATCCTTCCTTTCAATCATGTCGAAATGCGATGCGGCACAGGGCTTTCGCGCGGCTGTAATTTCAGCATACCGCCATTATCGCTTTGAATCCGCTGTAATTTCTTCCGCTTTACGCAAGGGGAGGAGAAAGCCGCGGAATCGCTGCTTCGTTCAAGGAGTGTTGCCGCGCGGCGACATGGAGGGGGCGAGATCGCCGATGAAATCACCGATTCCCGGTCGCTTCAGGGCGTGGAAGGCGAGCGGGCGGCAGAGATCCATCGCCGCGATTCCGATACGGGCGGTCATCAGGCCGTTGATGACGCCTTCGCCGAGTCTTGCCGAGAGCTTCGAGGCCAGCCCGTGGCCGAGCACCTGCTGGACGAGGCTGTCGCCGACGGCGATCGAGCCGGTGACCGCCAGATGCGCCAGCACGTCACGCAGCAGACGGAACATGCCGAGCGTGCCGGGGCGGCCGCCGTAGAGCTCGGCCATGGCGCGGATCAGCCGCACGGCCTCATAGAGCACATAGAGCAGATCGACCACGGCGCGCGGGCTGACGGCGGTGACGATCGAGACGCGCTTCGAGGCGTTGACGATCAAGGCGCGAGCCTTGCGGTCGAGCGGAGCGAGCAATTCCCGTTCGGCAAGCGCAATCAGGTGCGGGGGATCGATGACCTCGCCCTCGGTCGCCTTCAGCGTGGCGCGGCCGTTCGATGTTTCGGGATTGGCGGAAAGCAGCGTGATCAGGCGGGCGACGACGGCGCGCGCCTTTGCCGGCCGGGTTTCGACCATTGCGGCTTCCGCTTCGGCCTTGATCGCCTGGACAGCGGCAAGGCGCATCATGCCTAATGTCTCGCGGATGACGAGGGCAAACACGGCGAGAATGCCGACCGCGAGCACGGCAAGGGCTGCATAACCCAACCAGTCGGCGCGGGTGAAGAGATCGCGGATCAGGCTGTCGGTCCAGAGGCCGAGGCCTAGCGACAACAGGATGCCGAAGGCGCCGGCGGCGATCTTGCCGAAGGAGGTCCGACGTCTCAGCGGCGTTGCCACGGGCACTGCGCTCAGATCCTTGTCGGGATTGAGGAAGGGATCGTCTTCATCGGCCGTCACGACGATGTTTTCGGAGAAGCTTTCCGGCCTGCGCCGCTGCTCTCGTTGGCGGCCGTTATCATGACGCTCGGTGGCCTCGTCCTCGTAGGTGAAGACCGCCGGTGGGCGGCGTGGCGGCTCGGACGGAGGCTTGCTCATGCGAGACGGTCTCCGAACAGGAACTGCATGGCCCGGTCGAGGCGGATATGCGGTACCGACAGCTTGATGCCGCCGCCGGTTTCCTCAAGCTGCGGCGGGCGGAACCTGACGACGTTGACATCGGGCAGTTGCAGGCCGGTCTCGCCCGAGGCGATGCGGTCGAACAGGCTTTCCGGATCCTCCGGCAGGTCGCCGGGAAAGATTGCGGTCTTTCTCTGCCCGTCGAAGCGCTCGCCGGCAATGGTTTCCCCCTCCATCGGCGTGCCGACGATGACCGGCAGTTCATGACCCTCACGCTTGACCGAGGCTTCGCGGGTGGCGCGCACGGAGGCCAGCGCCATGACGTCGATGCCGGCACCGGCCATGCCGATGCGGTCGATGGCACGATCGACCAGGCGGCGGGTCAGGGCATCGAGCCGGTCGTGGCTTTCATGGTGGAGATGATCGGCCTTGGTGGCGGCAACCAGCACGCGGTCGATGCGGCGCCCGAGCAGCGAGGAGAGCAGCGAATTGGTGCCTGGGCGGAAACAGGCGAGCACATCGGTCAGGGCGCGTTCCAGATCCTGCACGGCTTCAGGGCCGCGGTTCATCGCCTGCAGTGCATCGACCAGCACGATCTGGCGGTCGAGCCGGGCGAAATGCTCCCGGAAGAAGGGTTTGACGACGACCGATTTATAAGCCTCGTAACGCCGTTCCATCATCGTCCAGAGCGAGCCGCGGCCGGGACGCCCGTCCGGCGGCAGAGCGAGCGGCGCGAAAGTCAGCGCAGGCGACCCGTCGAGATCGCCCGGCAGCAGCAGGCGGCCGGGCGGCAGGGTGGAGAGCGAGCGTTCGTCGGCCTTGCAGGCCTTGAGATAATCGGCAAAGGCGGTGGCGAGGTCGCGAGCGACCATTTCGTCGGCGCCGGCGTGGATATCGGCGGCATGCGTCAGCGCCAGCCATCCACGCGACAGTTCCGAGCGGACGCCGGTTTGCGCCAGCGCCAGCGTTTCCTCGCTGAAGGTGCGGTAATCCTTGCCGAGCAGCGGCAGGTCGAGCAGCCATTCGCCGGGATAATCGACGATGTCGATCGACAGGCGACCGGGCGAAAACAGCCGGTTCCATCCGCTGGCGCTCTGATAGTCCAGCGTGATGCGCAGTTCGGAAATGGCGCGGGTCGAATCCGGCCAGATACGGTCCTTCACCAGCGCGCGGATATGGTCCTCGTACTGGAAGCGCGGCACGGCATCGTCGGGCTGCGGCTCCAGCCGCACCGCCGAGACGCGGCCGGATTGCACCGGCTCGAACAGCGGCAGGCGGCCGCCATGCAGGAGATTGTGAACCAGCGAGGAAATGAAGACCGTCTTGCCGGAGCGGGAGAGGCCGGTGACGCCGAGCCGCACGGTCGGATTGACGAGGCCGCTCGCCCGATCGGCGAGATTGTCGAGGGCGATGCGGGCGTCATCGGCAAAGGATGTCAAGCGTGGCGGCAAGGCGCGATTCCGGTTAGTGACTGCCGGCAATATAGGAAGGGCACGCCGCCCGAAAAAGACGCGGCGCGAAAGCTTTCAGACGATCACAAAATCGGCGAGGCGCCAGACGGCGGCGGAAGCGTCGTAATCGACGACGGCAAGGCCAGCCGTCGGGAAGCCGCCGGGAAGGGCGCCGACCATCGCCTCATGGCCAATCAGCGCCTCCAGCGTCTGCTCCATGGTCGGATTGTGGCCGACCAGCATGACGGCCGCCTCATCCTGGGCATCGACGATCTCGAGATAGGTGTCGACCGTGGCGTTGTAGAGCGCATCGACATAACGCACGTCGAGTGCAACGCCCATTGCCCGGTGGACGGCGCCGGCGGTGTCGCGGCAGCGCAGCGCCGTCGAACTGATCACAAGATCGGGACGGTAGCCCTTGTCGGCGGCCTTGTCGGCGATGATCTCCGCATCGCCAAAGCCCTTTTCGTTGAGCGGCCGGTCGAAATCGCGCTGCCCGGGGTCGGCCCAGGCGGCCTCGGCATGACGCAGGAGATAGATGCGGTTGGGCGGAGGCAGCGGTACGGTCATGGGCAAATCCAGGATCGGGTGGGTCTTTTCAGTAGCGGTTGCAATCGGCCGCCGTCAATCGCCAGCCATGCCGCAACGGCGCAAAACGTGGCTGACAACACGGCGTTTTGAAGGCGAAGAAAAAAACGGAAGCCGGAATAACCATGACAAAATAGATCGTTAGCCTAAAATTGTAACAGATTTAAAAATCTGTTTACCTGTCGTATTTGGCTTGAACCGCGGCTAGCGCTTGGGATATACACCCGGCCAGATGAGATGTTCTTCAGGAGAATCGCGTTGAGTGAGAAGATCGATCTTAGCAATTACGTTCCCTCGGAAGAGGAAGAGTTCATGAACGTAAACCAGCGTGCCTACTTTAGGACGAAGCTGGTTGCATGGAGAAATGATATCCTTAGAGAAGCGCGTGAAACCCTCGACCATCTGGCCGAGGAAAGCGCAAACCATCCCGACCTCGCCGACCGGGCGTCGTCGGAAACTGATCGGGCGATCGAACTTCGCGCCCGTGACAGGCAGAGAAAGCTGATTTCCAAGATCGACGCGGCACTGCAGCGCATCGAAGACGGCACTTACGGCTTTTGCGAGGAAACCGGCGAACCGATCGGCCTCAAGCGTCTCGACGCCCGCCCGATCGCGACGCTGTCGATCGAGGCGCAGGAGCGCCACGAACGCCGCGAAAAGGTCTATCGCGACGAATAATGGTCTTCATGCAGAGATGAGAACAGAACAAGCGCCGCGATCCGATCGCGGCGCTTTTTTCGTTGATCACTGTTCTACGGCGTAATTGCCTGTCGCCAGAGGTTTCCACGATTGCTCCCGCTCGGTCTCCATGGAGAGGTCAATCACCACAAGGGCGCCATTTCTGATCCGCCGCCGCATGATGTCTGCCCGCTCAGGAGCCGTCCGGACCATGCCTTTGTCGTGAAGAGCCCGCAGCCGCGAACGTGAAAGCTTCAGTTCCGAGGCCAGCAGACGGTCGAGGCGGGTGCTTGTTGGAAACGGCACCATCAGTTCGATTGCCAATCTCGTCCAATTGGCAGTTTCGTGCTGCATTTCCTTCGCGATTTCAAATTCGGCAAACTCATCCACACGCAGCGATTTGTGTCGGAGAGCATCGAGGTTGAAGCTTTCCGCGCGGATCCAGTCCGGATCGTTGGATTGCAAAGCGTCAAGAACGGCAGGATCGATGTCGCGGACATTCCGGCGCTCGAGGATCGGCCGGTTCCATGTCCGTTCGCAGGTCAGGCATTTGTAGATAAGCCAGGCGTCCAGCTTGCGGCCGTTGGCATTGAGCCGGATCTTGCCGCTGGACTGAAAGGCTCTCAGGCCTCCGCATCCGCCGCATGCAATCCAAGGCCGGGGCGCTGTCTTGGGAATAATGGTCCATCGGACCCGAAGCGTCTTGCACATATCGTCTTGGTCTTCCGTTCGGAAGCCCATCGAGATGGTGCGTGAGAAGACCCTTGCGGGCGCGGTGTGGCGATGTTGTGGGCGGCTGAAGAGCTGAGACAGCGGAGCTGCACTTGGCACATTGTAACAATGCCAAACCGGTCTCTCGCCACCACCCGATGAACATGTTCGCATGCCGCCAGCGTGTCGCTAGGCGGCAGTACGGGTGAAACTGGAGTGAGACCGGAATTTATTTAGGCAATATGTAACCTCGAATGCGCCGACGCTCTTCACCCTGATCGATACCAAATGATCGGCATGATGGGGAGGCCGGAGGCATTCGGAAACGGAAAAAGCCGCGGCATGCGGCTTTTGTGCAACTTGATGATGAAAACGAAGGCGCACCAACCCGGTTTCACGCGGACGCGTTTGCCTCATTTGTCGCGGTTGACGCTCATCTCGCCGAAGATGCGGGCCACTTCCTTCTGCAGCTCGGTATCGGCGCCGGTGATCGGAGCAAGATCGGGATCGCGGCGCGGCAGGTTGCCCGGCTGCGGTATGGCTTGGCGGGGGGCCTGGTTCGCCGGCACCGGGACGATGCGTTCGGCCGTCAGATTGTTCGACATCTCCTCATCCAGCACCCGCTGGAAATCGCCGCGGATTGCCGCTGCCGACTGCGCAGCCGCATCGGCCTCTGCCGTACCAGGTGCGGCGCGGGCGGCGGCCGGCACGTGGACAGGCGGGGCGGAGATCTCGGGTTCAATGCGCTGCTGCGGCAGCACGCGCTGGCGGGCGGCATCGAGGATCTCGGCCGCACTTGCTGTATCGTGGAAAGATGCAGGCTGTGCGACCGGAGGAGCGACGGGACGCTCCGGCGGGCGCGGCTGCGGCGGGGCGGCAGGCACAGGAGAGTCGCGTTCGACCGACAGCGTCATGGGGTTTGCCGGAAGAGGGCTCGTCGCCACGGGCGGGGCGACAGCCGGCGGGGCAGGCGGTTCGGGGCGCGGGAGCGGCACCGGCGAAACCGGCGCGGAGAAGGAAGGCTCGGCCGCCGGCTCGATGCGGGCTGCAACGGGGCCTGCGACTGGGGTCGCGACCGGCGGGTGGGGCGGAGAAACCGCCGGCGTTTCCGGCCGCGCTGGGGGTATTGGCCGCTGCTCGACGAGTTGCGGGCGGTTGGCGCTTTCCGGCTGTTCGGTCGCTCCCGGCAGGATACGGCTTTCGATGACGATATCGCTCGGGCCGCCGATCATGATCAGGTGCTCGACGTCGTCGCGGCGCACCAGCACCAGCCGGCGACGGGTATCGACAGCTGCGGCATCCAGCACCTGCAGGCGAGGCTGGCGGTTGCGGCCGCCGCGCAAGAAGGGCGAGGGTGCCCGTCTGCGGATCACCCAGAGCACGAGGATGAGCAAGAGAAGCGCCAGACCGACGCCACCGGCCGCAAGCAGGAAACGGCTGCCATAAGCTCCGACAACATCACCCAACATAATCACTCACTCCATTTCACATTTCGGCACATATTGACGACTTTTCCGTTCCTTAGGCAAGGGCCGCCGGTGCTGTCCAGTCACGGGAGAACGCGATTTCGTGTTTCGCTGCTTGGCGCCCGGCGACCATGCGCTCGGGTGGCCGGGTTGAGCTTCAGGGGCAGATGGCGCTGTTGCCTGTGAATTCAAGCAGTCTTGCCGGCCAGCGGTGTTTTTGCCGACGCAGCAAATTGCTAAGAAGGAAACAGTGCCTGATTCCCGCTTCGTGTTCGTGCTACGAAGCTGGAGGGGCTTATGTGAGGAATACATGACGAAACCGCGTCAGGCCGACGAGTATAACGCACCGCTTGTGGATCGTGGGGGGCGTTCTGGCACGGTTTTGCGCATTCTTCTGCTGGCTCTCGTGTTGATCGCAGCCGCCGGCGGCTTTGTCGTCTTCAAGAGCTCGCTCGACAACGAGGTCGTGCTTGGCGGTCTCGGCGTGCTCGCCATGGTCGGCATCTTCTTCCTGGTCTCCTCGGTCATCGGTTTCATCGAGGTGATGCCGCAGCGCCAATCCGACAGCTTGGCGCGCGCCTTCCTCAACAGCCATCCGGACGGCACGCTGATCACCGACGAAAAGGGCCGAATCATCTATGCCAACGCCGCCTATGGCGCGCTGACCGGCGCGCGCAAGGCGACCGAGGTGCAGACACTGGAAACCCTGCTGTCGCGCCACCGCGAATCGAACGAAGCACTCTACAGGCTGGTCAACGGCCTGCGCGAGGGCAAGGAGGGCCGGGAGGAATTCCGCCTGCTGCGCGCCGTCGGGCCTGGCAGCAACAGCTCCGGCGCGCATTGGTACCGGCTGAAGGCGCGGTTGCTGCAGCCCGAGGAGAACAGCGGCAAACCGCTGCAGATCTGGCAGATCACCGACATCACCACCGAGCGCGACGACCAGGAGCGCTTCTTCAAGGAGTTGCAGAACGCGATCGACTATCTCGACCATGCACCGGCCGGCTTCTTTTCCGCCGGCAGGAAGGGCGAGATCTTCTATCTCAATGCAACGCTTGCCGAGTGGCTGGGCCTCGACCTTACCAAATTCGTGCCGGGCTCGATGACGATCGGCGACGTGGTGGCGGGCGAGGGGCTGGCGCTGATCCAGTCGGTGCAGGCCGAACCGGGCCTGAAAAAGACCGTGACGCTCGATCTCGACCTGCGCAAGACCAATGGCCAGAGCCTGCCGGTGCAGATCATTCACAGCGTCACCTCGATGCGCGACGGCGCACCCGGCGAAAGCCGGACGATCGTGCTGGGGCGTGAAAAGAGCGAGGCCGGCGGCCAGTCCGCGTCGGCTGCCGCTATGCGTTTCACCCGCTTCTTCAACAACACGCCGATGGCAATCGCCTCTGTCGACGGCGACGGGCGCATCCTGCGGACCAACGCGCCGTTCCTGAAGCTGTTTTCCAGCGTCGTCTCGCGCGACGATCTCGAAAAGGCGCCGCATCTCGAAACCATTGTCCAGGAGAGCGATCGGCCGCAGTTGGCTGCGGCGCTGGCGGCGGCCAAGGACCGGCAGGGCGACATCGCGCCGCTCGATACCCGTACGCCGACCGACGAGGCGCGCTATTTCCGCTTCTATGTCAATGCGGTCATCGACCAGAGCGACGAGGCGCCCGAGGAGGCGGCGATCGTCTATGCCGTCGAGGTGACCGAGCAGAAGGCGCTGGAAGCGCAGATGGCGCAGACGCAGAAGATGAATGCTGTGGGCACGCTCGCCGGCGGCATCGCACATGATTTCAACAATGTGCTGACGGCGATCCTGCTTTCCTCCGACCATCTGCTGCTGCAGGCGCGGCCGGCCGATGCCAGCTTTGCCGACCTGATGGAAATCAAGCGCAACGCCAACCGCGCCGCGGTGCTGGTGCGCCAGTTGCTCGCCTTCTCGCGCAAGCAGACGATGCGGCCCTCGGTGCTCAACCTCACCGATGTCGTCGGCGACCTGCGCATGCTGGTCGACCGGCTGCTCTCCGGCACCAACGTCAAGCTCGACGTGCAATATGGCCGCGACCTCTGGCCTGTCAAAACAGACCTTTCGCAATTCGAGCAGGTGCTGATCAATCTCTGCGTCAATGCGCGCGATGCGATGCCGGAGGGCGGCACTCTGACGCTGCGAACCCGAAACCTGACAGCCTCCGAGGTCTCCGCCTTCAACTATTCCTACATGCCGGCCGAGGACATGGTGCTGATCGAAGTTGCCGATAACGGCACCGGGATCGCGCCCGAAATCATGGACAAAATCTTCGAGCCCTTCTTCACCACCAAGGATGTCGGCAAGGGCACGGGACTTGGCCTTGCCATGGTCTACGGCATCGTCAAGCAATCGGGCGGCTACATCCAGCCGGAATCCGAAGTCGGCAAGGGCACGACCTTCCGTGTCTTTCTGCCGCGCCACATCCCGGAGCCGGTGGTTGCCGGCGAAGCAGGCTCGATCGACGGCGCCATCGAGGTGCTGCCCCAGCCCACATCACCGCAGCAGCCGGAGGACCTGACTGGATCGGCGGTCATCCTTCTCGTCGAAGACGAGGAGGCGGTGCGCCGCGGCGGCAAGCGCATGCTGGAAACCCGCGGTTATACCGTGCACGAGGCGGGATCGGGCGTCGAGGCGCTCAACATTATGGAAGAGCTCGACGGCAAGGTCGACATCGTCGTTTCCGACGTGGTGATGCCCGAAATGGACGGGCCGACACTGCTGCGCGAGCTGCGCAAGACCTATCCCGACATGAAATTCATCTTCGTTTCGGGCTACGCCGAAGATGCCTTCGCCCGCAACCTGCCGCCCGAGGCAAAATTCGGGTTCTTGCCGAAGCCTTTTTCGTTGAAGCAGCTTGCGGTGGTGGTGAAGGAAACGCTGGATAGTTAGGAGCTCGGTGGCTCAGAGGTTTGAGAGGGCGTGCCGTGAGACACCCCCTCTGGCCTGCCGGCCATCTCCCCCACAGGTGGGGAGATCGACAAGAGGCATGATCCTCCCGCCTCTCTATCGTTTGCCGGATTGCAATGTTGATTGTCGTGGAAGCCGGTGCCGCAGCCGATCTCCCCACCTGTGGGGGAGATGCCCGGCAGGGCAGAGGGGGGCTCACCCGGTACGGCCTATCTACCGAGGCGATTCCTGCCGGCCCGCTACCTTATTCCCCAAGCGCCACGGCAATCTCTGCCGCCAGCCGCGCATTGTTTTCGACCAGCGCGATATTGGTCTTCAGGCTCTGGCCATCCGTCAGGTCGAAGATGGTCGAGAGCAGATAGGGCGTGACCGCCTTGCCGGTGATTTCGTCGCGCTCGGCGCTATCCAGCGCCCGCTCGATGTAGATTTCCATCTCCTCGCGGGCGATCTCGTCAGCCTCGGGCACCGGGTTGGCAATCAGCATGCCGCCGTCGATGCCGAGCTGTTCGCGCACCGTCTGGAAATTGGCAATGGCGGCCGGGCTGTTCAGTGACAGCGGGCTGCGGATGCCCGAGGAGCGTGACCAGAAGGCGGGGAATTCTTCGCTCTCGTAGGTGACGACGGGAACGCCGCGCGTTTCCAGCACTTCCAGCGTCTTCGGAATGTCGAGAATTGCCTTGGCGCCGGCGCAGACGACGATAACGCCGGTGCGCGCCAGTTCCTCGAGATCGGCGGAGATGTCAAAGCTTTCCTCGGCGCCGCGGTGCACGCCGCCGATGCCGCCTGTGGCAAAAACCCGGATGCCGGCGCGGGCGGCCGCAATCATCGTCGCGGCGACTGTAGTAGCGCCGGTGCGGCGCTCAGCGATCGCGAAGGCGAGATCGGCGCGCGACACCTTCATCACTTCGGTCGCCTTGGCGAGCTGCTCCAGTTCGCCGGCTTCAAGGCCGATATGCAGCGTGCCGTGAATGACGGCGATCGTTGCCGGCACGGCACCCTGCTCGCGAATGATCGTCTCGACGCTGCGGGCCATCTCGATATTGCCGGGATAGGGCATGCCGTGGGTGATGATCGTCGATTCCAGCGCCACCAGCGGCGCGCCGCGCTGCTTGGCGCTGGCGACCTCCTTCGAATATGCGATTGGCAGAAGAGGCGAAATGGGCTTGGTCATGATTTGTCCTGTCGTCGATAGAGCATGATGCCGAAAAGGGGCAGCGGTTTTCGGACGACATCATGCTCAACTATTTAATTTCGCCGCTTCAATGCAGAATTCTGACCTTGGGAACAAGGGCAAGCGCTGCATTCAAGAGGTCCGGGGTCAGATTTTCGTCGACGGCATGCCGCGACTGCACCGTCAGCGTGGCGGCCGCGGTGCCGTGGCGGACGGCCTCCTCGAGCGGCAGGCCGTCCATCAAGGCGGCGAGCGTGCCGGCTGCAAGAGAATCGCCGGCACCGGTGACATCGGCGACAGTGTCGGCGATCGGCGGCTGCAGCGTCACGGCGCGGCCCTCGCAAAGAGCGACGAGCTCGCGGCGGCCGCGGGTGACGACGGCGTTCCTGATGCCGATCGCGTTCAGAAGCGGCGGCCAGCCGGCAGCGTCTTCCGGCTGTTGCCCGGCAAGGGCGGCGGCCTCGGCCTCGTTCAGGAACAGGTAGTCGATATCCCCGATACAGGGTTTCAGCCTGACGACCTTGGCAGGCGAAATGGCGATCGCTGCGACCGGCTTTGCCAGGGAATGGGCCTTGGCAACGATCGCCGCGATCGTCTCTTCCGGCAGGTTGGCGTCGAAAAGAATGAGATCATGGGCGGCGAAGGCCTCGCGCACCCAGCGGATGGAGAGACGCCGCGGCACGAAGAAGCGGTAGAGATCCATGTCGGCAAGGGCGATCACCAGATTGCCGTCTTTCTCAATGATCGCCGTATAGCTCGGCGTCTTGCGGTCGAGGAAGACGAAAGGCCGGTCGTCGATGCCGGCGAAATCGGCGGCTTCGCCGACCATCTCGCCTATCGGATCGCCGCCGCGCGGCGAGATCATCGTCACCTGAAAACCAAGCCTTGCGAGATTGCGCGCCGCATTGAAGCCGCCGCCACCCGGCTCTTCGAACCAGGTCCCGGGATTGCTGGCGCCAGGCGCCGTCTCGCCCAAGATGCGGCCGCGTCTATCGATATGGGCACCGCCGAGAACGAGAATCTTTCTGTTCATTTCAGTCGCTCTCCCAATGCCGAAAAAGCGAATCGATGCGATGCATTCTGATGGGCGCGTGTTGGCATTTCAGGTCTAAGCCGTTGCTTTGCATCGATAAAACAAAAATAGAACACGGGCCGTTTTACCTTTTTCTTTCAATTGTTTGATCGCCTATTGCGAGAATGGAACAAACAGGGTACAAACTCAACATTGCTTGGGCGGCTTCAATAACCTAAAGGTGGATCGGATGTCTCAGAATTCATTGCGGCTGGTAGAGGACAAATCGGTGGACAAAAGCAAGGCGCTTGAAGCGGCACTCTCACAGATAGAGCGGTCGTTCGGCAAGGGCTCGATCATGAAACTCGGCTCCAACGAGAATGTTGTCGAGATCGAGACGATCTCGACCGGCTCGCTCGGCCTCGATATTGCTCTTGGCGTCGGTGGTCTGCCGAGGGGCCGTATCATCGAAATTTACGGGCCGGAAAGCTCGGGTAAGACGACGCTTGCACTGCAGACCATTGCCGAAGCGCAGAAGAAGGGCGGCATCTGCGCCTTCGTCGATGCCGAACATGCGCTCGATCCCGTCTATGCCCGCAAGCTTGGCGTTGATCTGCAGAACCTTCTGATCTCGCAGCCCGATACCGGCGAGCAGGCGCTCGAAATCACCGATACGCTGGTGCGCTCCGGCGCCGTCGACGTTCTCGTCATCGACTCGGTCGCCGCACTGACGCCGCGCGCCGAAATCGAAGGCGAGATGGGCGACAGCCTACCCGGCCTGCAGGCGCGCCTGATGAGCCAGGCGCTGCGCAAGCTCACCGCTTCGATTTCCAAGTCGAACACCATGGTGATCTTCATCAACCAGATCCGCATGAAGATCGGCGTCATGTTCGGTTCGCCGGAAACGACGACCGGCGGCAATGCGCTGAAGTTCTATGCCTCCGTGCGCCTCGACATCCGCCGCATCGGCGCGGTCAAGGAGCGCGAAGAGGTGATCGGCAACCAGACCCGCGTCAAGGTCGTCAAGAACAAGATGGCGCCGCCCTTCAAGCAGGTCGAGTTCGACATCATGTATGGCGAGGGCGTTTCCAAGACCGGCGAATTGGTCGATCTCGGGGTCAAGGCCGGCATCGTCGAGAAGTCGGGTGCGTGGTTCTCCTATAACAGCCAGCGTCTCGGCCAAGGCCGCGAAAACGCCAAGACCTTCTTGCGCGACAATCCGGATCTCGCTCGCGAAATCGAGCTGTCGCTGCGCCAGAATGCCGGCCTGATCGCCGACCGCTTCCTGCAGAACGGCGGACCGGATCCCGATGACAGTGATGCTGCCGCTGAGATGTGATCTCGCGATCAGTTTTTCTGCCAGTCCTTTAGAAAATCCAAACCGGCTGCATTCCCTGATCAGAATGCGGCCGGTTTTGTTTGTCTGCTGGACAGTGGCGGAGGCGAACGTTAAAAGCCGATGGATTTAGATTTACCTGCCTCGGGCAGCATTGAAGGGCATAGCATGAGCGGTGTGAACGATATCCGGTCGACATTCCTCGACTATTTCAAGAAGAACGGTCATGAGATCGTCTCGTCGAGCCCGCTCGTGCCGCGCAACGACCCGACGCTGATGTTCACCAATGCCGGTATGGTGCAGTTCAAGAACGTCTTCACCGGCCTTGAGAAGCGCCCTTATTCGACTGCGACAACGTCGCAGAAATGCGTGCGCGCCGGCGGCAAGCATAACGACCTCGACAATGTTGGTTATACGGCCCGGCACCTGACCTTTTTTGAAATGCTCGGCAACTTCTCGTTTGGCGACTATTTCAAAGAGAATGCGATCGAGCTTGCCTGGAAGCTCGTCACCGAAGGTTTCGATCTGCCGAAACATCGCCTGCTGGTGACTGTCTATTCCGAAGACGAAGAAGCTGCGACGCTGTGGAAGAAGATTGCCGGCTTCTCCGACGACAAGATCATCCGCATCCCCACCTCTGACAATTTCTGGCAGATGGGCGATACCGGCCCCTGCGGCCCCTGCTCGGAAATCTTCATTGACCAAGGCGAGAACGTCTGGGGAGGCCCTCCCGGTTCGCCGGAAGAAGATGGCGACCGGTTCCTGGAGTTCTGGAACCTCGTTTTCATGCAGTTCGAGCAGACGGAGCCTGGCGTTCGCAACCCGCTGCCGCGTCCGTCGATCGATACCGGCTTGGGTCTGGAGCGCATGGCCTGCATTCTGCAGGGCGTCCAGAGCGTCTTTGACACGGACCTGTTCCGCACGCTGATCGGTACTATCGAAGAGACGATGGGCGTCAAGGCGGAGGGGAGCGCCAGCCATCGCGTCATCGCCGACCACTTGCGCTCCTCGGCTTTCCTGATCGCCGATGGCGTGCTGCCGTCGAATGAAGGTCGCGGCTATGTGCTTCGCCGCATCATGCGCCGCGCCATGCGCCATGCCGAACTGCTCGGTGCCCGCGAGCCTCTGATGTACAAGCTGCTGCCGACGCTGGTGCAGGAGATGGGCCGCGCTTATCCGGAACTGGTGCGTGCCGAAGCGCTGATCTCGGAGACGCTGAAACTCGAAGAAGGCCGTTTCCGCAAGACGCTGGAGCGTGGCCTGTCGTTGCTGTCGGATGCGACCACCGATCTCGGCAAGGGCGACATGCTGGATGGCGAGACCGCCTTCAGGCTCTACGACACCTACGGCTTCCCGCTCGACCTGACGCAGGATGCGCTGCGCGCTCGCGAGATCGGCGTCGATATCTCCGGCTTCACCGATGCCATGCAACGCCAGAAGGCCGAAGCCCGCTCGCACTGGGCCGGTTCCGGCGAGAAGGCAACCGAAACCATCTGGTTCGAGCTCAGGGAAAAGCACGGCGCAAGCGAATTCCTGGGTTACGATACCGAAACCGCTGAAGGTGTGGTGCAGGCGATCGTCAAGGCCGGCGCCGTCGCTGAAGAAGCCAAGGCCGGCGATAAGGTGCAGATCGTCGTCAGCCAGACGCCGTTCTATGGCGAATCCGGTGGTCAGATGGGCGATACCGGCGTCATCTCGTCCGACCACGGCAAGATCGAGATATCAGACACGCAGAAGAGGGGCGAAGGCCTCTTCGTGCATTTCGGTGCCGTCGTCGAAGGTGCATTCAAGACCGGCGACGCGGTTGTTCTGACCGTCGATCACGCCCGACGCTCGCGGCTGCGTGCCAACCACTCGGCAACGCATCTGCTGCATGAGGCGCTGCGCGAGGTGCTCGGTACCCATGTGGCGCAGAAGGGTTCGCTGGTCGCGCCTGAGCGTCTGCGTTTCGACGTTTCGCATCCGAAGCCGATGTCGGCCGAAGAGCTGAAGATCGTCGAGGATATGGCAAACGAAATCGTGCTGCAGAATTCGCCTGTTACAACCCGGCTGATGAGCGTCGACGATGCAATCGCCGAAGGCGCGATGGCGCTGTTCGGCGAAAAATACGGCGACGAGGTGCGCGTCGTGGCGATGGGCGAGGGTATGCGTGGCGCCAAGGCCGGCAGATCCTATTCGATCGAACTCTGCGGCGGCACCCATGTCGGGGCGACCGGCCAGATCGGCCTGATCCGCGTTCTCGGCGAAAGTGCCGTCGGCGCCGGCGTTCGCCGCATCGAGGCCGTCACCGGCGAATCGGCGCGCGAATATCTGGCCGAACAGGACGAACGCGTGAAGGCGCTTGCCACTTCGCTCAAGGTACAGCCGGCCGAAGTTCTGTCGCGCGTCGAAGCGTTGATGGACGAGCGCCGCAAGCTGGAGAAAGAACTGGCTGATGCCAAGCGCAAGCTCGCCATGGGCGGCGGGCAGGGCGGCTCGGTCGATGCCGTGCGCGAAGTCGCCGGCGTCAAGTTCCTCGGAAAGGCGATTTCAGGCGTCGATCCCAAGGATTTGAAGGGACTTGCCGATGACGGCAAGACCAGCATCGGCTCCGGCGTCGTCACCCTGATCGGCGTGTCCGACGATGGCAAGGCGAGCGCCGTCGTCGCGGTGACGCCGGATCTCGTCGATCGTTTCAGTGCTGTCGATCTGGTGCGCGTCGCCTCGGCGGCCCTCGGCGGCAAGGGCGGCGGCGGCCGTCCTGATATGGCGCAGGCCGGCGGCCCCGACGGGTCGAAGGCCGACGAAGCGATCGAGGCAGTGGCTTTGGCACTCGCCGGGTGAGCTGCCGGTTCATTCCTGAGTTTCGAAGAGGCGGAAGCTCGGCTTCCGCCTTAGTTTTTGCTGGTAGACTTGTTCTTCATTCGGCGTTCCTCCGACGCTCCATTCCTGTGCTAGTCGCAGGAATCCAGCGCGCCAAAGTCCTTGGGCGCGGGAGATTCTCTTCGATGTCGCATAGGTTCTTTCACCGCGCAGACGCGCGGTGGCTGGATTCCTGGGACGGGCACAGAATTGTGAGGAGGGACGCGGCGTAGCCGGCATATCAACATAGACAGCGGCTCTGTTGCCGGTTTCTCAATGCGCCTGCGCTTCCTGTCGTCCAAAACTAGTCAGAGTTTTTTGCGAACTTGGCCCCGTCATTCCTCACCCCTCGATATATCCATAAATTCAACCTGCCCCCGGCCACCGAACGCCGCTGAAAGAATAATGGGATCTGCCGAAAGCGGTTTCTTAACCTCGCACCCAATAAAGAAGCTCACATTTGGAAGCCGATCCGTTTCTGACTCTTCGATTCTGGAGCAATTTGCAAAACGGATTCGATCGACTTCTTCAGATTCAACAAGGTATTTTTTTAATATATCCCTCGTCTGTTCTTCCGGGCTCTTATGTGACTGGAGGGTTTCTCCATAAATATAGATAGCCAGAATAAAAAATACAAATGACACTACTATCCAGCGGCATAGGGTATTACCAGATGGAAACTTCATTCTATACTTGTAGATGCGACTGATTACGATAGCGTGCATTTTCACAGAGCTCTGATTTAATCCTCAAGTCAACTTGCTTAGAGCTCCCAACATTATGAATTTCAGCCATCCCCTGTTACTACCTCAAGCTGCTATTTTGGGTTGAAAAAGTCAATCTGGCGATTAGCAATTTCCTAGCCCGCTGTTGCTTAGCGGGTGATGGCGTAGCGTTGGCGCTCCGGAGCCGGCAACTCCGCAGGATTTGTCAAATCGGGATATGGTTCTCTTTAGCCGATCGATTTGCACGAGGTTTGACATGAACGGCGAAACGGCATGGGCACTTTATGAAAATCGTCTGAGACGGGTTTCTGCCTATATTCACGACCACCTCGACGAGGAGCTGGATATGGAGCGCCTTGCCGAGATCGCCTGCATGTCGAGCTATCACTGGCACAGGATCTACCGGGCGATTTACGGTGAGACGCTGGCGGCAACCGTCAAGCGGCTCAGGCTTTATCGCGCGGCGGGCGAGATCGTCCGCACGGAGCTTGCGGTCAGCGAAATTGCGAAGCGATCAGGCTATCCCAATCTCCAATCTTTCAACCGCATCTTCAAGTCGGTCTACGGCATGCCGCCGGCCCGTTACCGGAAAGAGGGAAGCCACACCGCCTTCCAACCCTCACCTAAGGGAAAGACCAAAGCCATGTTCGACATTACCATACGCGAGATCGCACCAACCGAACTGATCGGCGTCGCCCATACCGGCTCTTATATGGAGATCGGCAAGGCCTTCGAGACATTGTTCGGCACGCTTTACGCCCGCGGGCTTGCCAAGCCCGACATGCGGATGATCGGCGTCTATCTCGACGATCCCGACGTTGTGCCGCTTGAAAAGCTGCGCTCGATCGCCTGCGTCGCCGGCGCTGCCGAAGTGCCGGTCAATGCGCCTTTCGAGCGGCGTACGATCGACGGCGGCGATTATGCCGTGCTGCGCCACAAGGGTCCCTATGCCGACATGCCCAAGTCCTATCAGTGGCTCTTTGCCGAATGGCTGCCAAAATCCGGTCGACAGTTGAAGGACAGGGTGATGTTCGAGGAATATCTCAACAATCCGCGCGACGTGCCGCCGACCGAGCTTCTGACGGATATTCACATGCCGCTTGCCTGAAGGCTGGCATCCCGGCGCGGCCATCGGAGAGCCGCGCCGGTAACGATCAGGCGGCCTGCATCGTCTTGCCGGCCTCATCATCAAGGGCATTGGCACGCTTATAGGCCTCACGCTCACTGATGCGGCCGAAATAATCGACGAAGGCCTGTCGCTTCTCGATGGAGCCGAAGCCAAGGCCCCAGCCGATATGCGAGCCGACATAGACGTCGGCAGCGGTGAAGCGCTCGCCGGCAACATAGGTCGAACCGGAGACGGCCATTTCGAGCGTGTTCATCACGTCGCCGAAACCGCCGCAGCCGGCCATGCGCAGGCGCTCCGTCGGAATTTCGAAGCCGAGAGCCCTCATCGTCACCGCCGATTCGAGCGGACCGGCGGCAAAGAACATCCAGCGGTAATAGCGGGCGCGCTCCTCCGGCCTCGGCGCCAGCGCCTTTTCCGGGAAGGTCTCAGCGAGATAGGCGCAGATCGCCGCACATTCGGTAACGACGGTCTCGCCGTGGCGGATCGCCGGCACCTTGCCCATCGGATTGACCGAGAGATATTCGGGGGCTTTCATGGTCCCACCGAAGGTCAGCAGTTCGGTGCGATAAGGCTGGCCGATCTCCTCCAGCATCCAGCGCGCGATACGGCCGCGCGACATCGGGTTCGTATAGAATACCAATTCCTCAGTCATGAGATCCTCCTCCTGTTGCGTCGCTCGGAATCAATAGCGCTGCGAGGTCTTTGTGCAACCCCCGATCTTCAGAGAGCCTTGCGGTACTGGATGAAACCCGAGCGTTCGGCGATCTTGTCGTAGAGCCGCCGCGCCGTTGCGTTCGTTTCATGCGTCATCCAATAGAGCCTGCCTGCGCCGTTTTTGCGGGCAAGATCGGCGACCGCATCGATCAGCGCGGCGCCGGTGCCGAGCCCGCGTTGGCTATTTTCGACATAGAGATCTTGCAGGTAGCAGGTCCATTGCGGCAGCCAGCAGGAGCGGTGAAAGATGGCATGGGCGATGCCGACGAGGTGACCGTCTTCATCGAAGGCGCCGAGCGCGTGCATCGGTTCGTCAGGGTCGTGGAAGCGGGCCCAGGTGAGATCCGTGGTTTCGGGCGGGATGGCTACGTCATAGAAGCGCTGATAGGCCTCCCATAAGGGTTGCCAAGCGGCATGGTCAGATGGTTCGAGCGGGCGCAGGGTCGCCGTCATCAGCTGTTCTCCCAAATGAAAAACGGCGGAGAAAATCCCCGCCGTTTCAATATTATCGCGAAAGGGCTGACTTACGCCATGGCCTTCTGCAGGTTCTGGTCGATCTTGTCGAGGAAGGCGGTGGTCGACAGCCACGGCTGGTCGGGGCCGATCAGCAGCGCCAGATCCTTGGTCATGAAACCGGATTCGACGGTGTCGACGCAGACCTTTTCGAGCGTTGCGGCAAAGCGGGCAAGCTCGGCATTGTCGTCGAGCTTGGCGCGATGGGCGAGGCCGCGGGTCCAGGCGAAGATCGAGGCGATCGAGTTCGTCGAGGTTTCCTGGCCCTTCTGGTGCTGGCGATAGTGGCGGGTGACCGTGCCGTGAGCGGCTTCGGCTTCGACCGTCTTGCCGTCGGGCGTCAGCAGGACCGAGGTCATCAGGCCGAGCGAACCGAAGCCCTGGGCAACGGTGTCGGACTGGACGTCGCCGTCATAGTTCTTGCAGGCCCAGACGTAGCCGCCCGACCACTTGAGCGCCGAGGCGACCATGTCGTCGATCAGGCGGTGTTCGTAGGTGATGCCGGCGTCCTTGAACTGATCCTTGAATTCGGTTTCGTAGACTTCTTCGAAGATGTCCTTGAAGCGGCCGTCATAGGCCTTGAGGATGGTGTTCTTGGTCGACAGGTAGACCGGCCATTTGCGCATCAGGCCGTACATCATCGAGGCACGGGCGAATTCGCGGATCGATTCGTCGAGGTTGTACATGGCCATGGCGACGCCGGAGCCCGGCGCATTGAAGACTTCCTTCTCGATGACGGTGCCGTCCTCGCCGACGAATTTGATCGTCAGCTTGCCCTTGCCGGGAAACTTGAAATCGGTGGCGCGGTACTGGTCGCCGAAGGCGTGGCGGCCGACGACGATCGGCTTGGTCCAGCCGGGAACTAGACGCGGCACGTTTTTGCAGATGATCGGCTCGCGGAAGATAACCCCGCCGAGGATGTTGCGGATCGTGCCATTCGGGCTCTTCCACATTTCCTTGAGGTTGAATTCCTTGACGCGTGCTTCGTCCGGCGTGATCGTGGCGCACTTGATGCCGACGCCGTATTTCTTGATGGCGTTGGCGGCATCGACCGTCACCTGGTCGTTGGTGGCGTCGCGGTTTTCAACGGAGAGGTCGAAATAATCGATGTCGAGGTCGAGATACGGATGGATCAGCTTGTCCTTGATAAGCTGCCAGATGATGCGCGTCATTTCATCTCCGTCGAGATCGGCGACGGGATTGGCGACCTTGATCTTGTTCATGTATCTGCCTCGTTCGAGCTTGAAGGGGGACGGGGTCCCAGGTGGGTGACGTGATGAGGAGCGCTATAGCATTGTGAACCTGGAACGCAAAGCTGCAACGGGTTTCACAATGCGTTTTTGCCGGCATTGCCAAGCGCTCGAATCCGGCTAGAACAGGATGATTTTGGCCCGTCGGCCTAAACTCTGAATCCTGTTCTACATTAGAAGTCAGAGCATGATGTCGTCCGAAAACCGCTCACACTTTTCGGCATCATGCACTAGTGTCCGCCTTGATTTGCCCGTCCGGAACATTCGACCATGAAGACGCTCGCCATTGTTATCGCAAACCTTATCGCCCTTTCAGGTGCCGCCCATGCGGCCGATGCCACCGCTCCGGTGAAGGAGATCATGGATGCGACCGGGAGCAACTGGGCCGACAACAACAATGATTGGACCGACATCTTCGATGCGAGCCGGCTCGATCATCTCTACAGCAAGGACTTCGTCGCGCGATACAATGCGGCCGCGCAGTTTCCGGCCGTCGATGACGACGGCATATCGCCGTTCAACTACGACGTCATCGTCAACGGCCAAGATGCATGCCCGCTGGAGGATATGACCACAGCGGCGGCACCGCCGGTTGACGGCACGACCGAGGTGACGGTGCGCTTCAAGAAGTCTGCCTGCTCGGGCGCGCCCGATGCCAAGGACTATACGACCGTTCGTTTCGAGGTGGTCGAGGAGGCTGGCCAAGCGGTAATCGACGATATCGTCACCGAGAATATCGAAACGCAGGCCCGTGATTCCCTGAAGGCGACGATGGCGCTGATTGCCAAAGGCCAGTAGGCGCGCGACATTCGATTGATGTCGGGCGATTGATGTCGGGCGATCTATAATGGGAATTCGATCCCGGGCGATTGTTCCGATCGGTTCTCCGATGGTTTGATTTGCGCTCTATCGGCGGTATCTGTCGATCCTTCCGTGGCATGGGGGCTCTTGCATTTGTTTTCCGGGTTTCAGTTCCGCGACTGGGTGCTTGCCAACGATCCGGCGCTTTCGCGCCTGCGCATGGCATCGCGGGTGACGCTGACGATCGTCCTTTCGTTTTTGATCCTGCTTGCCATCAGGGCTCTCATCCTGCCGCTGCCGACCGCGGCTTTCGGCCTCGGGATCGTACTGTCGATCGAAGGCGGGATCGCCGTTCGCGACAAGGGCAATGCGCGCCAGCTGGTGACGAGGCTCTTCGGTTGTGTGGTAAGCCTAGCCGTTGTCGGTATTGCGGCCGGGCTCGAGGATCGCCGTTTTCTCTCCGATCTCGTCTTCCTGGTGGTGATCGCGCTTGCATCTGCGGGTCGCGTGTTCGGGCCGCGCGGTTTTGCGATCGGCATGTTCGCCTTCACCTCCTATTTCATGGGCGCCTATTTCCGGCCTTCGCTAGTCGATCTGCCGGCGGTGGCGATCGGTCCCGTCGTTGCGGTGCTGGTCGGCCATCTGGTGAGGGCGGTGCTGCTGCCCGACGACTGGCGGCGCGACCTGCTGCGCTCGCTCGAAAGCGTGCGCGGCCGGATCAACCAGATTCTCTTCAAACTCGCCGCCCTTGCCGGGAGTGCAGAGATTGGCGAAGCCGATCGGCAGGAACTGCGCCAGCTGGAAGACCGGCTGAAGGAGGTGGTGCTGATGGCGGAGACCTTCATCCCGCGCCCGCCGGCAGGCGTCTTCGACGGTGCCGCCGACCCCGCCGCCGAACTGGCGATCCGGCTCTTCGATGCGCATCTTGCCGCCGAGAGCGCGATCGTGCTGAGCTTCCAGAGCCCACCGCCATTCGCGCTCATTCACGCCGTGATCGAGGCCGACAAATCGGAACTTCTAAGATTTGAGGGAATGGCCGAAACGATCAGGGACCAGCCGCAAGGCGAAACGGTGAGGGCGCTTCTCTGGCTCGGCGAGGCGCGGCAGCAACTGACGCAGGCGATCGACGAGGGACAGGCCCGCGGTTTTTCCGGCATCGATACGGTCAGCGACACGGCGCAATCCCAGCCGATCGATTTTTCATTCGCCAACCCGCTGCTGCGCTTGGCGCTGCAGATTACGGTCGCCTCGGCAATCGCCATGAGCTTCGGCCTGCTCTTGTCGCGCGAACGCTGGTTCTGGGCGGTGCTTGCTTCCTTCCTCGTTTTCACCAACACCAATTCGCGCGGCGATACGGCGATGAGGGCATTGTCGCGCTCCCTCGGTACCGTGTTCGGGATCGCGATCGGCCTTGTGCTGGCAACGCTGCTTTCAGGCGAGTCTGATATCGCCATTCCGGTTGCTGTCGTCTGTATCTTCCTCGCCTTCTATTTCCTGCAGGTTTCCTACGCGACGATGACCTTCTTCATCTCGATCGTGCTCTGCCTGGTCTACGGCATGACCGGTGTGCTGACGCTCGATCTATTGAAGCTGCGCATCGGCGAGACCATGATCGGCGCGGCGGCCGGAACGGCGGTCGCCTTCCTCGTCTTCCCCACGCGCACACGCGGCGCACTCGATGCCGCACTCGCCCGCTGGTTCCAAGCGCTGCGTGAGCTGCTTGGCGCGATCGGCGAGGGTAAGAGCGGCTTCGAGCTGATCGCTCTGTCGCAGAAGATCGATGCCTGCTACCGGGATGTGACGGTGACAGCACGGCCGCTCGGCTCGTCCTGGTCGGTGGTGACCCGGCCGGGCCAGATCCGCCAGACACTGGCGATCTTCCTGTCCTGCACCTACTGGACGCGCATCCTGGCGAAGAGCTGCGACGCGCCGGCAGCTGACGACACTCTGAAGAGCGTAATCGCGGCGGAGCTGGCGATGATCGATACGGTAGCCCCGCGTGGTTCGAACTGTTTTCTGATCAAGCGCAAGATATCGCGAACGACAGGCCGGCATCTGCCGCTGTCGCGCGCGGGTGCCAGGCTGGGGCTTGAAATGATCGGTTCGGCGTTGGAAAGGCTCTATCCGCAGGCCGACGTCTTGCCGTTTGCGCCGGGCGAGGCTATTGCGCGCTCGAAACAGGGATAGGACCATGGCAGGCACGAACAGCGAGCGTCAACTTCTGGCCGAAGGGCCGGCCATCATTCTGGTCGAGCCGCAGATGGGTGAGAATATCGGCATGGTGGCGCGCGCCATGGCGAATTTCGGTCTTGCCGAACTGCGTCTCGTCAATCCGCGCGACGGCTGGCCGAACGAGAAGGCGCAAGCGACCGCTTCCAAGGCCGATCATGTGATCGCGGCGACCAAGGTCTACGACACGCTGGAGCAGGCGGTCGCCGACCTTAACTTCGTCTATGCGACGACGGCGCGTGAGCGCGACGGCTTCAAGCCGGTCCGCTCGCCGGTCACCGCGGCCGAAACACTGCGGGCGAGGTTCCGGGCGGGCGAGGGCACCGGCATCCTCTTTGGGCGCGAGCGCTGGGGGCTGACCAACGAGGAAGTGGCGCTTGCCGACGAGATCGTCACCTTTCCTGTCAACCCGGCCTTTGCCTCGTTGAATATCGCCCAGGCCGTGCTGCTGATGTCCTATGAATGGATGAAATCCGGTATGGGCGATATCGGTGCCGTGCCCTTCCAGGCGATGGGACAGACGCCCTCGACCAAGGAGCAGCTCTTTGGCCTGTTCGACCAGCTGGAAGAGGCGCTCGATGCCAGGGGATATTTCCATCCTGCCGGGAAAAAGCCGAAAATGATCGACAATCTGCGTGCAGTCCTATCTCGCCGGGCTTTCACGGAGCAGGAAATCAGCGTGTTGCGCGGCGTCATCTCCTCCCTCGACCGTTTTTCGCGCAAGAGCCCGCGCGGCGGCCGGTTCCCGATAGCGGCCAAGGAAACACCGCCTGATGACAGCACCGACGCATGAGCTGAAACCGATCCTCGTCTTCGATTCCGGCATCGGGGGGCTGACCGTCCTGCGGGAGGCACGCGTGCTGATGCCGGAACGCGGCTTCATCTATGTCGCCGACGATGCCGGCTTTCCCTATGGCGGCTGGGAGGAACAGGCGCTGAAGGAACGGGTTGTCGGGCTTTTCGGCAAGCTGTTGACGGATCACGATCCCGAGGTCTGCATCATTGCGTGTAATACGGCCTTCACGCTGGTCGGCGCCGATCTGCGCGCCGCCTATCCTCAGATGACCTTCATCGGCACCGTGCCGGCGATCAAGCCGGCGGCGGAGCGTACGCGCTCGGGCCTGGTCTCGGTGCTTGCGACGCCGGGCACGGTGAAGCGGGCCTATACGCGCGATCTCATCCAGTCCTTCGCGCAGCAATGCCACGTCCGCCTCGTCGGCTCAGAGAACCTGGCGCGGATGGCAGAAGCCTATATTCGCGGCGACGCCGTCTCCGACGAGGCCGTGCTTGCCGAAATCGACCAATGCTTCGTCGAGAAGGACGGTCACAAGACCGATATCGTCGTGCTTGCCTGCACGCATTATCCATTCATGGCCAATCTGTTCCGGCGGCTTGCGCCGTGGCCGGTCGACTGGCTCGATCCGGCCGAGGCGATCGCGCGCCGCGCCCGCACGCTGGTGCCGCTGATCGCCGATGCCGTACATCCCGACAATTTCGACTTCGCCGTCTTCACCTCCGGCCAGCAGGATTTTGCGACGCGGCGGCTAATGCAGGGTTTTGGGTTGAGGGCGTGAGGGGAATTGTCTTGTGGGTTGGCGAAATCTGGCCCTGAAAATAAGCGCATTCTTTGATAGACGGGGCGCAGCCGTTTCGGAAGAATGGTGTTTCGTTCATGTGAGTCTCTTCGTCGCGAGGATCAGCATTGCAGGTTGGCATCGATATGGGATTGGCGTCCGGCAGCCCGGCGACGCTCGATATCGAGGAGCTGCTGGCGACCCGTCTGTTGGTGCAGGGCAATTCCGGATCGGGCAAGTCGCATCTGTTGCGCCGCCTGCTCGAACAATCGGCGCAATGGGTGCAGCAGGTCATCATCGATCCTGAGGGTGATTTCGTCACGCTCAGCGACAGGTTCGGCCATGTCGTCGTCGATGGCGAGCGCACCGAGGCGGAATTGGCCGGCATTGCTAACCGCATCCGCCAGCATCGCGTTTCCTGCGTGTTGACGCTCGAAGGTCTCGACATCGAACAGCAGATGCGGGCGGCCGCAGCCTTTCTCAACGGCATGTTCGATGCCGATCGCGAATACTGGTATCCGGTTCTCGTCGTCGTCGACGAGGCGCAGATGTTTGCACCGTCGGTCGGCGGCGACGTCTCGGAAGATGCGCGCAAAATGTCGCTCGGGGCAATGACCAACCTGATGTGCCGCGGCCGCAAGCGCGGGCTTGCCGGCGTCATCGCGACACAGCGGCTCGCCAAGCTCGCCAAGAACGTCGCAGCCGAAGCCTCCAACTTCCTGATGGGCCGCACCTTTCTCGATATCGATATGGCGCGCGCCGCCGACCTGCTCGGCATGGACCGGCGCCAGGCCGAGATGTTCCGGGACCTGAAGCGCGGCAATTTCGTTGCGCTTGGACCGGCGCTTTCGCGCCGGCCGCTGCCGATCCAGATCGGCGCGGTGGAAACCTCGGCGCGCTCTTCCAGCCCGAAGCTGATGCCGCTGCCGGATGCGCCCCAGGATGTCGAGGATCTGATCTTCACGCCCGATCCGGAGGAGTTTCTCCGTCCGCCGGTGCGCCGCGCCCCGCCGGCGCCGCGGCCAACGACCGACATTCTCGCTGAACTCTCGCGCTCGACGCCGGCGGCATCCGCAGCGCCGGCCGAGGCGAGGGCGAGCCAAATAGAGGTCTCCGCCGAGGAGCGGGAGGAGCGCCTTGCCGGCGTGCTTGCCGAAATACTCGACGATCCCACCTCTGCTTTCCGCACCGATTCGGTGCTCTACCAGGATTTTCTCGTCCGGCTGCGGATGCGCCGCGTGCCGGGACCGCCGATCGCGCTGCCGGATTTCCGTCGGCGTGTGGCAATCTCGCGCTCCGGCGTCGATGCGGAAACGGCTGCGAGCGATGCCTGGGCAACGGCGCTGTCGCTGTCAACTAATGTCACCGACGACCTGCAGGGCGTTTTCCTGATGCTCGCCAGGGCGGCCGTCCGCGGCGAGCCGTGCCCGTCGGACGCGCGCATCGCCCGCGCCTACGGTACCCATTCCGCCCGCCGCGCCCGCCGCCTGCTCGGCTATTTCGAGGAGCAGGGCAGCATTGTCGTGCACACGGATTTTTCCGGCAGGCGTATTGTCGCGTTCCCGGATATGAACTGCCAGACGGCGCCGGGCGACGCCAACGCGCCCGATACAGGCGATCAGCCGCTGGCGGCGGAATAGTGGCGCTTTCGGGCTTTGCCGCTGTTGACAATTTCATGACGGCCCTCTAAAGACCGCCCCAAGCACCGGGCAGCAATGTCCGGTGTTTCATTTGACATGTCCCGTGGATCGTTCCTGTTCGCTAACCGGAACATCCTGTCAGATCTCGCAAGAGTTCAGAGGAGGGCGTGTTTCCTTCGCGCGGTTTGGCAACAAACCGACAGAAACCTTTGAAAGGAAATGCGATGAGCAAGCGCGAATCGTCCAAGTACAAAATCGACCGCCGTATGGGCGAAAACATCTGGGGCCGTCCTAAGTCCCCGGTGAACCGCCGCGAATACGGCCCGGGCCAGCACGGCCAGCGCCGCAAGGGCAAGCTTTCGGACTTCGGTGTGCAGCTGCGCGCCAAGCAGAAGCTCAAGGGCTACTACGGTGACCTGCGCGAGAAGCAGTTCCGCGCGATCTTCGCCGAAGCCGACCGCCGCAAGGGCGATACCTCGGAAAACCTGATCGGCCTGTTGGAATCGCGTCTCGACGCGATCGTCTATCGCGCCAAGTTCGTTCCGACGGTGTTTGCTGCCCGTCAGTTCGTCAACCATGGCCACGTCACCGTCAACGGTGTGCGCGTCAACATCGGTTCCTACCGCTGCAAGGCCGGCGACGTCATCGAAGTTCGCGAAAAGTCGAAGCAGATGGTGACGGTTCTGGAAGCCGTCAGCCTCGCCGAGCGCGACGTTCCTGATTATATCGAGGCCGATCACCACAAGATGGTCGCCACCTTCGGCCGTGTCCCGACGCTCAGCGACGTTCCGTTCCCGGTCATCATGGAACCGCAACTGGTCGTCGAATTTTATTCGCGTTAATCAAAACCAGGCGTTTTCGCATATGGAAAAGCCGCTCCTTCGGGCGGCTTTTTTGTTATCTGGAGAGAAGCGATGGCGGATTTGCAGGCGACCCTCGATAGTATCTATAGCGATATCCTGCCGCGCATCGGCGAGGGCAAGGTCGCCGACTATATTCCGGAGCTTGCCAAGGTCGATCCGAGGCAGTTCGGCATGGCGATCGTCACCGTCGACGGCAAGGTCTATCGCGTCGGCGACGCCGATACCGCCTTCTCGATCCAGAGCATATCGAAGGTCTTCATGCTGACGCTGGCGCTCGGCAAGGTCGGTGAGGGGCTCTGGAAGCGCGTCGGGCGCGAACCTTCCGGATCGGCTTTCAACTCGATCGTCCAGCTCGAGCACGAGGGCGGCATCCCGCGCAATCCCTTCATCAATGCCGGCGCGATCGCCGTCAGCGACGTCGTCATGGCCGGCCATGCGCCGCGCGAGGCAATCGGCGAGTTGCTGCGCTTCGTGCGTTATCTCGCCGATGACGAGTCGATCAGCATCGACGACAGGGTGGCCCGCTCGGAAACGCAGACGGGGTATCGCAATGTCGCGCTTGCCAACTTCATGCGCGCCTACCGCAATCTCGACCATCCCGTCGACCATGTGCTCGGCGTCTATTTCCATCAATGCGCCCTGTCGATGAGCTGCGAGCAGCTGGCCCGCGCCGGCCTGTTCCTGGCGGCGCGCGGCAGCAATCCGGTGACCGGCCACTCGGTGGTCTCGCCGAAGCGGGCACGGCGTATCAATGCGCTGATGCTGACCTGCGGCCATTACGATGGCTCTGGCGACTTTGCCTATCATGTCGGCCTGCCCGGAAAGAGCGGCGTCGGCGGCGGCATCTTCGCGGTGGCGCCGGGCATTGCCTCGATCGCGGTCTGGTCGCCGGGGCTGAACAAGGTCGGCAATTCGCAGCTCGGCGCCGTGGCGCTGGAAATGCTCGCGGCGCGCACCGGCTGGTCGGTTTTTGGCGATTGACGCTGTGTTACCGAACTCGTTTCTGCTAAGGCAGACAGATCTCGATAGGACGACGCAATGAATATCGCAGCCAATATTGCGGATGATCTGGAAAGCGGCGAAGCCGACGGCGGCGTCGGCCATGCGCTTTTTGCCGATGCGCCGCGCTCGGTCTCCTTCAACAAGCTGCGCAAGCGGCTGCTCAGGCAGGTGCGCCAGGCCTTCGACGATTTCGATATGCTGAATGGGCAGAGACGCTGGCTGGTCGGCCTTTCCGGCGGCAAGGACTCCTACGGTCTGCTGGCGCTACTGCTTGATCTCAAGTGGCGCGGCCTGCTGCCGGTCGAGCTCATTGCCTGCAATCTCGACCAGGGGCAGCCGAACTTTCCAAAACATGTATTGCCGGATTATCTGACCAAAATCGGCGTGCGGCATCGGATCGAGTATCGGGATACCTATTCGATCGTGAAGGAGAAGGTGCCGGAAGGGGCGACCTATTGCTCGCTCTGTTCGCGGCTGCGCCGCGGCAATCTTTATCGCGTCGCGCGCGAAGAGGGCTGCGACGCATTGGTGCTCGGCCACCATCGCGAGGACATTCTCGAAACCTTCTTCATGAACTTCTTCCACGGTGGACGGCTTGCCTCTATGCCGGCGAAGCTTCTGAACGATGAAGGCGATCTGATGGTGCTTCGGCCGCTCGCCTATGCCGCCGAGGACGACCTCGCGAAATTTGCCGCCGCCATGCAGTTTCCGATCATTCCCTGCGATCTCTGCGGTTCGCAGGACGGGCTGCAGCGCAATGCGATGAAGGATATGCTCGCCGATATCGAGCGGCGCATGCCGGGGCGTAAGGATACGATGCTGCGGGCGCTTTCACATGTGAACCCGTCGCACCTGCTCGATCCAAAACTCTTCGACTTTTCCGCCCTTACAGCGTCGCGCGTCTTTTCAGACGCGCAAGGGGACGCTGTAACACTTTGAATTGCTGCATAATTCCTTAAATCGGTTCCGATTTGAGGAATTATGAAGTGGTGTCACCGATCCTTCATGAACGGCCGGCTATGCAGACTGGCTATTGGATGAAGTACAGGATTTCGCATGACCATTTCAGATCAGGATATTCTCTTTCTCGGCGATTGTGTCAGGGAGGCTGCGCGTGCAGAAATCATGCCGCGTTTCCGCAATCTCGGTGCTGACGATGTTTCGGAAAAGACCTCGGCAACCGATCTGGTGACGCAGGCGGACCTGCTTGCCGAACACAGGATTACCGCGGCGCTGAAAGAGCGCTTTCCCGCAGCGCTCATCGTCGGTGAGGAAGCCTATGACGCTGACCGGTCCGTCGTGCCGGCACTTGCCGATGCCGAACTTGCCTTCGTTATCGACCCTGTCGACGGCACGTTCAATTTCGCCGCCGGGCTTCCGGTCTTCGGGACGATCCTTGCGGTGACTGTCAGGGGTGAAACCGTCGCCGGCATCATTCACGATCCCGTTCTCGGCGACACCGTGACGGCGATCAAGGGCGCGGGCGCCTTCCTGACGCGGCAGGATGGGCAGTCGACAAAGTTGAAAGTGGCTGAACCCGCTTCCTTGAACCAGATGGTCGGCGGCATTTCGTGGGGGCATATGGAGGATCCGGATCGCTCGCGCATCTCAGCCAACATGGCGAAGATCAAAATGACCTTCGCCTTCAATTGCTCGGCCCATGAATATTGGATGGTCGCCTCCGGCAAGCTGCATTTCATCGGCCATGCGAAGCTTATGCCTTGGGATCACCTGGCCGGCGTGCTCGCGCATCAGGAGGCCGGCGGCCATACGGCGAAATTCGACGGCACGCCCTATCGCCCCGGCGAGACCACGGGCGGCATCATTTCTGCACCCGATAAGGACAGCTGGCAGCTGATCCGGCGCGAGATCATCGGCAACTGATCTAAGGCCCCTCCTAAAAAGCCGGACCGAAAGGATTTGACATGACTGTGACTGTCGACGTGACCGTTCTTGCCGACCTGCTGCGCCGCGCGGCGAAGGCGGAGATCCTGCCGCGCTTCCGCCGGCTCCGCCAGGATGAGGTGCGCGCCAAGAGCGAGGCGACCGATCTCGTCACCGAGGCCGACGAGCAGGCCGAGCGGATGATCAAGACGGAAGCCGCACAGCTCTGGCCGGAGGCGCTGTTCGTCGGCGAGGAATCGGTCGCGGCCGACCCGGCGCTGCTCGGCAGGCTTGCCGATGCTGATCTGGCGATCGTCGTCGATCCGGTCGACGGCACGTTCAATTTCGCCTCCGGCATCCCGGCCTTCGGCGTCATGGCCGCCGTCATATCAGGCGGCGAGACCATTGCCGGCATCATCTACGATCCGATGGGCGACGACTGGGTGATGGCGGAAAAGGGCAGCGGCGCCTGGCTGCGCCGGCCGGATGGCGAGGCGCAGCGGCTGCGCGTGGCCGAGCCTGTCGCGCTGGCGCAGATGGTCGGCATGGCCTCGACCGGTTACCTGCCGCAGGAGAAGCGGGCCGATGTGCTCGGCAATCTCGCCAAAGTGCGCTTCCTCACCAATTACCGCTGTGCCGCTCACGAATACCGCACCTTTGCCGGCGGCCATGTGCATTACCTGATGTACAACAAGCTGATGCCCTGGGATCACCTGGCCGGCACGCTGATCTCGCAGGAGGCAGGTGCCCATGCGGCGCGTCTCGACGGCTCGCCCTACCTGCCGCATCATCTTGATGGTGGGCTGCTGATTGCCCCTGACAAGGCCTCGTGGGAGGTGCTGCGGCGTGAGGTGTTCACCGTCTGAAGGCATGAAATGTCCGCTGCGGCATTCGTTCTACTTGCCGAAAATTATCCATAGAGCTTCTCCATGAGGAAGTTCTCCAGGCTTTGGCCGCGTTTCGCGACGATCTGCTTTGTAACCACCCAGAAGCCTTTGCGCTCGAAGAACGGTCTGGCCGTTCGGCTGGCTTCCGTGTAGATTCGGCCAAAGCCGAGCCTCAGCGCTTCATCCTCGACCCTTCTCAACAGACGGCTTGCGATGCCGAGCCCCTGAAAGTCGGGGTGCACGAACATCATGTCCAGGCAGCCGTCGCCAGTCAGATCCGAAAATCCTGCCGGCTTTCCGTCAAATTCCGCGATCCAGGCAGGCCTGCTGATCCTTCGCTCCGCCCATTGGCTGCAGTCTTCCACCTTTGCCCAGGCCTCGATCTCAGCCGGTGAATAGTCCTTCGACGAGACTTCTCGAATGGCGCGCAGGAAAATGTCAATTGTAGCGTCCACGTCGCCTGGCGTGTAGGGCCTGATCAGAATTCGGTCGTTCACTGGGATGCCTTCGCGCACTGCCGCCAATCGTTTTCGGTGTCAGAAGTGGGCAGCACCTGGATCCAGCTGCGGGCTATCTCCAGGATGCGTGAAGAGTTTGCCGTTCTCCGCCCAGAGCGTGGCCGCGATCGTGACTGCGCCAAAGAGCGCGAAGCCGCCGAAGAGCGGTTGCACCGTGCCGTTGAACATCTGGCCGACCAGGCCGCCGAGGATGGCGCCTGCTGTCGTCGAGACGAAGCCAGTGATCGCGGTGGCGGTGCCGGCGAGATTGCCCATCGGCTCGAGGCTGATGGCGGTGAAATTGGTGGCGATCACGGCAAACATCATCAGCACGATAGTAAAGATGCCGTAGGCGATGGCGAAATCCGGCTTGCCGGCCAGCGAATAGAAGAAGCCTGCGGCCGAGAGCGCCGTGAAGATCAGCAGGGCGGCGTGCGAGATGCGGCGCATGCCGAATTTGCGGACGAAGAATCCGTTGGCGAAATTGGCCACAGCGATGCCGCCGGCGGTCGCGGCAAAAGCAATTGGCAGCCAGTCGCCAAGGCCATAAACCTCGCCGAACACCTGCTGCACCGAGATCACGTAAGCGCTGATGACGCCGGTAAACATGGTGAGACCGATCATGTAGCCGCAGGTGATGCGGTTGGTGAGCACGGTCTTGAAGCCGTCGACGACAGAGCCAACCGACAGCGGCAACCGCTCTTCCGGCGGCAGCGATTCTTTCAGCCGCAGAAAAGCCCAGACGAACAGGATCATGGCGATGATGCCGAGCAGGATGAAGATCCAGTGCCAATTGGCGTAGAGGATGATGAGTTGGCCGACGGATGGGGCAACGATCGGCACGATCATGAAGACGATCATCACATAGGACATGACACGGGCCATCTCGCGGCCGCCGAAGCAGTCGCGCACCATGGCCATGGTGGTGATGCGCACGGCCGCACCGCCGATACCCTGGACGAAACGCATGATGAGCAGCATTTCGAAGCTGCCTGTCGCTGCGGCGGCCAGCATTCCGAAGACGTAGCAAACCAGGCCGCCGAGCAGGATGTTTCGGCGGCCGAACGTATCCGAAAGGCTGCCGAAGAATATCTGCGAGACGCCGAAGCCCAGGAAGAACACGCCGATGATCAGCTGCGCGTCGTTGGGATTGGTGACGCCGAGGGAATGGCCGATATTGGGCAATGCCGGCAGCATGCTGTCGATCGCCATGGCGACGCTGGCGGTCATGAGGGCGATGGTGACCACGAATTCGCCAAAGCCCATCCCGATGCGGCGGGAGCCCTGGTTTTCCTGGTGCGGCTTATGCGGCAGCGTCATGTGGTGAAATCCCGGATGCGGAGGAGGCCGGCCGTTCAGACGGCCGGGTTCTGCTGTTGGAAGAGGCGGCCCTTCTCGGCGATCAGCACGAAGACGAGGCCGATGATCGACACGAAAAAGTAACCCGCGACCATCGGCAATGCGGTGCCGTCGAAGGCCTGACCGATGCCGGCACCGATCAGGGCGCCGCCGACCGTGCTCATGAAACCGAGCACGGAGGAGGCGGTGCCGGCGACGTGGCCGAGCGGCTCCATGGCGAGCGAATTGAAGTTCGAGCCGATCCAGCCGAACTGGAACATGGCAAGGCCGAAGAAGGAGATGAACAGAGCAAAGGGCATCGGCTCGGAACTCACCATCTGGACGATCAGCCAGATGGTGTTGATGGCGATGAAGCCGATGAGCGAGCCGTGCGACAGGCGGCGCATGCCGAGTTTGCCGACGAAGCGCGAATTGAAGAAGGACGACAGCGACATGAAGATCGCCACGCCGGCGAAGGCGAAGGGGAAATAGACGCCGAGATCGTAAATGCCGACATAGACTTGCTGGGCGGAATTGATGAAGCCGAACAGCGCGCCGAAGATGAAGGTGCTGGCGATGGTGTAGCAAAGCGCCGTGCGATTGGTCAGCACCAGCTTGAAGGCGCCGAAGATCGAGCGGGCGGTGAAGGGGCGGACATTGGTGGGGTGCAGGGTTTCCGGCAGACGGAGATAGGCCCAGACGGCGATACCAGTCGCCATGGCGGCGATGAAGAGGAAGATCAGATGCCAGTTGCCGAAGAACATGACGATCTGGCCGGTGCCGGGCGCAATCACCGGCACGATCATGAAGACCATCATGATCAGCGACATGACTTCGGCCATCTGCCGGCCGCCATAGATATCGCGGACAATGGAGACTGTGATGACGCGGGTTGCCGCCGAACCGACGCCCTGGACAAAGCGCAGGGCGAGCAAGCCGGCGAAGGTGGGGACGAAGACGATACTGATGGCGGAGAGAATGTAGATGACGAGACCGATCAAGAGCGGCGTACGGCGGCCGAAACGGTCAGACAGCGGCCCGTAGAACAGCTGGGCACAGCCGAAACCGAGCAGATAGGTGGAGACGACGAATTGGCGATGATTTTCGCTCTCGACGCCGAGGCTCGCGCCGATCTGCTGCAAGGCCGGCAGCATGATATCGATCGCCAGAGAGTTGACGGCCATCAGGAAGGCGGCGAGCGCGATAAATTCTCGCTTGCCCATGGGCAGGCGGCCCGCGGACACGGCTTGTGATGAATCTGTCACAATGAAATTCCCATAAACAGGCTAAGGCGCTGCTAGCCGCAGCGCCTCGGACTCAAGATTACAGATTTGGAAACCGGGCGGACGCCCGGTGACCGATCAGGCGGCGCCGCGCACGGTGATGCCGTTTTCCTGGAGATGCTGCTGCAACTCACCGGCCTGGAACATTTCCCGGACGATGTCACAGCCGCCGACGAACTCACCCTTTATGTAAAGCTGCGGGATCGTCGGCCAGTTGGAATATTCCTTGATACCTTGGCGGATCTCCGAATCGGCGAGCACGTTGACGCCTTTGTAGTCGACGCCGATGTAATCGAGCATCTGCACGACCTGCCCGGAGAAACCGCACTGCGGAAACTGCGGCGTGCCCTTCATGAAGAGGACGACGTCGTTGCTCTTGATTTCGTTGGCGATGAATTCGTTAATGCCGCTCATAGAACCAAATCCTTTCAACAGGCGGGTTAAAGGCCCGCCGTTTCAATCGTTGTCTTTAGATAGCATGCGGCAGCAGGAATTCCAGCCGCCCAAACCAAAAAAAGACCAATTATCGCAGGCCTCTCCGGGGCTGTTGCTGGCACGTTACGGTTGGTGGGTGAGATAAGCCTGAATCTGTTCGATTTCAGTATCGGTGAAATATTTGAAATCCCACTGCGAAACCTGGGTCATCACGCCGAGGTCACGGCCTCCGACACCCTTTCCGGTGCGCAGCAGGTTCTTGAAATCGGCAGCCGAATAGGATTGTGCCAGGGGCTTCAGCGCCGGGGCAAGAAAGGCTTCGGACTGTTTCGCCGTATCGAGATTGTGGCAGTGGCTGCAATCGGTCCTAAAGGCATATTCACCGATATCGGCCGGGCGCGTGGCGGCGGGGGCGATGACGGCAAGCACCAGATCTGCCTCGAAGGGGATCTTGTCGAGCGCCAGGCCCACTCGGCCGAGCGGCCCCCATTGTGTTCCTCCCGCCACGGCGTCGGGAAGTTGCTTCAGGGTGCGAAGCCAGGCGATAAGTGCTGCCATGTCGTCGTCAGTAATATTGGCGAAATTACCAGCCGGCATGATCAAGACGCCGGTGCCGTCCTTCTTGACGCCGTGGCGAATGAGACGCACGAGCTCGGCATCGCTGTACATGGGCACTAGGCGGGTCAGGTTCGGCGCGACGATGCGACCGACGCCGGGCTCGTCGATCAGCACGTTGCCGGCATCGTGATGGCAGCCGCCGCACATCAGCGTGCGGGCGCGGCGTTCGGCCTCTTCCGGGGACAGCGTCGTCTTGACGGCAAAATCGGAGGCCGCGATATCGTAGGTTCTGGAAAGGCGCATCTCCGACAGGGCGTAGACGCCGGCGACGGCGATGAGACAGATCGCGACAACGGCCGCGAGGACAATTTTCAAAATACGTTTCACTGGCTCAGGCCCCCCCAAAAAAATCTGCAAGATCGGTGCCCGCGAAGGCACCGGGCACTAAAGCACGTCGCATCAAACTTGATTCATGCGACGCGCTTTAGTCCTTTGTTTTTATGCATGTCGTTATCCCGGAACCGCTGCACACTTCCGGGCAACATGCATTAGCTGCTGCGCTGGCGGCTGCGGCCGGCGGCAGTGCGGCGCTTGCTCACCTGTTTGCGGGCGGGCTTGCGTGTCGTCGCCGTCTTGCGGGCGGTCGAGGCTGGCTTGCGCGCTGCAGCCGTCGTCGACGCGCCGCGCGTTTTACTCTTCTTGCGCTTCGTCGTGGCGCGGCCGGTGGTTTTCTTGAGGATTTCCTTCAGCACGCTATCGACGACGCCTGATATCAATTCTTTGACGAGATCGGCCACAAAACCCCTCCGTTCGTGGTGGAAACGACATGGGTGCTATTGAATTCCGGAAGAGTTCCGTTAGCAAGACGGCTTCGAGGCCGGAGCTGCTTTTTTGCCGATATCAGCGGCAAAGCAGCGAGGATCACAAGCAACATGCCGGCCATTCGCCCGGCCGGAAGGTGGAATGAAACTGATCGAAAAGCGGGTCGTCCTACACTTCGCCGGATTTGAGCCGCTTGACGGCGCCGCCCACAGGGCGCGTTACGAACGTTCTGCCAAGCAGAGTGCTGCCGTCTGGGGCTATTCAGTTGAGGTGGGGGCGCCCGCAGCGGGAAGCGATCCCCTCAGTTTCGAGGTCACGACGGGCAGCGGGGCAGCCGCTGACGCGGCGCCCGAGGCAGCCGCTGACGCGGCGCCTGAGGCAGCCGGCACGGCGCCCGAGGCAGCCGGCACGGCGCCCGAGGCAGGCACTGGTTCTCCTGGCTGGCAGACGAAGAGCTGGATCCACATGGTCGATCACGACGCGCTGGTAAGCCGGCTGCGCGGCGGCAATACGCTGAGCCAGATCATTACGGGTTTCCGCAGTTGCGCCCAGATCATATTGGAAGGCGGCATGCGGGGATATTTCCGCCATGCCTGGCGCTTCGGCCTATTCTTCCTCTTTCCGTTCATGCTGACGGCGCTGGCGATTGCGCTGACGGTGCAAATCGCTGTGCTGCCCTATGGTCTCGGCTTTTCGCCGTGGCACATGCTGTGGAGCGGGCCGCTCGCGCTCTGCTTCTTCATCTTCGCCTTCCTGCCGTTTTCCGAACGCTTCCATACGCTGCATCTGTTTGCCGATTGGAAAATGGCGGTGGCGCTCGGCCGCATGGACCGGACGGATTTCAACGACTGGCTGGAAGACCGGGCGGCTGCCGTGCGCAAGGCGCTGGCGCAAGAGGCGGACGAATATGTGATCTCCTCGCACAGCATGGGGTCGAACGTCGCCGCCCATGTCATCGGCATATTGCTGGAAAGGGAGCCGGAGATCTTCAAGGGCAAGCGCGTGGTGTTTGCGACCCTCGGCAGCGCCATCCTGCAATGCGCGCTGCTGTCATCGGCAACGCAGCTGCGTGCCCGCGTCGGGCTGATTGCCCGGTGCGAGGACATTTCCTGGCTCGACGTGCAGTGTCTGACGGACTCGATCAATTTCTACAAGGTGCCCGTCGTTTCCGTGTGTGGCCATGGGGATGCACCTGAGGCAAAAATGATCCTGATCCGCGTCAAGCAGATGCTGACGCGCAAACACTATCGCAAGATCCGCAAGGACCAGCTGCGCGTCCACCGGCAATATGTGCTCGGGCCGGACCTGAAGGCGCCCTTCGATTTCACGCTGATGACATCAGGGCCGATGCCGGCATCGGTCTTCGCCAGCCCCGATGAAAAGCGAATGCCCGGCTGAGCGCCCCAA